>NZ_JARKOT010000153.1 GCF_029977985.1 Propioniciclava sp. | reverse complement strand
CTCGGCGCTTGCGTCTAGGGTGTGGGGATGGTGTTGACGCCGGAGCAGGAGCAGTTCTGGCAGGCCTATCTGACCGAGCATCCGGATGCTGGCGCTCATACCCGGCACGTCGTCGCCGGACGCCCCGGTAGCCCTGGGATTGCCGATCAGTTGATCGAGCTATATCTCTCCGGCGTCAAGACGGCCGGTAGCGGACTCGTTGAGGACTACCTAGCCAACGGCGATCCGCTTCCACAGGTCGGCGACCATTGGATCGCACTGGGCGCCGACGGGCGGCCTCACCTCATCCTGCGCACCGACCGGGTCGAGACGCACCGGTTCCTGGCGGTTCCGGAGCGCATCGCGGTTGCGGAGGGCGAGGGAGATCTGTCCCTCGCCCTCTGGCGACTCGCGCACACTGAGTTCTACGCCCCCTACCTGGATGAGTGGGGCCTGCGGGATATCACCGACGCCACCGTGGTCACCGAGATCGTCACTCTCGTCCATCCCTGAGGGAGCCTTCGCGCGGATCTCCTGCGATCCGCACGCCGCACTCCTCGGATACCCCGTCGTAGGGCCGAGGCGACAGCCGAGACACGTGACCACGGTTACGCTGCCAGCCATGGGCTTACATGTCTTCGGGCCGGCTGACGCCCCGACGCTCATGCTGCTGCACGGTGCACACACCAGTTGGGCCGCAGCTTCCGCCGGAAGATCCCTGCCCTGGCCGACGTCGTCGCGCGAGCGACGCGACCTGACGGTCATCCGACGAGCGGTCGCCACCTAGACTCCCGGCATGCGCGTCTCGCCCGCTTGTTGGCTCACCCAGAGCGTGGAGGTGCGTGAGTCTCCGATCGAAGGAACGGGGCTGTTTGCGACGAGGCCCATCGCGTGTGGCGAACTGGTCTCCCGGCTGGGTGGCGTCCTCGTTTCCACTGAGCGCCTCCACCAACTGTTCCGAGACAGCGACGACTACGTGGACACCATCGCGGTCACCAGCGAGTTGCATCTGGTGCTCCCTTCGGGATCTCCCAACCACCACGGCCATCACTCGTGCGATCCGAACCTGTGGTGGTCCGGCCCGTTCGAATTCGTCGCACGCCGCGACATCCAGCTTGGCGAGGAGGTGACCAACGACTACGCCGCTTCCACGACGGACCCTGAGTTCAGTTTGCCCTGCCACTGCGGAGCGGCAGCGTGCCGAGGCGTCGTGCGTTCTTCCGACGCCTGGGAGTTTCGCTTGGACCGGGTGTACGACGGTCATGTCGTGCCGGTCGTCGCCGCTGCCGTCGCGATGCATCTCGCCCCGCCCAGCGGCTGTGCTTGACCTACGCCACGTGTCAGGGTGGACGCATGATCGCTGACGGCCGGATTCAGGCGATGGCCGAGTCGCTCACTCGTGTTCCCGGCGTGAGAGCCGTTGCGCTGGGTGGCAGCAGGGCGAAGGGGACGCATCACGCGGGTTCTGACGTCGACCTTGGCCTCTACTACGACCGCACGTCCCTGGACATGGAGGAGCTGCGGCGGGTCGCGGGCCTGTTCGCTGACGACGGTCCAGTCGACGTGGCCGGCCCGGGCTCGTGGGGGCCCTGGGTCGACGGCGGAGGCTGGCTCACCGTTGACGGGACGGCCGTCGACTGGATTCTGCGCGACCTGAGTCGGGTCGCCGAACAGTGCCGCCGGGCCGAGGCGGGCGCGTTCGCCTTCCACCCTCAGCCGGGGCACCCGTTGGGATTCCTGGACGTGTCCTATGCCGGCGAGCTGGCCACCTGCGTGCCCCTGGCCGACCCGGACCGGGTGCTCGATCCGTTGCGGGAAGCACTCACTCCCTACCCGCCGGCACTGCGCGCTGCGATGATCGACAACCTGTGGCAAGCCGGATTCTTCGTGGAGGCCGCGCGCAAGGGCATCCCGAAACTCGACGTGGGCCACGTCGCCCTTTGTTGTTCGACTGCACTCCTGCTCTGCGCTCACGCCTGGCACGCGTCAGCCGGCAGCTGGGTGACCAACGAGAAGGGCGCGATCGTCGATGTGCAGCTCCTCCCCATCGACTCGCACGAGTTCGCGCCGCGAGCCGCAGGCGCCCTCACGCGGCTCAGCACCGACACCGAGCAACTGGAAGGCATGGTCGACTCGGTGAACCAGCTGGCCGCCGACACCAGGACGGCCCTGCAGAACGGATAGCCAGCAGGCCAAGCGCATCACCGCAGCCAACTCCTCAGCCACACCGTCAGGTCGCCGTCTGTGCGTCGGGGTCGATGACCCAGTCGGCGTAGCCAGCGACTTCCTGGAGGCCAGCTCCGAGCGCTGCCTCGCGGTGCTCGGCGGCTGCGAAGAAGACCAGCCTTCGGGCGTGTTGACGGGTGCTCAACGCCCGAGCTTCGACGAGTAGTTCGGTGAGATCGCTGGGGCCGCCGAGAGCTGCAAATACCTCAGCCTCCGGACGTCCCATGAGGTCCTGGCCGAGGCGAGCCGCCAGATACGCGGTGGCGGTCGCGTTGGTGAGACAGATCCACCGTGCCACGTCGGCACAGACACGGTCTGCTGTCCACCACCCATCCGGCAGGGCCTCGGCGTGTAGCCGGGCAGCAGTGCTGCCGGCAGTCGGCGTCACGATGCACGCGTTCGCTGGTCTCGGCGCGGCGACCCCCGACTGGCTCACCATCACATGACTGGCCTCTCTCAGACGGCCGTGTCGACGCCACCACTCGTACCCACCGGAATGGCGGGCGGAAATCCCGGCGCTCAGTGGGCGGTCGGCGTAGTGCGCGGTGAACCAGGCGAGGAACGCGTCAGCCACCGCGGCATAGGGGGCCCCGATCGGTCCGCCGAGGAATCTGCACTCCTCATCGACGAGGAGTCCCGTCACGCCAACGACGCTCGCATCCTCAGAACGGGCAAGCAGAAGGTGATCGCCCCGGACGTCGACACAGCGTTGCCATACCGCACGCAAGCCTTCTGGGGAGAAGGCCGCCAAGGGGAACACCTGCTGACCGGACTCGACCCACGGCCAGGCGAAGTCAATCAGGCGACCGACAATCCCGGCTTCCTCGACGCGGATCACCTGGCAAACGTAGCCGGTAGCCCGAGACCCTCGCGCTCATCCTCGATGTCTGAGGAGAACGTCCGTCGCCCAGGCAGGCGCTGAGAATGTAACAGTCGCCTGCAGGGAGGGCGGGGGGTAGGGGCGTCGAGTGACCAAGATCCGTTCACGACCTCACCGCAGAGCCCCTCACCACCGCCCAGCAGGTCTCAGACGATCACCAGCAGCAAGTCGCCCCCCTCCACAGCCTGGCTGTGCTGCAACGCCAGCCGCTGCACGGTGCCTGCCACCGGCGCCGTGATCGCGGCCTCCATCTTCATGGCCTCGATGGTGGCCACCTGGTCGCCCGCCTTCACCTCGTCGCCCACCTCGACGGTCAGCGTCACGACGCCCGAGAACGGAGCGGGCACGTCACCCGGGTTGGCCGGGTTGGCACGCTCTGCAGCGACGGCGTCCGACTTCACCGACTCGTCGCGCACCATCACTTGCCGCAACTGCCCGTTGATCGTCGCCAGGACGCGCCTCATGCCGCGCTCGTCCGGGTCGCCGATGGCCATGAGGCTCATGAGCAGCGTCTTGCCGCGCTCGATGGGCACGTCGTGTTCCAAGCCGGGCTCCAGCCCGTGCAGGAACTGCCGCGTTGTCAGCACCGACAGGTCCGAATACTCCTTGGTGGCCTCCAGGTAGTCCTTCGTCGGGCCGGGGAACAGCAGCCGGTTCAGCGTGCCCCGCGGGTCGGACGCCAGCGCCGCGGCATCCTCCTCACCGAGCTCCGTCTCGACCGGCTTCGTGCGGCGTCCCTCCAGGGCCTTGCTGCGGAACGGCTCGGGCCAACCGCCGGGCGGGTCGCCGAGATCGCCGTTGAGGAAGCCGATCACCGAGTCGGGGATGTCGTAGCGCTGCGGATCCGCCTCGAACGCCTTGGGATCGATGCTCTGCCCCACGAGGGCGAGGGCGAGATCGCCCACCACCTTCGAGCTCGGCGTCACCTTCACGATGTTGCCGAGCATCGCGTTGGCGGCGGCGTACATGTCCTCGATCGCCTCGAACCGCTCGCCGAGACCGAGCGAGATGGCTTGCTGGCGCAGGTTCGACAGCTGCCCGCCGGGGATCTCGTGGTGGTAGACACGCCCCGTCGGCCCGGGCAACCCGGACTCGAACGGCCCATAGAGCAGCCGCACGGCCTCGAAGTACGGCTCCAACTCCTGCGCCACGTCGAGCGACAGGCCCGTGGCGCGCTCGGTGTCGTCGGTCGCCGCGACGAGTGCCGACATCGACACCTGCGACGTCGTGCCCGCCCACGCGGCCGTCGCCACGTCGACGGCGTCCACCCCCGCGTCGATCGCCGCGAGCAGCGTGCCCAACTGGCCGCCGGCGGTGTCGTGCGTGTGCAGATGGACCGGTAGGTCGAAGTTCTCCCGCAGGGCCGTCACGAGCTTGGACGCCGCCGGCGCCCGCAGGAGCCCCGCCATGTCCTTGATGGCGAGGATGTGCGCGCCGGCCTCGACCAACTGTTCGGCGAGCTTGAGGTAGTAGTCGAGCGTGTAGAGCTTCTCCCCCGGCGAGGTCATGTTGCCCGTGTAGCAGAGGGCGGCCTCGGCGACGGCGTGATCGGTCTCGAGGACCGCCTCGATGGCGGGCCGGATCTGGTCGACGTTGTTGAGCGCGTCGAAGATGCGGAAGATGTCGACCCCCGTGCGCGCAGCCTCGGCCACGAAGGCGTTCGTCACCGCGAGCGGGTAGGGCGTGTAGCCCACCGTGTTGCGCCCGCGCAGCAGCATCTGGATCGGCAGGTTCGGCATCGCCTCGTGCAGCTGGGCGAGCCGCTGCCAGGGATCTTCCTTGAGGAACCGCAGCGCCACGTCGTAGGTCGCCCCGCCCCACGCCTCCACGCTGAACAGGCGCGGCAGCAGCCGCGCGATGAGGGGCGCCACGTTGAGCATGTCACGCGTGCGGACGCGGGTGGCGAGGAGCGACTGATGGGCGTCCCGGAACGTCGTGTCGGTCACCGCCACGGCCTGTTGGGCGCGCAGCGCCGCGGCGAACCCGGCCGGGCCAATTTCGAGCAGCCGCTGCCTCGACCCGGCCGGCGGGGCGGCCTTGAGGTCGATCTCCGGCAGCTTCGTATGGGCGACGATCGGCGTCCGGGGATCGCCCCACGGCTTGTTGACCGTCCGTTCGGCGAGGAACTGCAGCAGCTTCGTGCCGCGGTCGGCGGACTCGTGCGGATGCAGCAGCTCGGGCCGTTCGTCGATGAACGACGTGGTGACATTGCCGGCGAGGAAGTCCGGATCGGACAGGACGCCGCGCAGGAAGCTGATGTTCGTGCTCACCCCGCGGATGCGGAACTCGCGCAGCGCCCGGTAGGCGCGGCGGGCGGCCGTGGCGAAGTCGCGGCCCCGGCACGTGAGCTTCACCATCATCGAGTCGAAGTGGGCACCCACCTCCGCGCCGGCGAACACCGTGCCGCCGTCGAGGCGCACGCCCGCACCCCCGGGCGTCCGGTAGACGCTGAGGACGCCCGTGTCCGGACGGAACCCGTTGGCGGGATCCTCGGTGGTCACGCGGCACTGCAACGCCGCGCCGCGGACGTGGACGGCGTCCTGGTCGAGGCCGAGGTCGTGGAGGGTTTCGCCCGCCGCGATGCGCAGTTGGCTGCTCACCAGATCGACGTCCGTGACCTCCTCGGTGACCGTGTGCTCCACCTGGATCCGCGGGTTCATCTCGATGAACCGATACTCCCCGTCCTCCCCCAGCAGGAACTCCACCGTGCCCGCGTTCACGTAGCCGATGTGCCGGGCGAAGGCGACGGCGTCCGCACACATGCGGGCGCGCACCTCGGGGTCGAGGTTGGGCGCAGGCGCCAACTCGACGACCTTCTGGTGCCGCCGCTGCACCGAGCAGTCGCGCTCGTAGAGGTGAATGACGTTGCCGGCGGCGTCCGCCAGGATCTGGACCTCGATGTGCCGCGGCCGGGTCACCGCCTCCTCGAGGTAGACGCGCGGGTCACCGAATGCGGCGTCGGCCTCGCGCATCGCCTCGGCGAGGGCCGCCTCGAGGGCGTCCGCCGCTGCCACGCGGCGCATACCCCGCCCGCCGCCGCCGCTCACGGCCTTCACGAAGACCGGGAACCCGATGTCGGACGCCGCCGCCGTTAGCTCGGCGATGTCTGTCGAGGGATCGGAACCGCGCAGCACTGGCAGCCCCGCCTCGCGCGCCGCCGAGATCGCGCGGGCCTTGTTGCCGGTCAACTCCAGCACCGTCTGGCTCGGGCCCACGAAGGTGATGCCATCTTCGGCGCAGCGCGCTGCGAGATCCGGGTTCTCGCTGAGGAAACCGTAGCCGGGGTAGATGGCGTCGGCGCCGGCGGCCTTGGCCGCCCCGATGATGTTCTCGACGTCGAGGTAGGCGCGCACGGGGTGGCCGCGCTCGCCGATCTCGTAGGACTCGTCGGCCTTGAGGCGGTACTCGGCGAGGCGGTCCTCGTAAGGGAAGACGGCGACCGTGGTCGCCCCCAACTCGGTGGCGGCGCGGAACGCGCGGACAGCGATCTCGCCGCGGTTGGCGACCAGGATCTTGCGGAACATGAGGACTCCTCGACGGTGCGGAATGGAGCAAGGCTAGAGCCCCCGGCCCAGACCCGGGACCTCATGGGCGATGTTGCCCGTGCCCGCGGGGAAGTGCCAGCGCCCATGGAAGAATCGCAGCCGTTCCCGGTGAACCTTTCGCGGAGCACGTTCGTCAGGAGGGGTATGACCAGCACCTCGACCGACGCGGAGTTCGAAGCGTTCGTCGACGCGAACCACGCCTACCTCTCGCGGGCGGCCTACCTCATCACTTCGGATCGCGCCGTCGCCGAGGACCTCCTGCAAGAGGCCCTCGTGCGCACCTACCGGGCGTGGCGACGCATCGAGCCGGGCCTGGCCCGCGCCTACTGCCGGCGCACCATGGTGAATCTCACGACCGACCGGTGGCGGCGACGGCGTTTCGAGGCGCCAGCGGTTGAGCCCGTCGACCGCGCCGATCCGCGCGCGGACCGCGACTACGCCGGCGTCGACGACCGCGACGCGATCGCCCGCGAACTCGCCGCGCTCCCTCCCCGGGAACGCGCCGTCGTGGTGCTCCGCTTCTACGCCGACCTCTCCGAGGCCGACGTCGCCGCCGAACTGGGCATCGCTCTCGGCACCGTCAAATCCACTTGTCACAGGGCTCTCCAGCGGCTCCGCAGCCACCTGGGCCCGGAACTCTCCCACGGAGGCTGACATGAGCCCCATCTCCGAAGACGAAGCCCGCACCCGCATGCACGGCATCACCCCGGGCCAGCAGCCCAGCCACCTCGCCGCCCGCGTCATGCGCGAGGGACGCCGCCGCAACCGACGCGCCCTCGCGCTCGCCGCCGTGGCGGCCGTCGCCGCGGTCGGCCTTGGCTTCGGCGCGCTGTCCTTCCTCGTGCCCGCCCGGGAGGGAGTGCCGATCTCGACGCCCTCGGCGTCCACCCCTTCGGCCGAGCCCAGCGAGACACCCGCCGGGACGCCGACCGCCCCGCCGACCCCCCGGGAGAGTTCGTCCGGCACGCCCAGCGCCGTCCCCACCGCCGCCGCGCCACGGACCGCGCTCCCCGCCGGCTTCACCCTCTTCGAGGGCGACACCGGCGTGGACGACACCCTTCGGTTCGCCCTGCGGCCCTGCGGCCCGGACGTGCTCGACACCGGGACCGTGCCCGGACTGGTCGACGAGCAGGTGGCCACGTGGTCGTCCGAGACGGGCGAGAGCGCCGAGAACCGCGGCGCGTTCGTCTTCACGGACGCCGCGGCCGCCGCCTCGTTCGTGGCCGATTTCCGGGCCCGCGCCCAGGCGTGCTCCGACCGGCCGTTCACCTACGACGGCCCCAGCGGGTCGCTGGTGCAGCACGTCGCCATCGACACCGTCCAGACCGACGCCGACGAGGGTCTCAGCGTCAGCAGCGAGTTCCTCCTCGCCGACGGCTCCCCCGCCCACGAGGACGCCGCCGGCCGCGTGTGGTTCGCCCTCCGGACGGGCAACGTCGTGGTCATCGACGCCGGCGCGACGATCATGGCCACACCGATCACCGATCCGGCGAGCAACGCCGACCTGGCCAATGCGACGCTCTCCAGCGCGGAGGACCTCCTGGTCCGGGCGATCTCCTGAGCCCCGCCGGGCCGTCGCGATCAGCGAGCCGGCTCGTAGGCGCAGAAGGGCTCCTCGGCGAGGTGGTCCCCGGTCACGGCGTACGCCCGCGCGCGACTGCCGCCGCAGGCGTCCCGGTAGCCGCAGACGCCGCACTTGCCCTTGAGGAGCGAGCGGTCGCGCAGCTCTCGGAAGACGGGGGCGTTGCGGTAGATGTCGATGATGTCGCCCTCGCGGATGTTGCCCGCCCGGAGGGGGAGGAAGCCCGACGGAGACACATCGCCGGTGTGACGGATGAAGACGAACCCGTCGCCGTCGTTGACGTTGCGTGCGCGGCCGATGCCGTCCCTCTGGGAGTAGTGCATGCCGCGGGTCATGACGTCGCGGACGTCGTCGTCGGCGCCGGCGGCACCTCGGCTCGTTTGCGCTGCATGACGACGCGCGAGTACTGCGGCGCGGCGGTGGCTTTGATGTCGAAGGGAGCCGTCTTGGACAGGTCGTAGAGCTGATGGAACACGGCCTCGAACTCGTCGGCGGACGCCACGTCCTCGGCTTTGGCGCGCCCCATGGGGACGAGGAAGAAGACCTCCCAGAACACCACGCGGAGGTCGTCATGAGGTGGGTCATGGCGTCCATGTCGTCGATGTTCGCCTTGCGGATGACAGTGTTGACCTGCGTCGACAGGCCGACCTCCTGCGCCTCGCGGAGGATCCGCAGGCCGTGGTCGAAGCTGCCCTGCACCTGGCGGAACTCGTCGTGGATCGCGGCATTGGGTCCGTCGAGGCTGATCGCGAGGCGGGTCAGGCCGACGTCCTTCAGCTGCTGGAGGAGCTCCTTGGTGGCCAGCGACGTGGTGGCCGGCGTGATCCCCATGCGCAGGCCCAGCTCGGCGCCGTAGCCGACGAGTTCGACGATGTCGGGCCGCTTGAAGCAGTCGCCACCGGAGAACACGAACACGATCGGACCGAACTCGCGCAGGCGCTTCATCAGCGCCTTCGCCTCGGCGGTGGTCAGCTCGGCCGGGTTCCGCAACGGCTGGGCCATCGCGCGGGGCAGTGCTTGCAGGCCAGGTCGCAGGCTTGTGTGGTCTCCCAGATGGCGATGAACGGTGCCCCGTCGAAATCGAGGTTCCGCCGGGACGCCGCCGCGTGCGGATGGCCGCCCGGATGCCTGTCGGTCGCTCCGTGCGGAACCCCCCGCGGATGCCCTCCCGTCGACCCCGTCGAGACCCCGCCCAGATGCACAGCCGTCATGCGGCGCACCCTACTACGACACGGCGTAGGACCCATGGGGGAACATCCGGCAACGGATTCTCCCGCAACAGGCCGCGTCCGTAGAGTGGATCCTCGTGATCACCCGCGCCCGAACCGCCGCGCTCGGAACCCTCGCCGCCGTGGCGTTGTTCGCAGGCTGTTCGGCCGTCGATCCCGCAACCGCGCCGACGCCACGCGCCGAGAACGCGGCGCGCGGGGCAGCCACGCAGCGGCCGGCGGCGGCGTCCACGCCCTCGGCGAGCACCCCCGACCCGAAGGCGACGCCCGCCTGGCCGACGCCCGCGGCGTCCGCAGACACGCGGACCGGCGCCCAGCTCGACCAGCCCTTCACGGTCGACGGCGTGGTCGTGGTGAGCAAGGAGCATCCCGTCTCGGCGCGGTACGCCTCCCCGTGGGCCGGTCAGCCCGAAGGCATCAACCCCGACTCCTACGCCGCCTTCGGCCGGATGGCGTCGGACGCCCGCGCTGCCGGCCTCACGCTCACGATCCGGAGCGGCTATCGGGACTACGCCACCCAGGCCGCCAGCTTCAACCGCGCCTTGCAGACCTACGACGAGGCGACCGCCCGCCGCTACTTCGCCGAGCCGGGCAAGTCCGAACACCAGACGGGGCTCGCGTTCGACGTCTGGGACGGCGTCAACCGCGGGGCCGCCTTCGCACGGACCGACGAGGCGGACTGGGTCGCCGCGAACGCCTATCGCTACGGCTTCATCGTCCGCTACCCCGACGGCAAGACCGACATCACCGGCTACGCCTGGGAGTCGTGGCACCTGCGTTGGGTCGGCACCGACATCGCCGCCGACTTCGGGCCCAACTCCTCGCTCACCTTGGAGGAGTACCTCGGTCTGGCCTAGGCCTGCATCACCCGGCCGCCCGAACCGGAAAAGTGAAGGGCCGAACTGTCGTCCCGCGGTCTCCCATTTGTCACCCGGCTTCGGCAGAATGCCCCTCGTCAGGCCGCCGAACCGGGGGCGGCTCGTGCCCAACGCAAGGGAGTTCCATGTTCAACCGACGCAACCTGGCCGCCGTCGCGGCCGGCTGCCTGGCGCTCACGGCGTTCATCGCGCCCAACGTCGAGGCCAAGCCAGACAATGCCCAGAACCGGCTGCAGGACCTGCAGGTTCTGTCCATCACCGACTTCCATGGCGCTCTCGAGACGGGCGGCACGGTGACGGTCGACGGCGTCCGCGTGCCCGCCGGCGGTGCTGCCTACCTCGCCACCCACCTCCACAACCTGCGGGACGGCGAACAGCGCAGCGTGACCTTCTCGGTCGGCGACAACGTGGGCGCGACCCCACTGGTGTCCGCCGCCTTCTACGACGAGCCCACCATCGAGGCGCTCAACCTGCTCGGAGTGGACGCCTCGACGATCGGCAACCACGAGTTCGACCAGGGCTACCGCGAGATGCTCCGCCTCATCAACGGCGGTTGCCTGCCCGACGGCGACGGCTCCGGCAACAAGAACTCCTGCCCCGACGGCAGCTTCGCCGGGGCCGAGTACCCCTACGTGGCCGCGAACGTCTTCTACGCCGACACCGACCAGACCGTCCTGCCGGCCTACACCGTGATCAACGAGAAGGGCATCAAGATCGGCGTCATCGGCGCCATCTTGGAGCAGACGCCCGACATCGTGACCGCGGCCGGCGTCAAGGGCCTGGAGTTCACCGACGAGGCCGAGGCGATCAACAAGGCTTCCGCCGAACTCACCGCCAAGGGCATCAACACGCAGTTCGTCCTCGTCCACCAAGGTGCGCGGGCGAGTTCGTCCGCCTACACGGCTACCTGTGAGAGTGGCGCGACCGTCACCGGCCCCGTGGTCGACATCGTCGCTCAGATCTCTCCGGCGGTCGACCTGGTCATGACGGGCCACGCACACAACTCGTGGGTGTGCTCGCTGAAGGATCCCGCCGGCCAGCCGCGCCTCGTGACCGAAGCGATGTCCGCGGGCCGCATCATCACCGAGGCCAACCTGCAGTACGACCCGAAGACCAAGGACATCGTCCGCGCCACCGCCCAGGCCACCAACCACCTGGTCACCCGCGACGTCACGCCGGATCCGGTCCTGCAGGCGCACGTGAAGACCTACCTCGACCTGGTCGCGCCGATCGCCAACCGGGTCATCGGGAACCTGACCACCGAGGCCACCCGGACGCCGGCGCCCGGCTTCGGCGACTCCAGCCTGGGCAACCTCATCGCGGACGCCCAGGTGGCCGACGACACCATCGTCGGCCTGTACGCCGCCCCCCAGATCGCGTTCATGAACCCGGGCGGCATCCGGACCGATCTCGACGCCGGCGACGTCACCTACGGCGAAGCATTCGCCGTGCAGCCGTTCAGCAACTACCTGGTGTCGATGGACCTCACCGGCGACCAGATCTACACGCTGCTGGCCCAGCAGGTGACCGGCGCCAACGCCGGCACAGGCAACAAGATCCTGCAGGTCTCCGCGGGCTTCAGCTACACCCTCGGCGCCACCGGCGCCGTGGAGGGCACGGTCATGTTGAACGGCGAGCCGATCAGCCGCACCGCCACCTACCGGGTCGTCGTCAACAGCTTCCTCGCTGACGGCGGCGACGGGTTCGCCGTTCTCACCGCGGGCACGAACCGTCTCATCGGCGGCGTCGACATCGACGCGTTCGCCGACTACCTGGCCGAGAACAACCCGACGACGCCGCCGCCCTCGTCGCGGATCGTCAAGGCCTGATCCGACCCGCACCGGACGGGGCTCCTCGCGTGGGCGAGGGGCCCCGTTCGCCGTCCTCGGCCGGTCCCGACCACCGCGCGGCCAGAACCCGCGGCGTCCGATCTGCGACCTCCTCCCCATGAGCAGCGGGGTTTGAGAGAATGGGCATGCCCGCCGCGGAGCCAGAGGAGGCGTCCATGAGCACACCGAGCGAACGCAAGATCGTCACGATCTACGAGGAGTACGGGGCGGGCGCGGGTGTCGTCGGCAGGCTCGTGGCGGACGCCCTCGGCGTCGCTTACGTGGGCAAGGCCGTCAGCTCGGAATCGATCGAGGAGGCCGCCGAACTCGCCGACGAGGAGGGCAGCTTCTTCGAGCGGTTCCTGCGGTCGTTCACGCCGATGCCCACCGCGGACGCCGACATCGCCTGGGCCCTCGAGGCGCGCAGCGACGCCGAAGTCGCCGAGCAGAACGTGTCCTCGCTGCGGGAACTCGTGGCGAACGGGGCGGTCGTGCACGGCCGCAGCGGGGCGTCCGTGCTGGCCGACGAGCCGTGCGCGTTGCACGTGAAACTGGTCGCCCCCCGCGAGACACGCATCGCGAACGCGGCCGTCGAGTCGGGCATCACGCCCGAGCGGGCGCGCAAGCGGCAAGAGCGCGAGGACCGGGTCCGCGCCGACATGGCCAAGCGCATCTACCGCTGGGATCCGTCGCGGCCCGACAACTTCGACCTCATCGTCAACACCGGCGTCTTCTCACCCGAGCAGGCTGCCGACCTGATCGTGAGCGCGTTCCGGCTCCGCCACCCGGACGCGCCGTGAGGGCCCTGACGCGCACCGTCCTGCACCTGGACCGTGCGCTCGGTGCCAACGCGTATCTCGTGCGCGGACGCCACGGGTTCGTCCTGGTCGACCCGGGCCTCGCGAAGAACCTCGAGCGCATCGCAACGTCGATGGCGGCGAACGGGCTGTCGCCCTACCACGTGACCGAGATCCTCCTCACCCACTACGACCCGGATCATGCCGCGAGCGCCGACGAATGGGCGCGCCGCACCGGCGCCCGGATCTGGGTCGGCGCCGAGGATGCCGCCATCATGCGCCGCTCGGCGCCCGTCCCCCGGACTCCCTTCCGGCGGATCATGCGCCGCCTGGCGCCGCGGCTCAACTCGCCTGCGGAACTGCTGCGCGGCGAGGCGGAGATCGCCGAGGGCGTGCGCGCCCTGCCCACCCCGGGGCACACGCCGGGCCATTTCACGTTCGTCCTCGACGACGTCGCCTTCATCGGGGACGCCGCCCTCGTGGGTCCCGACGGTGCCCTCAACCGCATGCCGGCGTTCTTGGACGCCGACCCCCTGCAGGCCGCCGCGTCGCGCGTCCGGCTGCGGCAACTGGACGTGGCTTGGTTCTGCTGCGGCCACTCCGATCCAGCGCGCCGCCCCGGCGGTTGAGCCTGTCGACACCCAGGTCTCGACAACCTCGACCGGCGGACGGGCACCCTCGTCAGTCCGCCTCGGCGACCTCGCGGAAGCCCAAGACGGGGCCGAACGTCGCCGGGCTCATCTCCACCTGGGTGAGGAACACGGTGATGCGCCCGGTCGTGGGGTCGACGGAGAAGTCGGTGCCGTACCCTCCCGACCAGCCGAAGCGCCCCCGATGCGGGGCCCGCCGACTCGACGCCGACGCCGTACCCCCAACCGCTCCCGGCCCAGACGCCGAACGACTCGGGCGTCTTGGCCACCAGCGGCACCTGATCGGTGCGCAGCGCCTCGACGGACAGGGCAGACAGGTAGGGCTCACCCTCGACCAGACCGCCGTCGCGCAGCATCCGGGCGAACCGGGCATAGTCGGACGCCGTCGAGACCAACTCCCCATGGGCCGCGTCGAAGCCCGGGTCGGCCGCCCAGAAGCCGCCCCCGGCCGGCTGGATCTCCACCGCACCGGCGGCGTCCAGCCGGTAGGCGGCCGGCAGACGCTCGGGCTCCGCCGCCCAGAAGGCGGTGTCGACCATGCCGAGCGGGCCGAAGGCGTCGTCGGCGAGGTGTTCGCCGAGCGGCCGCCCCACCACCCGGCTGAGCAGCACACCGAGGATCATGAAGCCGTGGTGGTAGCGCCACCCCTCGCCCGGCTGATGCGCGAGGGGCAGCCTGCCGAGGCGTGCGAGCCAGTCCGAGGCGTCGGTGTCGACGGGGTCGGGCCCGGCAGCGACGTGCGCCGCCACCTGGGCGCGCGCGTAGGGCGACCCGCTCTCGTCGATGCCGTGACCGGCCGTGAGTGTGAGCAGATCCCGCACAGTGATCGGCCGGGCGAGCGGCACCGTGTCGTCGAGCTCGGCGTCCGGCGCGCGGAGCACCATCGGCTCGGCCAACTCCGGCAGCCACGGGGCCACCGGGTCGGTGAGCACCAGCTCACCGCGCTCGACCAGCCGCAGGGTCGCCACGGCGGTCACGGCCTTCGTCATCGACTGGATGCGGAAGACGGCGTCCGTGCGCATCGGCGCGCCGCCCACCGCCATCCGCCCCGATGACGCCAGCACCAGGTCGTCAGGGCCCTCCGGAGTGGGTGTCATCACCAGCCCCACCGCGCCGGGCAGTCCGTCGGCGACGACCCGATCGAGGTAGGCCTGCACCCGCGCCGCCAGGGGCTGCTCGGCGGTTGGTTCAGTCATGGGCGGGCCGCTTCGTGAAGCGGACGATCTCGCGCGTCAGCGTAACGTCGTCCACCCCGTGCCACTCGCCCGGAAGGACGACCCGCTCGGCGTCCGGCATGGCGCTGACCAGGGCATCAGCGATCTCGTACATGATCGGGGCGGTCGCATCGGAGGCGATGAGCAGCGTGGGTTGCTCGACCCCCGCGAAGCGCTCCGCGCTGGTCCCCGGCAGGAACTCCAGCTCGTGCACGATCGTCCGCGTGTTGCGCCGGTCGGCGTCCGTCCGCGGCGGCAGTTCCGCGAGCACCTCAGGCGGCACCCCGACGATCTCGGTGTTGTACCACTGGTCGGCCGCGTCCACGTCGTCGTCGATCCGGCGCTGGGCCTCGTCGCGCAGGGCGAACGAGGGGTCGGCGTCCGGCAACAGGGGCGGTTCCAGGAGGGTCAGCCGGTCGATCCGGACGCCGCCAGCGGCGGCGAGCAGGGCGAGGGTCGCCCCGGAGGAGAAGCCGTAGACGGTGACGGGACCCGACGCGAGGCCGACCATTGCGGCGAGGTCCTCGATCTCGCGCTCGACGGCGTACTCACCCCCGTCGCCGCTTGCGCCGGTGCCGCGGCGGTCGTAGGTCCAGACGGTGAAGTGCTCCGCGAGGGCGTCCGGCAGGGTGGGCTGCGGCGTCCGTTCGCGGGAGGTCGCGACACAATGGATCATGACGAGGTCGGGTCCGCTGCCCTGGCGGGTCCAGGCGATCTCGGTGCCGTCGGCCGACGTCGTGGTGCCGGTGACGGGCGCGGGCTCGTCGGTGCGCAACCACTGGGCGACGGGGCGCCCGTCGCGGCGCCACCAGCCCATCGGCTTCTTCGGCCAGCCCTCGGGGGAGTCCTCCCACGGCTCCTGGCGGCCGTAGGTGGTGCGGTCGAGGAGGCCGTAGGTGACGTCCATGACCTCGGTGCCGCGGTAGTCGACCTCGTAGGTCTGGTAGACGGTGTCGCCGTCGCGCAGATAGAAGCGGAGTTGGCCGAACCCGGTCGCGCCGGGATCCGTCGCGGCGGCCGTCGAGTACCAGGGCATGGTCCACCCCATGAAGGCGCGGTAGGCGGCGATCTCCTCCCACGGGCCGGTGCACAGCACGGCGAAGGTCGTGTCGCGCTCGGCGAGGTAGGCGCGCGCGCCGTCGCTGATCTGGGACATCGACATCGTGCAGCCCTCGCACTGGGCGTGGGTCGGCTGCCCGGGGTGCCACATGAAGTGGTAGGCGACCAGCTGGTTGCGTCCCTCGAAGACGTCGGCGAGGCTCATCTCTCCCGCCTCGCCCACGACGGTGGTCGGAGAGACGGGCGTCATGGGCATGCGGCGCCGCTCGGCGGCGAGGGCGTCGCCGGCGCGCGTGTGGGCCTTCTCGTTCACGAGGAGCTGGTCGAAGGACTGCTGCCAGGTGTCGCGGTCAACGATCTCGGGGCGATTGGTGGCTGTCATGGAACTATGTTAAGCATAGTTTCTACTTGCTTGTCCATAGCTGCAGGGAGGAGAATGGCGGCATGCCCGTCAAGCGCTCCTACGCCGAGCACGGCGATGCCTGTGCGACCGCGCATGGGATGGAACTGATCGGCGAGAAGTGGACGCACCCGATCCTGCGGGAGCTCATGCTCGGCCCGAAGCGCTTCGGCGAGCTGGAGGCGTCCGTGCGTGGCATCACGCCCGCCGTGCTGAGCGCGCGCCTGCGCGAGCTGGAGGCGTCCGGTCTCGTGCGCCGGGTGACCCTGCCGCCGCCCGCCCGCACTACGGCGTACGACCTCACCCCCTGGGCGCGCGAACTGCGGCCGATCTTCCGCACGCTGGCCCACTGGGCCCACCGCTCCCCCACCTGGCACCCCGAGAGCGGTGGGCTCACGCCCGACGGAATCGTCGAGTCGATGCTCACCATGGCGCCCCCCGTCGCCCTCGACCCGCCCGTCGTCCTCGCCCTGCGCCTGCGCGACGACCGCGAGCCGGCCGCCGAGACCTACGACTACCGCCTGACGTGGGGTGACGCCCTCGACATCACTCGCTCCCCGGCCCCGGACGCCGCCGCCACCGTCACCGGCGACTCCACGACCTGGACGGGCGTCCTCTACTCCGGGGTCGCCCTGGCCGCCATGACCGTCACCGGCGACGCCGCCGAGGTCCAACGGCTCGTCGCCGCCTTCGCCCCGGCCTGAGGGTGCTTCCCCCCGCCGACCCCGTGTGACAGTCGGGGACCCTGTCCGTGTGACGGTTGGGGCTCACGAAGAGGGCGCTCCAGCGCCCCATGTGTGAGCCCCAACCGTCGCACAGGGGGTGTCCCCAACTGCCACACAGGCGATCAGCCGGACGCCGCCGGCGCGGCCGGGGTGCCCCATCAGAAGACGGGGACGAAAACCTCCACGCGCCGATTCAGTTGCCGCCCGGCGGCGTTGTCGGAGCCATCGGGGTTCTCGTTGGGCGCGATCGGCTGGGATTCGCCGCGCCCGCTCGCCGTCACGTGGCCGGTGTACCCCTGGCCCACCAGCACCTCACGCACCGCCTGCGCCCGCTGCTCGGACAGGCTCTGGTTGGACGCCTCGTCGCCGACGGAGTCGGTGTGACCGATCGCCTCCACCGCGGGCGCCTCGATGCGGGTCAGGGCGGTCGCGACGTCGGCCAGCGGCGCGGCCGACTCCGGCCGCACGGCAGCGGATCCGAAGTCGAACAGCACCTCGGTCTCGACGGTCACGAGAACGCCGCACACGTTCGTCGGCGTCAGCGCGCCGAGGCTGGGGAACGTGCCCACGAGCGCCACAGGCGCCAGGGGTTCGACCTGGACGTCGTAGTTCTGCCTGCCCTTGCTGACGAGGCCGGTGCCGTCGCCGTAGTTCGAGATCGTCAGGTCGCCGTCGATGAACATGCCGCTGCCGTCGCCGTTGTTCCGGATCTGGTAGGACTCGCCCCGCGCATAGGTGCCGTCGTGCACCGCCGAGATGACGATGCTCTCGCCGCCGGCGGTGTGGTACGACCCGCCGCCGTCGCCGTACAGGTTGATCTGGGACGTCGCGTCGGTGTAGCTGCCGCTGCCGTCGCCGTGCACCTGGATCGAGATGCCGTGCGCGTCGTCGGTGTAGCTGCCCGAGCCGCCGCCGTTGTTGTGCACGGTCGCGCTGCCCACCTGGTAGGTGCCCGCCTGGGCCGCACCCTGGCCGGCCTGCCCACCGTAGGTCGACGACGACACCCGTTCACTCGTCGGCGTCGCACTGGGCCCCCGCCACCGACACGCCCTGCAGGTCAGCCACGGCGCCGGCCAGGTCGTCGGCGAACTCGGGGCCCGACCCGCTCAACAGCGACACGTCCGGTGTCTGGATCGCCGGCACGTCGGGGAACGTGCCCGTCGCGTAGCCCGGCACCACGGGGACGCCGTCGGTGGGAGTCGTCGGCGCGTTCGCAGCCGGGGTGTCGGTCGCCACGGGAGCCGGGCTGGACGGTTCCGGCGCCGGGGTCTGGACGCAGCCGGTCAGCACGAGGGTGAGGACGAAGGCTGCGGCGCCGACGCCGCCGCGAGTGGGAGCGAGCATGGGCCCGACCGTAGAGGCCATCCCTGCCGGCGCCGCGACGTCTCAACCCGCGGCGCTATCCTGCGGCGCATGAGCGACCGCACGACCGAGACCACCATCACCGTTCCGACGCCCGGGCCCGGCGGCTCGGCCGCCCTTCCGGCCACCCTCGTCCGCCCGGACGCCGACCGTGGCGCCGGCATCGTGCTCGTCCACGAGATCTTCGGCCGCAGCGGCTACATGCGCCGCCGAGCGACCGACTTCGCCGCCCTCGGCTACACGGTGTTGCTGCCGCAGATCTTCTGGCGCCTGGGTGAGGACGTGGTCGACGAGGCCACCGAGGACGCCCTCGGCGTCGCCATGGGCGTCGCCCAGCAGGTCGACTGGGATCTCGCCGTCGAGGACGTCCGCGCCGCCATCAAGGCCCTGCGTGACGACCCGGCGACCGGCCAGCGCGTCGCCCTGGTCGGCTTCTGCTTCGGCGGCGGGCTCGCCTACGCCGCCCAGCAGGGTGCCGACTGGACCAATGGCGCCGACGCCCTGGTCAGCTACTACGGCTCGGCGCTCCCCCAGCTCGTCGACGGCGAGCCTGTCGCTATCCCGAGCCTGCACCACTTCGGGGACGCCGACGCGTTCATCTCCCGCGACCAGGTCGGTCACATCGAGGCGATCGTGACGTCCTACGGCGCCCAGTTCGAGCGTTGGCCGGGCGCGAACCACGCGTTCGACAATCCGGCCCCGCTCGGCCTCCACGATCCGGACGCCTCGGCCGCCGCCTGGGACGTCACGAAGGCCTGGCTGGCCGAGAACTATCCCGCCTGAGGCGGCGCGATGCCCGGCCGAGCGGCCGGCGCAGCACCCGGGCCGAGCCGGCGGCGTCCGGTCACCCCTTGAGGACGGCGGCGATGGCCTCGCTCACGTAACCGACGTTGTCGGGGTTGAGAGCGGCGACGCAGATGCGGCCGGTGTCGGTGCCGTAGACACCGAACTCCTCGCGGAGGCGCACCATCTGGTCCTTGGTGAGCCCGGAGAAGCTGAACATGCCCACCTGGTCGGTGATGTAGCTCATGTCTTGGGTGACGCCGGCGGCGCGCAGTCCGTCGACGAGGGCGGTCCGCATGGACTTGATGCGTTCACGCATCTCGCCGAGCTCCTCCACCCACTGGGCGCGCAGCTCGGGGTCGGCGAGGACGGTCTCGACGAGGGCAGCGCCGTGGGTGGGCGGGTTGGAGTAGTTGGTGCGGATCACGATCTTCACCTGCGACAGGACGCGCTTGGCCTCGTCGGCGTCCCCGCAGACGATCGACAGCCCACCGACGCGCTCGCCGTAGAGCGAGAAGCTCTTGCTGAACGACGTCGAGACGAAGAAGTTCGGCACCCGCTCGGCGAACGCGCGCACCACGGCGCCGTCCTCCTCGATGCCCTGCGCGAAGCCCTGGTAGGCCATGTCGAGGAAGGGTGTCAGCCCGGACGACAGCACGGTGTCGATCACCCGCTGCCAGTCGGACGCCGCCAGGTCGTAGCCCGTCGGGTTGTGGCAGCAGGCGTGCAGGACGACGATCGTGCCGGGCGGAGCGGCGGCGAGGTCGGCGAGCATGCCCTCGACGTCGACGCCCTTGGTGAGGGCGTCGTAGTAGCGGTACTTCTCGACCGTGAAGCCGGCCCGGGTGAAGAGCGCCTCGTGGTTCTCCCAGCTCGGCGTCGAGATGAGCACGGTCGCCTCCGGCGACACCTTCCGCAGGAAGTCGGCGCCCAGCTTGAGGGCGCCCGTCCCGCCGAGGGCCTGCACGGTCACGACGCGGCCGTCGGCGAGCAGCGGCGATTCGGCGCCGAACACGAGCTCGCGCACGTCGGTGTCGTAGGTGGGCAGGCCGTCGATGGCCAGATAGCCCTTCGCCTTCGGGTGCGCCGCGAGCCGCTGCTCGGCGGCCTCCACACAGCGCAGGAGCGGCAGGACGCCGTGCTCGTTCTGGTAGACGCCGACGCCGAGGTTCACCTTGCGCGGGTTGGGGTCGGCCCTGAACGCCTCGGTGAGCCCGAGGATGGCGTCCGGCGGGGCTTGCTCGACGTGCGAGAACAGGGTCATGGTCGTCACCTTTCGTCGCCCGAAACCCTAGCGAGGGCGCGGCGTCCCGGCGACGCCGTCCACCACGGGTCGCCGGGGCCTCTCTTACGCCGCCGACCTCACTCCCCGAGAGGCAGCGCAGCGACCGCGGCGAGCGCGTCGCCGCTCAACCGCTGGACCGTCCAGGTGTCCATGGGTTCGGCGCCCATCGCCCGGTAGAAGTCGATGGACGGAGTGTTCCAGTCGAGCACGGCCCACTCGAATCGGGCGTACCCCCGGTCGGCGCAGACGCGCGCGAGCGTCACGAGCAGGTCGCGGCCGAGTCCGCGCCCGCGGTGGGACGGCTGGACGTAGAGGTCCTCGAGGTAGAGGCCGTGGCGTCCGGTCCACGTCGAGTAGTTGCAGAACCAGATCGCCATGCCCACCACGGCACCGTCCACCTCGGCGACGTGTGCGAACAGCTTCGGCTCCGGCCCGAACAGGGCCTTCTCGAGGTCGGACGCGATGGCGGTCACGGCGTCCGGTTCGCGCTCGTACACCGCCAACGCGACGATCAAGTCGTGCAGGGCAGCGACGTCACGGCGTTCTGCGGGGCGGATCATGACGCCATTGTGTCGCAGCGCGCGGCTATGCTCCGCGCATGAGTCTCACCCGTCGCTCCCTCCTCACGCTCGGTGGCGGTCTCGCCGCGGCGTCCGCCCTGGCCGCCTGTGGTTCGAACACCGGCCGCACCTCAGAGCCGACCGTGGCCCCGACGGCCGGTTCCGGCGCGGTGCCCGCGCTCTCGCAGTGGTATCACCAGTACGGCGAGGACGGTGTCGAAGAAGCTGTCCGGGCGTGGGCGGCCGAATTCGGCGGTGCGACCGTGAACGTCAACTGGGTGCTCGCCAACTACGAGGACGCCCTCGCCGCCGCCCTGCTCACCCCGACGGCGCCCGACGTGTTCGAGTACGCGAACGGCCCCACGCTCGACATGATCAAGGCCGGCCAGGTGGTCGACCTGACCGACGCGGTGGGCGACGCCGCGAGCCAGTTCACCCCGTCGGTGCTGGCCCGAATGACCTACGACAACAAGATCTGGGCCATTCCGCAGACCGTGGACATGCAGTTGTTGTACTACCGCAAGTCGGTGCTCGCGGCGGCCGGTGTCGATGCGCCTGACACGCTGGAGGAGCTCACCGCGGTGGCGAACGCCGTGGCCACGCCCGAGATGGGCGGCTTCTTCGCGGGCAACGACGGCGGCATCGGCGTCCTCGGCCTGCTCCTCATGTGGGCTGCCGGCGTCGAGGAGATGAACGAGGACCACACGGAGGCCGCGTTCAACACCCCCGATCTCTACGAGGCCGTCGCCCAGTACAAAGCACTGTTCGACTCGCCCGGCATGGTCAAGTCCGCCTCGGCCGACTGGTCCGACGCCTCGCCCTTCATCAACGGCGAAACCGCGATGCAGTGGGGCGGCCTGTGGGACCTGCCCAAGGTCACCGCCGCTCACGGCGACGACGTCGGCGTCCTGCCCTTCCCCTCGGCGGGGGGCGCCCAGGTCGTGCCGTTCGGCGCGTTCAGCGCGTGCGTTGCGGCGTCCAGCGCGAACGTCGACGTCGCGAAGGAGTTCGTGAAGTGGCTCTGGGTCGACTCCGACGACAAGCAGGTTCAGTTCAGCGACGCCTTCGGCACCCACATCCCGGCCAAGCCTGCCTTGTTCGACGAGGCGTCCCAGGTAGCCTCCGGAGTGGGGTCGGACGCCGCCGGTTTCGTCACCGATCTCGGCCGCTCCAACGCGCTGTTCTGGACGTCCGCGTCAGGCCAGGCGTACTCGACGGCGCTGAGCAACGTGGTGCTGAAGGGGGCCGATGCGGCGTCCGAGTTCGGCTCGGCGGCCGACGCGGTCACCGCCGAGCTGAAGCGCGTCAACGGCTGAGGCTCTGATGGCCGACCGGCGCCGGTCCGGAACGACGCTGGCCCGGAGCAACCGCCTGTGGTTCTGGGCGTTCGTCGCCCCGTTTCTCGCGGGACTGCTGGTCTTCGTGTACGTGCCGCTGCTGTGGAGTGCGGGGCTGAGCTTCTACGACGCCCGCAACACGGTGACGCCTACCCGCTTCGTCGGGCTCGGCAACTACGTGTCGCTGTTGAACAACGGGTTGTTCCTCGATTCGCTGGCGACGTTCGTGGCGTTCGCGGTGTTCATCGTGCCGCTCACGTTCGCCTGCTCGTTGGGGCTGGCCTTGCTGTTGCAGCGCATCACGGTGCTGCGCGCGTTCTTCCGGTCGGCGTTCTTCCTACCGACCGCCGTCAGCTATGTGATCGCGGCGATGGTGTGGCGGATGGCCTTCTTCAACGGCGCGCGCTTCGGGTTGGCCAACACGCTGCTCGCCGCCGCCGGCCTGCAGCCCATCAACTGGCTGGGCGGGGAGAACACCTGGTACTGGCTGGTGCTCGTGAGTCTGCGCCTGTGGTTGCAGGTCGGCTTCTACATGATCTTGTTCATCGCCGGGCTCAACCAGATCGATCCCCAGCTCGCCGAGGCGGCGGCCCTCGACGGCGCCGGTGGCTGGCGCCGCTTCTGGCACGTGACGTTCCCGCTTCTGCGGCCCACCTCGGTGGCGGTGTCGATGCTGCTGCTGTTCAACGCGTTCCAGGCGTTCGACGAGTTCTACAACACCCTCATCACCGCGGGCGGCTACCCGCCGTTCGCCCGGCCCCCGCTCGTCTACCTCTACTTGATCTCGTTCGGCGGCGGCGCCCAAGACCTCGGCATCGGGTCCTCCGGAACCATGATCCTGACGCTGGTCATCCTCGCGTTCAGCCTCCTGCAGAATCGGCTGCTGGCGATCGGTGGTGGGGACCGGTGAAGCCGTCGCGGACCGGTCAGGCGCTGGCGTACGCGGCGGCGTCCGTGTTGGCCGTCTTGTTCCTGCTGCCCTTCTACGTGATCTGGCGCAACGCGTTCAGCACGCAGCAGGCCATCGTGTCGCCGCGCTGGAACTGGTGGCCCGACCAACTCGATCTCACCACGCTGACGGCCGTGCTGGGCAACCCGCGGCTGGGCGTCTGGCAGGCGTTGGCGAACTCGGCGGTGGTGTCGGTGGTGCAGACGGTCCTCACCGTGGTGATCTCGTTGATGGCCGGCTATGCGCTGGCCCGATGGCGAACGCGGGCCTCCCGCGTGGTGCTCGGGCTGACCGTCTTCACCCTGATGGTGCCGGCGATGGTGACGTTCGTGCCCACGTTCGTCATGGTGAGCACGCTCGGCTGGATCAGCTCTTACCGGGGGCTCATCGTGCCGGTGTTGTTCTCGGCGTTCGCGACGTTCATGTTCCGGCAGGCGTTCCTCGACTTTCCGCGCGAGTTGGAGGAGTCGGCGGCCCTCGACGGGGCCAACACATGGACCACCTTCTGGCGCGTCGTCGTGCCCAACACCCGTGGCACGATCGCGGCGGTGGGCACCATCGTGTTCATCGGCGCCTGGAACGCGTTCCTGTGGCCGTTGTTGATCGCGCAGGACCCGGCCATGCGCACGATCCAGGTCGTGCTCAGCCAGTTCATGACGAGCCAAGGCGTCCGCTACCCGGAGATGTTCACCGGCGCGCTCATCGCCGTCGCCCCGTCGTTGGTGGTGTTCGCGTTCCTCCAGCGCTGGCTGGTGCAGGGCGTCGAGCGCTCGGGCCTGAAGTAGCGCCGCGAGCCCCGGCGGTTCACGCCGAAACCGACGGCCTCCCTTGCGGCTGCCACAGACATGGCCGATCTCCTCCGTCCGTTCCGCCAGACATGCCCGATCTCGTCCGTCCGTTTCGCGCATGGCTCGGTCGTTCCTGGACGCTCGGTACGAGTTCACGACTGCGCGCCACCTCGCCCACGCGTCCCTCTCGGCACGCCGGGAGGTCCGTGCGACGGCCATCCTCGTCGGGCGTGTGCGAATCCGTGCTGTGAAAGGAGTGCCCCAGCACCGGTGGCGCAGCACGCAGGTGCACACCAGGGCCACGCCGAGCCCACCGTTCCCACCCAACGATGACGACATACGCCCTCTAGCCGGCGGCGTCCTACAGCAGATCGGCGTACTCGGGATGCCGGTCGATCCACGCGGCCACGTAGGGGCACACGGGCTCGACACGCCTGCCCTGCTCACGGAGGTCGTCCAGCGCGTACTGCACGACCCGGCTCGCCACCTCGTGCCCGCGGAAGGCCGGCTCGACGTACGTGTGCGGCAGCGTGACGACGCCGCCCGCGTCCCGATAGGTGACGTAGCCGATGGCCACCCCGTCGCGCAGGAGTTCGTACCGCTGGGACGCAGTGTTCTCGACCAGTTCGTCCGCCATGGACCCACGCTAGCCGACCGGCTCGACCATGGTCGGACGCCCATTGTCGGCCCGGCATGGTTGCATGGGCGTCATGGATTCCCCCGTCATCGAGGTCGACGACTTCATCATGCGCTTCGGCCCGACCACCGTCGTCGACCGGCTGAGCTTCGACGTCCAACCCGGCGAGACGTTCGGTCTTCTCGGCGCGAACGGCTCGGGGAAGACCACGACGATCCGCGCCCTCCTCGGCATCTACACGCCCACCGCCGGCCGGCTGTTGGTCGAGGGGCGGCCCTTCGACCCGGCCCACAACGCGTCCCTCGGCTACCTCCCCGAGGAGCGCGGGCTGTACAAGAAGGAGAAGGTCCTCGACGTGATGACCTACTTCGGCCAGCTCAAGGGGATGGGCCGCACCGAGGCGGCGCTGTGGTCGACCTACTACCTCGAACGCGTGGGCCTCGCCTCGCACGCGAAGACGCGTCTGGACAAGCTGTCCGGCGGCCAGCAGCAGAAGGTCCAGCTCGGCGTCACGATCATGGACAACCCGAAGATCCTCATCCTCGACGAACCCACGAAGGGCTTCGACCCGGTCAACCGCCGCCTCCTGCTCGACATAGTCGAGGACCAGCGCCGTGGCGGCGCCACGGTTGTCATCATCACCCATCAGATGGAGGAGGTGGAGCGCCTCTGTGACCGCGTCCTCCTGCTCAAGGACGGTCGCGCCGAGGCGTACGGCACGGTTCCCGATGTGCAGGACGCCTATGGTGGCCGCATGGTCCGCCTCCACCACGGCGGCGTCCTCCCCCCGTCACCCCTCTGGCAGGTCACCACCACCGAACGCAACTACGCCGAACTGGAGCTCGCCGAGGGCGTCTCCGCCCAGCAGGCTCTGCGCGCCCTCGTGGACGCGGGCGTCGAGGTCCGCTCCTTCGACTCCACGCGCACCTCGATGGAACAGGTGTTCCTCAAGGTCTACGGTCACGCATCCACCGAGGAGGTCCACGCATGAGGACGCACAACCTGGCCACCGTCGTCGCCTTCGAAGTGCGCCGCACGCTCGCCAAGCCCACCTTCTGGATCGCCAGCCTGTCGGTGCCGCTCCTGATGGCGTTCATCTTCGGCCTCAGCTTCTTCAGCGGCATGACGGCCGCCCAGACCTCCCTGGAGAGTGAGGCAAAGCCGGTCACGTTCACCTACACGGACGCCTCGGGTCTCGTCGTCCCCGAGGTCGCCGCCACTCTCGGCGGGACACTCGCGCCGGACGCCGCGGCCGCAGCTCAGGCGGTCCGCGACGGGAAGGCCGACCTGTTCCTCGAGATCCCCGCGGATCCCGTCACCGACGGCGTCCACATCGTGGGGCGTGACCTCGGGCTCACCGACTCGGGCCGCTGGCCCGCCGTCGCCCAGAACCTCCTGCGCGCCTCCGCCGAGCACCGCATCGGCGATCCGGCCCTCACCGGCGTCCTGCAGGGCGTCCCGGTGAACGCCGAGTTGTGGGCCGACGGCCGGCTGAGCCCCGGCTGGGGTGCCGCTGTGCTGCCCGGCCTGTTCCTGGTGGCGCTGTTCATGGCGGTCGTCATGCTGGGCCAGCAGATGCTCAACATCACGGTCGAGGAGAAGGAGAACCGGGTCACCGAGATGATCCTGACCACGATCCATCCGACCACGCTCATCGTCGGCAAGGTGATCGGCGTCGTCCTGGTGGGCATCGTGCAGGGAGCCGTCCTGCTCGTGCCCATGCTGGCCCTCGGCCTGATGCCCGGACTCTTGCGGGCACCGTCGGGGACCGATCCTGCCTTGACGCAGGCCATGCTCAGCCAGGTGAGCATCGATCTGCCGCGCGTCCTCGTGGGCGCCGCCCTGTTCCTGGCCAGTTTCCTGCTCTTCGCTGGCCTTCTCGTGGCGATCGGCGCGGTGATGCCTACCGCGAAGGATGCGGGCTCCGCGTTCGGCATGGTGATGATCACGATGTTCCTGCCCCTGTACGCGATGCCGCTCGTCATGCAGGCCCCTGATTCCGTCGTCTCCCAGGTGATGACCTACTTCCCCTTGACCGCGCCCGTCACGTCCCTGCTGCGCAACGCCCTGGGCTCGCTGGCGTGGTGGCAGAGCGGCCTGGTGCTGGCCATCCTGCTGGCGTCGGCAGTGCTCGCGCTGCGCGTCGGCGTCCGGTTGTTCCGCGAGGGCTCCATCGCCTACGACCAGCGGCTCAGCCTGAAGCGCATCCTGCGCGCCTCGGCGTGAGCCGGGCGTAGGCTCGGGTCCTCCCAACCCGCGAGGAGGATCGATCCATGGGCTTTCCGGCACCCTCGGCCCGTCAGCAGGCCGCCATCGAGCAGGTCGAATTGTGGGGTGCCCACAACTACGCCCCGCTGCCGGTCGTCATCGCGGACGCCGCGGGTGCGGTGGTGCACGACATCGACGGCAACGCCTACCTGGATTGCCTCGCGGCCTATTCGGCGGTGAACTTCGGCCATGGCCATCCCGATCTGGTGGCGGCGGCGTCCGACCAGCTCCACCGCCTGACGCTCACTTCCCGCGCGTTCCACTCCGAGCCGTACGGCCCCTTCGTCGCGGCGCTCGGACGCCTCTGCGGCAAGGAGGTGGTCCTGCCGATGAACACCGGCGTCGAGGCCGTCGAGACGGCCATCAAGACGGCCCGCAAATGGGGTTACGAGGTGAAGGGCGTGCCGGAGGGCGCGGCAACGATCGTCGTCATGGAGGGCAACTTCCACGGCCGGACGACGACCGTCATCTCGTTCAGCAACGATCCGGACGCCCGCGCCAACTTCGCGCCCTTCACGGCGGGGTTCGTACACGTTCCGTTCGGCGACGCCGACGCGTTGGACGCCGCCATCGATGCCCACACGGTCGCCGTGTTGGTCGAGCCGATCCAGGGCGAGGGCGGCGTCATCGTGCCGCCGGAGGGCTATCTGAGGGCGGTGCGCGAGATCTGCTCGCGCCGCGGCGTCCTGATGATCGCGGACGAGATCCAGTCGGGGCTGGGCCGCGCCGGTGAGACGTTCGCCTGCGACCGGGAGGGTGTCGTCCCCGATGTCTACCTGCTCGGCAAGGCGCTGGGCGGCGGGATCATGCCGGTGTCGGCGGTGGTGGCGAACCGGGACGTGCTCGGCGTGTTCACCCCGGGCACGCACGGGTCGACGTTCGGGGGCAACCCGCTCGCCTGCGCGATCGGCAGCGCCGTCGTCCGGCTGCTCGAGACCGGCGAGATGCAGGCGGCGTCCCGCGAACGCGGCGCTCAGCTCCGCGCCGGCCTGCAGCCGCTGCTGGATTCCGGCCAGGCCACCGCGCTCCGGCAGGCGGGGCTGTGGCTCGGTGTCGACGTCCACCCGGATCTCGGCACCGCCAAGGACCTGTGCTACGCGCTGCTGGGCCGCGGCGTCCTCGCGAAGGACACCCACGTGCACACGATCCGGCTCGCTCCCCCGCTCGTCATCACGAAAGAGCAGGTGGACGAGGTCATCGCCCACCTGCTCGCTGCGTTCGCGGACGCCGCCCGCGGGGTGCTCAGGCCTGCTTGACGGCCGAAACCTCGAACTCGAGGGTGACCTTGTCGGAGACGAGGAAGCCGCCGGTCTCGAGGGCCGCGTTCCAGGTGAGGCCGAAGTCGGCGCGGGACACGTCGACCTTGCCCTCGAACCCGATGCGCTCGTGGCCGAACGGGTCGGTGGCGGCACCGTTGAACTCGAAGGGGATGGTGACCGAGCGGGTCACGTCCTTGATGGTGAGGTCGCCGGTGACGTCGACGGTGTCGCCGTGGACGGCGAAGTCGGTCGACCGGAAGGTGATGGTCGGGTACTGCTCGACGTCGAAGAAGTCGGCGCTACGGACGTGCGCGTCGCGGTCGGCGCTGCGGGTGTCGATGCTGGCGGCCTGCACGGTGACTTCGAGGCTCGAGGCGGAGGGGTTGGCGCCGTCGATCGTGGCGGTGCCCGAGTAGTCGGAGAAGGCGCCGCGCACCTTCGTGACCATCGCGTGGCGGGTGGTGAAGCCGACCTCGCTGTGCGACGGGTCGAGCGTGTAGGTGCCCTTGAGATCGGTGATCTGCGTCATGGGAGTTGCTCCTTCGTTGTGGTGGATCGTGTCCTGCGCTTCGTTACACGACGAGCATAGCACGCTTTGTTGAACTCTCAACTAGTCTGGTTGCCAACGGGTTGCAGCGAGTAGGGTGAAGCTGTTCCGGACGCCGCAGGCTCCGGATCCCGCCACATCTCTCGTAGGAGGAGTTCGATGACGAACCCGGCCACGTTCACCGCCGACGACCGCTCCCTCGAGCTGCCGTTCGTCGAGGCCAGCCAGGGCAACAACGGCTACGACATCGGCAAGCTGCTCGCGAAGACGGGCGACACCACGTTCGACATCGGTTTCGCCAACACGGCGGTGTGCAAGTCGGCCATCACGTACATCGACGGGGACGCCGGCGTCCTCCAGTACCGCGGCTACCCGATCGAGCAGCTCGCAGAGAATTCGACGTTTCTCGAGACCTCCTACCTGGTCCTCTACGGCGAACTGCCCACCGAGGCCGAGCTGCAGGACTTCACCGAGAAGATCAGCCGTCACATGGTGATCGACGAGCGGTTGCGCGAGCTGTTCCGCATCTTCCCGCGTCGATCGCACCCGATGCCGGTCCTGTCGGCAGCCATCACGGCGCTGTCGACGTTCTCGACCGACACCATCGGCTTCGAGCCCGAGCAGGTGGACGCCGCCACCCAGCGCCTCATGGCGAAGGTGCCGACGCTGGCGGCGTACTCGTTCAAGAACTCCACCGGCATGCCGACCCTGTGGCCCGACTACTCGCTCAGCTACATCGAGAACTTCCTGCGCATGTCGTTCGGGCGGGTCACGGAGCCGTACGAGTTCGACGACACCGTCACTCGAGCCCTCGACGTTCTCCTCATCCTCCATGCCGACCACGAGCAGAACTGCTCGACCTCGACCGTCCGCCTCGTCGGGTCGTCGCAGGCCAACCTGTACGCGTCGGTGAGCGCCGGCGTCCATGCACTGTCCGGCCCCCTGCACGGCGGCGCCAACCAGGCCGTGCTGGAGATGCTCGCGAAGATCCGCGACGACGGCATCTCGGTGCAGGACTACGTCGCCAAGGTGAAGGACAAGAAGGACACCACGAAGCTCATGGGCTTCGGGCACCGCATCTACAAGAACTACGACCCGCGCGCAGCCATCATCAAGAAGCACGCGGACTCGATCCTGAAGTCGCGCGAGGGCTCCGACCAGCTGCTCGACATCGCGCTCGAGCTCGAGGAGGCGGCGCTCTCGGACGACTACTTCGTCGAGCGCAAGCTCTACCCGAACGTCGACTTCTACACGGGCCTCATCTACCAGGCGATGGGCTTCCCGATCGACATGTTCACCGTGCTGTTCGCCCTCGGACGCCTCCCCGGCTGGATCGCCCAGTGGCGCGAGATGGTCAACGACCCGACGAACAAGATCGGCCGGCCGCGCCAGATCTACGTCGGTGCGACCCAGCGTGACTACGTCCCCATCGCCGATCGCTGACCACCCCTCTAGACCTGCCCCTGTGTTGCGGTCGGGGCTCACGAAGAGGGCGCTCCAGCGCTCCATCCGTGAGCCCGGACCGCAACACGGGGGTGGCACCCGACCGCCACACACCAGTCAGCGCGGCCGTACGGCCCGCCCAGCGGGAGCCGGGCGCTCCGGACGCACAGCGCGCACGGCGGCGTCCACCATGCCCCGGACGGCCTCCGGCACCCGGATCGTGCGCCGCAGGTCGAGCCGCCACTGCGTCCCGGTGACGCACTCGACGAACCCGCGCCCCTCGAGCCAGTCCGCGGGCAGGTGCCGGCAGTCCGGGACGCCGCGGGTGCCGTGGGCCACCACGGAGCGCACCTTCCGCGCCACCGCACGCGCCGCGAGCCGCTGGACGAGCTGGGTGCCGATGAGTTCGCCCAGATCCTCCCGGCGCACCCACAGTTGGGTGATCACGACGCTGCCGTTGGGATAGAAGCCCCCCAGCTCGGACGCCGCCGCTGCGGCCAGCAGGCCCACGACCTGCCCGTCGCGCACCGCTTTCAGGCCGAAGGTCGCGCCCTGGGGCGTCCGGCCGCACCAGGGGCAAGCGCGCGTGGCGAGGTCGCGGCTGTCCAGGGGGACGAGCGATCGCACCGGCCACCTCCTTTGGCTGACGCCCGGCCAAGTGGGAGACTGGCCGGGTGAGCTCACCCGTGCAGCCCAGCCGTAGCACCCGGCTGGACCCGTATGTCGACCAGTATGCAGAACGCACCTCGTCCATGACGGTCTCTGCAGTCCGAGCTCTCTTCGCCGTCGCCAACCGGCCCGAGGTCGTCTCGCTCGCGGGCGGCATGCCGAACATCACCGACCTGCCGCTCGGCCAGATCGGCGCCTCGTTCGACGAGCTCGTTCGCGGCCACGGCGTCCAGGCCATGCAGTACGGCTCCGGGCAGGGCGAGCTGTTCATGCGCGAGAAGATCGTCGAGATCATGGCCGAGGAGCAGGTGCACGCCAACCCCGATGACGTGGTGGTCACAGTCGGCAGCCAGCAGGCGCTCGACCTGGTCACGCGCATCTTCGTCGACCCGGGCGACGTCGTGCTCTGTGAGGCGCCGAGCTACGTGGGGGCGATGGGCACGTTCAACGCCTCCCAGGCGGAGATCCACCATGTGGGGATGGACGCCGACGGCCTCCTCCCGGACGCCCTCCGCGAGGCGGTGGTCACGTTGCGGGCGGCGGGCAAACGCGTGAAGTTCCTCTACATGATTCCGAACTACAACAACCCGACGGGCATCACCCAGACCGTCGCGCGCCGCCGCGCCCTGCTCGACGTGGCTCGCGAGGTCGACCTGCTGGTCGTCGAGGACAACCCGTACGGCCTGCTCACCTTCGAGAACGATCCGCTGCCGGCACTGCGGTCCTTCGACGATCACGTGATCTATCTCGGCTCGTTCTCGAAGACCTTCGCCCCCGGCTTCCGGATCGGCTGGGTGCTCGCACCGCCGGCCGTCCGTGAGCGCCTCGTCATCGCTCAGGAGGCGGCGGTGTTGTCGCCGCCGGTGTTCAGCCAGTTCGCGATCGCGACCTATCTCGAGCACTACGACTGGCGTGGCCAGATCGTCGCCTTCCGCGACATGTACCGTGAGCGCCGCGACTCGATGCTGCGCGGCCTCGCCGACCACATGCCCGAGGGCACCACCTGGACGCGTCCGACGGGTGGCTTCTTCGTGTGGGTGACGCTCCCCGAGGGGCTCGACAGCCAGGCACTCCTCGCCAGGGCGGTCAGCGAGCGCGTCGCGTACGTCCCCGGCACCGCCTTCTACGCCGACGGCTTCGGCAGCCGCAACCTGCGGGCCTCCTACTGCTTCCCGACGGCCGAACGCATCTACGAAGGCACCCGTCGGCTCGGCAAGGTCATCGCCGACGAGCTCGACATGCGTGCCACGTTCGGTCTCGGCGTCGACACACCGCTCCACCGGCCGGAGATCGGCCCGTCCCCGAACCTGAGTTGAGGAGTTGCCATGGCTGCCACGAAGGACCCTGCCGGCCCCACCCACGTCATCGTCCTCGCCGGAGGGCTGTCGCACGAGCGTGACGTGTCGCTCCGCTCGGGACGCCGCGTCGCCCAGGCGCTGCGTGAGGCCGGCCACGCGGTGACCGAGTCGGACGTGAACGCCCAACTGCTCGACGTGATCGCGGGCATGGACGACCCGATCGTCTTCCCCGTGTTGCACGGCGGCGCCGGCGAGGACGGCGCGCTGCGCGAAGTGCTCGACGTCCTCGGCGTCGAATACGTCGGCTCCCCCGGCCGCGCCTCCCATGTCGCGTTCGACAAGGCGGTCGCCTCGCCCCTCATCGCAGCCGCCGGCCATGCGACGCCCCGGCAGGCGGCACTGCCACAGGACATGTTCCGCGAGCTCGGTGCTCGCGCCCTCGTGGACGCCCTCGCCGCCGGCATCGGCTTCCCAATGATGGTGAAGCCGGCCATGAGCGGTTCGTCGCTGGGCTGCACCCGGGTCGACAACGCCGCCGCCCTTCCCGCCGCGATCGTGACGGCCTTCGGGTACGGCGACGTGGCGATCGTGGAGGAATTCATCGAGGGCCGCGAGTTGGCAGTGTCCGTCGTGGACCTCGGGCGTGGTCCTGAGGCTCTGCCGGCGGTTGAGATCCAGCCGCTGAGCGGCAGCTACGACTACGCGGCGCGTTATACCGCCGGCGAGACCCGCTTCATCGCCCCTGCCGACCTGACCCCCGACCTCGCGGCCCGCTGCAGCGAGCTGGCCCTGGCCGCCCACCGCATCCTGGGCCTGCGCGACATCTCCCGCACCGACCTGATCATCCGCGGCGGCGTCCCGTACTTCCTCGAGGTGAACGTGGCCCCTGGCATGACCGAGACATCGCTCGTTCCGTTGGCGATCGAGGCCGGTGGGTTGGCGTTCGGCGACGTGTGCTCGGCGCTGGTCGCCACCGCCAGGGCACGGAGGGCCGCTGCCGCGCCGGCATGAAGACGCGTCTGCAGCAGGTTCTGCTCGTCACGGTGGGCGCCGTGGCGGCGATCGTCTGCGTCATCCTCGGCCTGTGGCAGATGCAGGTGTTCGTGGACGGCGGCAACCGCACGATCGCCGAGCGTGCCGCGCAGGCGCCGGTGTCGCTCGCCGAGAACATGGACGCCCACGACATCACCGGCGACGTGTTCGGCAAGCCGGTGTTCGCCGAAGGCCGGTACGTTCCACAACTTCAATTCATCATCCAGGACAGCGAGGATCAACCCCGCCGCGTGCTGACCGCGCTCGAGCTCGCTGACGGCCGGGTGCTGCCCGTGGTCCGCGGTGTGGTGGCGGAGGGCGCCGCTGTGCCCCCTCCCCCACCGGGCACAGTGGTTCAGACCGGGATTCTGTTGCCCGGTGAGGGGGACGTCGACGCGGGCCCCGATGCGTTGGAGTCGGTGCGCCTACCCCTGCTCGCCCAGAAGTGGCCTGATCATCACCTCGTTCCGGGATTCATCACATTGACTGCCGACGACGCGGAGGCGCAGGGCCTCGAGCCGGCGCCGGTTCATCTCCCCGAGGGGGAGGGATCCGTCCGGAACAGCGCGTACGCCCTGCAGTGGTGGGTCTTCGGAGCGTTCGCCCTCGGCCTCAGCCTGCGCATCGCCCACGTGACCGGGCGGCGCGCCGCCGTCTCTGCCGAGGCCGAGGCCGCTGCGTCGCTCGACTCCCCCACTCACGCCGACCACGAAGGGACCAGCACATCGTGAGCATGTCGCTCGACGACCACCCGATCGAACCCGAGGACGTCCCCGGCATCCGCGGCGCCCTCCTGCGCTACCGGGTCATGGCCTGGATCGTGGGCGTCCTTCTCGTCGTCCTTATGCTCGTCGGCATGCCGCTGAAGTACGTCTGGCACAACGACACCGTCATCACCTGGACGGGCGTGCCACACGGCTACCTCTACATGGTCCTGCTCATCACCGCGTACGACCTGGGGCGCCGGGTGAGGTGGCCGTGGTTGCGCCTCGGCCTCATCGCTCTGGGCGGTACCGTCCCGTTCATGTCGTTCGTGGCCGAGCACTACGCCACCAAGGACGTCCGTGCCCGGCTCGCCAGCGTTGATGCGGGCTCCGCCTGACATTTCATCAATTGGACGCCGCCGGTGCGCCCGCGCGCAGCCCGGCATCACCCCGCCGCCGGACGAGAGGGGAGTGGGGCCGGTCGGCGGCGTAGGGCAGATTTGTCGACTTAGTGATGTGTCGGTACGCCATGCCGGAGGATGGTGAGGATTCGATCGAGATCCTCATCCCCCGCGAACTCGATGGTGATCTTCCCCTTGTTGCGGCCGATCTGCACGTTGACGCGCGTGTCGAGGCTGTCGCTGAGGGTCGAGGTGAGTTCCTCGGCGCGGGGCGAGGGGGCGCGACGGACCGCGCTCCGGCGCGGGGTCGTCGACCGCTCACCCACGGCCACGATCTCCTCAACGGCGCGCACGCTGAGCCCCTCGGCCACGACGCGCTGGGCCAGGCGCTCCATCGCGAGCGGATCCTCCAGAGCGAGGAGGGCCCGCGCGTGCCCAGCGGACAGAACGCCGGCAGCGACCCGGCGCTGGACGGGCGCCGGTAGGCGCAACAGCCTGATCGTGTTCGAGATCTGCGGCCGTGACCTCTTGATCCGGGTGGAGAGCTCTTCCTGGGTGCAGCCGAAGTCGTCCAGCATCTGTTGGTAGGCGGCTGCCTCCTCCAGCGGGTTCAGTTGGGCGCGGTGCAGGTTCTCGAGGAGGGCGTCGCGGAGGAGGTCGTGTTCATCGGTGTCCCGCACGATGGCCGGAATGGTGGCCAGTCCGGCTTGCTTCGTCGCCCGGAGGCGGCGCTCCCCCATCACCAGCTCGTAGCCATCGCCCACCGGCCTGACGACGATCGGTTGCAGGAGTCCCACCTCCTGGATCGAGGCACTCAACTCGGCCAGTTCATCCTCGTCGAAGACAGACCGAGGCTGTTTCGGGTTCGGGGTGACTTTGACCACGTCGATCTCACGGAACGCCGCGCCAGCAGGTGCCGGCACGAGTGAAGCCTGGTCATCGCCCGCGGTTGTCGGGTTCACTTCCGTGGTGTCGGGTTCGCCGGTCGGTCGAATCAGATCACCGAGTCCGCGGCCGAGGCCCGTGCGCGGCTTGGTCGTCATCGTCTGTCTCCTTCTACTGCTGCTGGACGCCGCGGGCCGCGATCTCCTGCGCTGCCTTCAGGTATTGCTGCGCCCCCACCGACGCGAGCTGATACGACAGCACCGTCTGGCCGTAGCTGGGTGCTTCCGCGATCCTCACCGAACGGGGGATCACCGTCTCGAGCACCTCGCGGGCGAAATGCTTGCGCACCTCGTCGGCCACCTGCGCCGACAAGTTGGTCCTGCCGTCGAACATCGTGAGGATCACGGTTGTCAGGGTGAGGCTGTCGTTGAGCCGCCCCTTGACAAGGTTGATCGTCTTGAGGAGTTGGGTGACTCCCTCCAGGGCGTAGTACTCGCACTGGATCGGAATCATGATCTCTTTTGCGCCTACGAGGGCATTCAGGGTGAGCAATCCGAGCGAGGGTGGGCAGTCGATGAGCACGTAGTCCACGTAGTAGCGATCGAAGAAGGTCGCGAGCGCCGAGCGGAGGCGCGTTTCACGTGAAACGGTGGCTACCAGGCCGACCTCCGCGCCCGCGAGATCGATTGTCGCCGGCAGCACCCACAGTCCGGGGACATCCGGGCAGCGCTGCACCGCGTCGATGATGGGGCTGCCGTCGACGAGCACTTCGTAAGTGCCCTGAACCCCCTCGTCATGTACTGCACCCAATGCTGTGGATGCGTTGCCCTGTGGATCCATGTCGATCACCAAGACCCTGAGCCCACCCCCCGCCAAGCCCGCGGCGACGTTCACGGCGGTGGTCGTCTTCCCGACACCACCTTTCTGGTTAGCCACCACCAAGATGCGTGGCTCGTCGGGTCGGGGAAGCGAGGGTGTTTCACGTGAAACGTCAATCGCCAGGTCGTCCGGCGCCTCGCTGGGTGAGGAGCTGATCTCGGGCTCATCGAAAGCGACGCGCCGCGCGCTGATGGTTTCGCTCATGAAGTGGGAAGGCCTCTCTGTGCGTCGCACAAACTGTACTGGGTCATCCCTGATCGCCTCCTGTGCCACACCGCCGAGAGACGGGTCGGTAGGTCATTAAATCGCTTCCCCTGTTTACCGATTCATCCGTCTATCGACATATTCCCTCATGCTAGTTTGAGCCGCTGGGGGTGATTGCCATAGCCGACGAGTTCAGGCGGGAGGGGGAGGCTCCCACGCCCCCGCCGTTCTACCTGGCCGCACTGGATCTGCGTGGGCGTGACGTCCTCGTCGTGGGTGGGGGAGTGGTGGCAACGCGGCGACTCACCGCTCTCCTTGACGCCAACGCCATGGTCACGGTGGTGGCACCGGCCGCGACCGAGAGGATCGAACAGGCTGCACAGGATGGCCGCATCGCTTTCCACGGACGCCCGTACGCCGACGGCGATGTCGAGGGCCGCTGGTACGTACTGGCGCTCACCAACGACCCCGCCGTCAACGCAACGGTGGCGGCGGCGTGCGAGCGCCAGCATGTCTTCTGCGTCCGGGGCGACGACGCTACGGGCGGCTCGGCCCGGACTCCGGCGTCTGGGGCGGTCGGTGGCCTGCGCGTGGGCGTGGTGGGGGAGCGGGATCCCCGCCGTTCGGCCGCGGCGCGCGACGTAGCGCTCGAGGCGCTACGCGCGTGGAGCGACCTGTGACCCCCTCCCTCGCTGACGAGGCCGACCTCCACCACCACGGAGATGCCGACGCGCTGCCCGGCCTCATCGACCTTGCGGTGAACGTGCGGCCCTGCCCCCCGCCGTGGCTGGCCGAGGCTCTCGGCACGCCCGCCACGTGGGTCGCCTATCCCGACCCCGCTGAAGCGCGTGCCAAGCTCGCCGCCTGGCACGGTGTGAACGAGGCGTGCGTCCTGCCGACGGCGGGGGCGGCGTCCGCCTTCACCCTCGTGGCACGAGCGCTGGCGACCGAGCGAGCCACCGTGCTGCACCCGCAGTTCACGGAGCCCGAGGCGGCCCTGCGTCGAGCGGGGCGCCCTGTCCGACGGCTGGCACTCCGGCCGCCGTTCACCCTTGACGCCGCCCAGGTCCCGGCAGACTCCGACCTCGTGGTGGTGGGCAACCCGACCAACCCCACGGGGGTGCTGCACCCCCGCGCCGAGATCACCCGGCTGCGCGCGCCGCAGCGCGTGCTGGTGGTGGATGAGGCGTTCATGGACTTCGCCGGCGACGCCGAGACCGCGCTCGCCCCCGGGGGTGACCTCACCGGGGTGCTGGTCGTCCGCTCGCTCACCAAGCTGTGGGGGCTCGCGGGGGTGCGCAGCGGCTACGTCGTGGGCGATCCCGCGCTCGTCGCGCGGCTCGCCAACCAACAGGTGCCGTGGGAGGTCTCGACCCCAGCGCTGCGCGCGATGACCGCCTGCGCCACCCCGCAGGCCGCGGCCGAGGCGGCCCGCATCGTCGCGCAGGTGGACGCCGACCGCGCCGCCCTCAGCGCTGCCCTGGCCGCCGCCGGCTTCCCGCACTATCCGGTACCGCCGGCCCGCGCGGGCGCCCCGTTCGTGCTCGTCGACACGGCCTCAGTGGGGCCGGGATCGGTGCGTGAACCCCTCGCGTCGCTCGGCTTCGCGGTGCGACGAGGGGAGACCTTTCCGGGCCTGGGTCCCTCGTGGATCCGCGTCGCCGTGCCCGACCCCGCCACCGGACACGCTTTCGTGGCCGCGCTCGCGTCGCTGCGTCAGCGGTAGTTCTTCCGATACTGCGGCGCCAGGCGCACCTCGATGCTGCTGAGCGTCAGGTTGCCGCGGAGGACGAGGGTGCCGTGGCTGCCGTCCCCGCGCGCACCGAGGCGGTAGGACACCCCGCCCACGACACCGCTGCGGGTCTCGTCGACGACCCGGACGCCGGGCAGGACGAGCAGCCGGACGCTGCCGGCGAGCGCGTGGTACTCCACCTCGAGTCGAATGCCGGGGCCGAGGGCCGCGGCGAGGTCGACCACGTCGCGGCCGAGGATCACGAAGCCGCTGGCCGACTCACCGGGCGGCACCTGCACGTACCGACCGCGCAGCAGGGTCAGGGTCTGCCGCACGTCTTCGGCCCGGAGAACCAGGTCGGTCGCGCTCCCGGACCGGGGGAGCGCCGCCGCAGGGCGCAGCGATGCCCGCAGGGGGAGTTGGTCACCCTCTGGCAGGTCCGCGGTGAGGGCGGGGAGTTCGTCGCGGAAGTCGGCGGCCAGCACGCGTTCCTGGCGCTCGCGCAGGTCGCCCAGGCGAAGGCGACCGGCCGTGTGCGCGGCGTTCAGCACCTCGAGCACCGCGTCCCGCTCCGCGTCACTGGCGCGGTAACGTCGCGGCTCGGTCCCGGTCACCCCCTCACCGTACCGGCGGTTGCGGTGTTCCTCATCCACCGAAGGGCCCTTCGGCCTCACCCCTCGGATCGAGCCCACCGGGAGAACAACGGCAGGCGCGCCCAGAGGGCATCCAGCTCCTTGATGCGCAGCAAGGCGGCAAGAACGAGGAAGATCGCCACGAACGCGGCGCCGCCCGCGCCGAGCGCCAGCAGGGAGCTCGACCACGAGAAGTCGTGCAACCACGCCAGCCAAGCGACCAGGAACCATGCGAACAGCCCGGCGGGGACACTGGCCAGCAGCAACTGCAGCAGGAGGCGTCCGATGTGGCGCAGGGGCAGTCCACCCAGCTGACGCTGGGAGATCCACAGGAACGCGAGTGCCGCAACGGAGTTGCCGACCGTCTGGCCGAGACAGATGGCCGCGATCGCCCATTGCGGCGGCACAGCGAGCGCGAGCGCGCAGGACGCGAGCTGCACCGCGGTGATGACCACCTGGAAGCGGAAGTTCATGCGGCCGTCGCCGCGGGCCAGCGAGTAACGCTGTTGCAGCGCCGCCAGGCCGTAGGGGAACAGGCCGATCGCCATGAGCGCGAACGCGAGCGCGAGGTTGGCGACCCCAGCGGGGGACAGGCTCGGCGTGAGTACCTTGACGCCCGGTGCGGCCAGCGCGACGGCGGCCAGGCTGATCGGCACCATGATGAGCGCAGGGACGGTGATCGCCTGGGTGACGTCGGCGCGCAGGGCCTCGGTGTCGGCGGCGTTCGCAGCCCGGGACATGCGCGGGTACAGCGCGGTGAGGATCGACGTCGTGATGATGCCGTGGGGCACCATGAAGATCTGGAAGGCGAGCGTGTAGACCATGTAGCCCGCCACCTCGAGCCCACCTGCCCGCGCCGAGGCCGCCACCGCGTTCGCCACCATCGTCACCACGACGCCGCCGGCCTGGCCGACCAGCAGGGCGGTGATGGTCCACATCGCCACCTTGAACGGTCGGCGAAACCCGTAGCCACGCCAACCCCAACGGGGGGTGAAGCGGAAGCCCGTCCCCGTGAACGCGGGCAGCAGCCCCAGCGCCTGCACGGCGACGCCCAGCGTGGCGGTGCCGGCGAGCAGCCAGACCATCGGCGGCGTCCACCGTTCGGGTGGCTCGGCGCCCAGGTACTGCGCCAGGAAGAGGCCCATGCCGGCTATCTGGACGAGGTTCGCGAGCACCGGCGTCCACATGACGGCCGCGAACCGGTCGTAGGCGTTGAGCACCTGCCCGAGGATCGCCGACACCCCGTAGAAGAAGATCTGCGGCAGGCAGATGAAGGCGAAGAAGATGCCCAGATCGCGCGAAGCCCCCCGCAGCTGGAACAGCGTGATGAGCGGCGCGGCGCCGATCGTCGCGATGAGCGCCACGACCGTCACGAGCCCGAACGCGGCCGTCAGCAGGCGGTCGATGATCTCCTTGCCGCCGTCGGCGCGGGCCATCGCGCGCGTGATCTCGGGGATGAGCACCGCCGACAACACCCCGCCCGACAGCAGGATGAAGATGGTGTTCGGCAAGGTGTTGGCGGTCTGGAAGGCGTCAGACGTGCCGCCCATGCTTCCCACACAAGCCACAAGCAGGGCGTTGCGCACGATGCCCAGCACCCGCGAGACGAGGGACCCCGACGCCATCAGCGCGCTCGCGCGCCCCACGCTCGCAGATCCCTCGGCCACTCGCCCAGCCTGCCACGGATGCGGCAAGCTCGGGTCGTGACCACACCCAAGCCTCCCGGACGCCCTCGGCTCGCCGCCACGCTGCCCGACGCACCGGCGGTCCTCGAGCCGGAGGGCATCCTGCAGGACTGCTGCCTCGAGGGGCTGGACGCCGCCGGTGGCACGTTCGAGCTCGTCGAGATCCTGGGCGTTCACCTGACCGGCGGCAGCCTCGCCGGGTCGGCATGGCGGCGTCCGGTGTGGGCCGACGTGGAGTTCGCCGACGTCGACCTCGCCAACGCCGTGCTCACCGATGCCGGCTGGAAGCGGATCGCTCTCACTCGCTGCCGGGTCACCGGCGCTGACCTCTCCCAGGCCGTCATCACCGACGCCACGTTCACCGACTGCGCCGTCAACCTGGCCAGCCTGCGCTTCGCGCGCCTGACCCGCGTGGTGTTCTCGGGTTGTCGCCTCGACGGCGCCGACTTCGGGGGAGCCCAGCTGACCGACGTCTGGTTCGACCACTGCGACCTCACCGGCGCCACCTTCGCCCAGGCGACCACGACGCGCGTCCGGTTCACCGCCAGCCGGCTGGAGGACCTGCACGGGGTCGAGTCGCTCCGTGGCTCGACCATCGAGCCGCGCGACCTACTCGACCTCGCCCACCTGCTCGCCGGTGCCCTCGGCCTCGAGGTGGCGTGGGGGCAGACCGCGACGGAGGGACGGTCGCGAGGATCGCCGTGCCACCGGACGTGACCGCCACCGCCGTGGCGCCGGCGCTGGCTACCGTGCCCGCCCTCGACCCGGTGCCCGTGCCGTGGCTGCACCTGACGATGACGGGCGTCGGGTTCACCGACGAGGTGAGCGGCGCCGCCCTCGCCGCCGTGGCCGAGCCGGTGTTCGCCGCCTGGAAGCGCTTCGGAGCGGTCGAGCTGGTGATCGAGGACGTGCTGGTGGCGCGGGAGTCGGTGATGCTGACGCCGGCGGCGTCCGGCTGGCTGTGTGAGTTGGTCGAGACCCAACGCACCGCCGTGGACACCGTGCTCGGGGACCGCACCTGGGGCATCTTCTGGCCGCACATCGCGTTGGCCTACGCCCACGCGGCGGCCCCCGCCGCCCCCATCGTCGCGCTGCTGAGGCAGGCGTTGGCGTCCCAGCCAGAATGGATCACCGCCCGGCCCACCCTCACGCTGCTGCGGCTGGGCCGTGACGAGCGGGTCTACACGTGGGAGGTCGTGGAGAGCCGGTCCTCGCGCTGACGTGGGTCGGCTGGGTGGATCCAGCTGAGTGGGTGATCGGCGTCAACGCCGGCGGCAGACCACCAGCGTCGTCGGTTCCGCGCCGGGGTAGGGGGTCACCGACTCGATGGTCGCCGTGAGCCGGTGCCGCTTGAGTTCCTTCGCCGCCTCCGCGAGTTCGTCGGACGCCGACGCGCCCTTGAGCGCCACCAGGCGCCCCCGGCGTCCGATGAGGGGAGCGGTCCAGCCGAGCAGCTTGGGGAGCCGCGCCACCGCCCGGCAGGTGACGACGTCGTAGGTCGCGTCGTGGTCTTCGGCGCGGGCGCGGACGACGTCGACCCGGTCCCCCAGCGAGAGCTCGCCCACGACCTCGGTGAGGAACGTCGCCCGGCGCAACAGCGGCTCGAGCAGCGTCACCCGCAGATCGGGCCGGGCCAGTGCCAGCGGGAGTCCGGGCAGCCCCGCGCCGGAGCCCACGTCGACCACGGTCGCGCCCTGCGGGGTCGCAGCCGCGACGGCGAGGCTGTTGACGACGTGCCGGTCCCAGATGCGCTCCGCCTCCCGCGGTCCGATCAAGCCCCACTCGACGCCGCGGGTGGCCAGAATCGCGGCGTACCGCTCGGCCGTGCCGGCGGCGTCCCCGAAGAGGTCCTCGGCACTCACCTCAGCGCTTGGGCCAGACGACCACGCGGCGGTGGGGCTCCTCGCCCTCGGACTCGCTGACGAGGCCGGCCGCGGCGATCGCGTCGTGCACGATCTTGCGCTGGTAGGGGTTCATCGGGGTGAGCCGCACGGCCTCGCCCGTCGACTGCACCTCGGCGATCGCGTCGGCGGCCAGGTCCTGCAGTTGGGAGCGCTGCTTGTCGCGATGCCCCGCGATGTCGAGCATGAGGCGGCTGCGGTGGCCCGTTTCCGTCATGACCGCGAGCCGCGCGAGCTCCTGCAGCGCGTCCAGCACCTCGCCCGACTTGCCCACGAGCACCGCCGACTCCGTGAGGATCGACACGTGCGCCCGGCCGCCCTCGTTGTAGGTGTCGATGTCGCCATCGAGGTCCGCGATGTCGAGCAGCTCCTCGAGGTAGTCCGCCGCGATCTCGCCCTCGTTGGTCAGCGCTTCCTCGCGCTTGCTCATCCTGGGCGCGGCGTCCGCCTCGTCCGGCGTTGCCGCCTCGGGCGTAGTCTCGACGAGCTCGTCCACCGAATCCGACTCGACAGCCTCCACCACCGAACCCGACTCGACCACCGCCTCCGGCGCGTCGGTCTCGGTCTGCTGATCAGCGCTCATGGTTGTTCACTCCTCCTGGGAATCGCCGGTCTGGCGGGGACGTGCCTGCTTGCGGTTCGCCCGCGTCTGCCTGTTCGGCTGCTGGCGCGCGATGCGCTGCCGGCCGTCGGCGTCCCTCGACTGCGACGCCTTGGACTGCGTCGGCTTCGTCTCGGACGCCGGTGCGGACGTGGGCGTCGAGGTGCCCTGGCGGGCCACCTTGGTCGGGTCGGACGCCGCCGGCGTCGGCCGGGCGGTGCGGCGCATGGCGGCGGTGCGCTTGCGGATGATCTCGTCGGGATCCTTGCCCTTCGCGCGCATGCGCTCCTGCCAGTCGATGAAGGCGGGCGTGTTGGGCGACGGGTTGTTGTGGATGAGGATGTACTGCTGCGCCAACGTCCACAGGTTGGAGGCGAACCAGTAGATCATCACGCCGATGGGGAAGCTCACACCGGTGAACAGGTAGATCGCCGGGAAGAGGTAGAGCATCATCTTCTGCTGCTGCGCGAGCGGACCCTCGAGCGCCTCCGGCGGCATGTTCTTCCGCATGAGCTGCAGCTGCGTCATGAACAGCGTGACCGTCATGGCGATGATGAGGAAGCCGGCCACGAAGAGCACCGGGCTGAGGTGGAAGCCACTCGAGGCCAGCGTCGCCGAAATGGGCGCCCCGAAGATCTGGGCGTTCTGCAGCGAAGCGATGAGATCGGTGTTCTGCTCCAGCCAGTAGCCGGTCGCCGTTCCCCGGGAGGCGTTGTTGAGCACGGTGAACAGGCCGATGAAGATGGGCATCTGCAGCACGATAGGCAGGCACGAGGCGGCCGGGTTGACGCCCTCCTCCTGGTAGAGCTTCATCACCTCCTGGCCGTAGCGTTCACGGTCCTGGCCGTACTTCTCCTGCAGCGCCTTGGCCTTCGGGGCGACCAGCTGCATCTTGCGCGAGCTGTTGATCTGCCGCACGAACAGGGGGATCATCAGCGTCCGGATCACCACGGTGAGGGAGACGATGGAGAGCGTCCACGTCCACCCCGAGTTGGGGTCGAGCAGCTGGCTGTACAGCCAGTGGAAGCCGACGATGATGCCTGACATGGCCCAGTAGATGGGGTACATGATCAGGTTGAGGAAACCCATCAAGCCTTCAAACACGATGAACCTTCGGTGCCGGGGCGGCCGGAACGGGGTCGTACCCGCCCAGCGACCAGGGATGACAGCGCGCGAGGCGCTTGAGGGCGAGCCACGTCCCCTTGACGGAGCCGTGGGTGGTGACGGCGTCCAGCGCGTACGCAGAACACGTCGGGTGGAACTTGCAGACGTCGCCGTAGAGCGGGCTGATCACGGCGCGATACACGCGCAGCATCCCGATCAGGACGTACCTCATGCGGCTGCCCCCAGCCGGGCCAGGGCGGTGCCCCAAGCGGCGGCGAAGTCGTCGCCGAGGCGTCCGGACGCCGCTGCCGGCAGGGCGCGCACGACGAGGTCGACGCTGCGGACGTCTTCGGCGTCCAGTCGCGCGGCGGCAAGGTGGCGGAGCTGCCGCTTCACGCGGTTGCGTGTGACAGCGTTGCCGACCGCCTTGGACACGACAAAGCCGGCCCGCGACGGCGGACCGGGCTTGGCGAGGGCGTGCACGACAAGCGTCGGCTTGGCCACCCTCACACCGCCGCGCACCACCGAGCGGAACTCCTCGGCCGTGCGCAGGCGTGCGTCTGCGGGCAGCACCGGCGGGGGCCGGTGTCAGCCGGCGAGGCGGACGCGGCCCTTGCTGCGGCGGGCCGAGAGGATCGAACGGCCCGCGCGGGTCCGCATGCGGAGGCGGAAGCCGTGGGTGCGGCTGCGGCGCCGGTTGCTCGGCTGGAAGGTGCGCTTGCTCACGAGAGCTCCCCAAGTCAAAGGATCGGACAGCTGTGCCCACGCGGACACAGGCGTCGCCTGTGGACGACTGTCCAACGATACGCGGTGCGCCCGCGCGCGGGCAAACTGGACCGCAATCAGGTCCCCCGTCGAGGCGACACGCCGTGCAGGCCAACCAATTGGACGAATCCATTTGCGGGTCGCCGATCCACGGGCTAGCGTAAACGGCCAACGACCCGACGCGCCGCCGCCCCCCGGACCTCGTCGCGACGGCCGTCGTACCGGCATTCCACAAGGTGTGGACAACGTTGTGGACGCAGGAAACCACGAGGGGAGAGGCATGGCACCGGACGCCGCATCACCCCTTGTCCCGGCATGGTCGATGGTGCTCGAGGGCGCCGACGTTCCCACCCGGGGCCGCCTCGCGAACGCCCGCCCGGTCGCCCTCCACGAGTCCACGTTCCTCCTCGCCGTGCCCAACGACACCTCCCGCGAGCGCATCGAGACCCGCAACCGCACCTGGATCGAGCAGCGGCTCTCCGCGCACTACGGCCGCCCCATCCACCTGGCGATCAGCGTCGACCCCACCCTCGAGCCGAACCTCGAATCGGCCGAACGGCACGCCGCACCCGAGCTCCCGCTGGAGGTGGCCTCGCACGGGCTGGGGGCCGGCCGCGCCGGCGGCGGGGCCGCGCCGAGCGGCAACGGCGGCAACGGGGACCGCCTCAACCCGAAATACACCTTCGACAACTTCGTCATCGGGTCGTCGAACCGCTTCGCCCACGCCGCAGCCGTCGCCGTGGCGGAGACGCCGGGCAAGTCGTACAACCCGCTGATGGTGTACGGCGAGTCGGGGCTGGGCAAGACCCACCTGCTGCACGGCATCGGCCACTACGTGCGGCAGTACACCCCGCACCTGCGCGTGAAGTACGTGTCGACCGAGGAGTTGACCAACGACTTCATCAACGCGATCTCGGAGAACCGGACGCCGGAGTTCCGGCGGACGTACCGCGAGATCGACGTGCTGCTGATCGACGACATCCAGTTCCTGGAATCCAAGATCCAGACGCAGGAGGAGTTCTTCCACACGTTCAACACGCTCCACAACGCGCAGAAGCAGATCGTGCTGACCTCCGACCGGCCCCCGAAAGCCCTCGAGGCGCTCGAGCCGCGGCTGCGGAGCCGGTTCGAGTGGGGGCTGCTCACCGACATCCAGCCGCCCGACCTCGAGACGCGGATCGCGATCCTGCGCAAGAAGGCCCTCTCGGAACACCTGGTGGCGAGTCCGGAGGTGCTGGAGTTCATCGCGGGCAAGATCGCGACGAACATCCGTGAGCTCGAGGGGGCGCTGATCCGGGTGACGGCGTTCGCCAGCCTCAACCACCAGCCGGTCGACCTGCACCTGGCAGAAGAGGTGCTGCGCGACCTGATCCCGGCAGGCGTCGAGACGCAGATCACGCCCCAGTTGATCATGGGTGAGACGGCGTCCTACTTCAACGTCGGGCACGACGACCTGGTCGGGCCGGCGCGCACCCACGTGCTGGTGACCGCCCGGCAGATCGCCATGTACCTGTGCCGGGAGCTCACCGACTCCTCGCTGCCCTCCATCGGGAGGCTGTTCGGCGGCCGCGACCACACCACGGTCATGCACGCGAACAAGAAGATCCGCCAGCTCATGGCCGAGCGGCGGACCATCTACAACCAGGTCACCGAGCTCACCAACCGCATCAAGCAGGCCGCGGCGTCGGCTCGCTGAGCGGTGCCGCCTCGCTGTCCCCTGTGGGGAAACGCCCGGAGTTATCCCCGACATGGCTGTGGACAACCCACGCTTTCTGTGGACAACCTCGAGGCCCTGGGCCTCCACCCACAAATCCTCCCCGTGTGATTTCCTTCGCGTCCACAAGGTGTTCACCCCTGCATCGACGGCTCGACACGGGCCGACGCCGTTTGTCCACAGGATCCACAACCGTGATGACGATGAAGAAAGGAGAAAGACTTCAGCTCTTCGAACTCACGGAACTGCCCACGTGTGGATCGGACGCCCTGCGCCCGGTCCCGGCCGTGGCGGGTCGGTACTGTCAGCCGTGGTCGATATGATCGATCAGCAGCTATCCGCCTGAGGGAGACAGTCAGTGAAGATTCGAGTCGAGCGCGACGTTCTTGCCGACGCCGTCCAGTGGGTGGCCCGAAGCCTCCCCAACCGCCCGAGCGTGCCGATCCTCGCAGGCCTGCGCATTGATGCGGCCGGCAACGAGGTCGTGCTGTCGAGCTTCGACTACGAGACCTCCGCCAAGGTGACGCTCACCGCCGATGTCTCCGACGAGGGCACCGTCCTCGTCTCCGGTCGCCTCCTGGCAGACATCGCACGCAGCCTGCCGGCCCGTCCGGTCGACCTGGTCGCTGACGCGACCAAGATGGAGATCACGTGCGGCAGCGCCCGGTTCACGCTGCAGCTGCTGCCCGTCGCCGAGTACCCCGAACTGCCTGCCATGCCCGAGGCCACCGGCACGATCGTTCCGGACGCCTTCGCCCAGGCTGTCTCCCAGGTCGTGGTGGCCGCCGGCCGCGACGAGTTGCTGCCCGTCTTCACCGGCGTCCGGCTCGAGATCGAGGGTGACACCCTGTCCCTGCTCGCGACCGACCGGTACCGCATGGCGCTCAAGGAGCTGCCGTGGCGTCCGGGCTCTGGCCGTGCCGAGGGTGCGGCGCTCGTGCCCGCCCGCGTCCTGGCCGAGTCGGCCAAGTCGATGACGGCCGGCGAGTCGGTCACGCTCAGCCTCTCGTCCTCAGACGGTGGCGACGGTCTCATCGGTTTCTCGGGGGTCGGCACCATCGGCGTCCGGGAGATCACGACCCGCCTGCTCGACGGCGAGTTCCCGAAGGTGCGGCACCTGATGAGCGTCCAGCCGAGCGTGACGGTGCGCGCCAACACCGCCGAGATCGTGGCGGCCGTGCGCCGCGTGGCGCTCGTCGCCGAGCGCAACACGAGCCTGCGCATGATGATCGCCGACGACCACATCACCCTCGAGGCCGCCACCGGCGACCAGGCCCAGGCGGTCGAGGCGGTCGAGGCGACCGTGACCGACGAGACCGGCGAGGGCCTCTCCATGACGGCCGCCGGTTTCAACCCGCACTACCTGCTGGACGCGCTCAACGCGCTCGACACGCCGTATGTGAACTTCGCCTTCACGGCACCCGGCAAGCCCTGCCTGCTGACGCCGCTGCTCGAACTGGACGGCGATCCGGTCGACGACTACAAGCACGTCATCATGCTGATGCGCCTGCCGCAGTAGAGGGCGGCGTGCTCGTCACCCATCTGAGTCTCGCGGACTTCCGCAGCTGGCCCCTGGCCGAACTCGAGTTCGAGCCAGGGGTCACGACCCTGACGGGCCGCAACGGGCAAGGCAAGACGAACCTCGTCGAGGCGATCGAATACCTCGCCACGCTCGGCTCGCACCGGGTCGCCACCGACGCGCCGCTCATCCGGTTCGGGTCGTCGCGAGCGATCGTGCGGGCGCGCGTGCAGGCAGCTGTCGACGACCCGCGTGCCCTCGCCCTCGAGATCGAGATCGTCGCCGGGCGGGCCAACAAGGCGTCCCTGAACCGCGGGCCGCTCAGACGCCCCCGCGACCTGCTCGGCGCGCTGCGCGTCGTGCTGTTCTCCCCCGAAGACCTCGCCCTGGTGAAAGGCGAGCCCTCCGATCGGCGCCGTTTCCTCGACGATCTCCTCACCCAGCGCTGGCCGCGGCTGGCGGGCGTCCGGGCCGACTACGACCGGGTGCTGCGCCAGCGCTCGACCCTGCTGAAATCCTTCGGCGGTCGCCGGTCGGACGCCGCGGGTGCGGCCACGCTCGACGTCTGGGACGA
>NZ_JARKOT010000147.1 GCF_029977985.1 Propioniciclava sp. | reverse complement strand
TCGACGAGGCATCCCTGGCCGGCACCGCCTCCCTCGACCGCATCACCGCCGAAGCCGAACAAGCCGGCGCGAAAGTGCTGCTGGTCGGTGACTGGGGGCAACTCCAATCGGTCGACGCCGGCGGTGCGTTCTCGATGCTCGTCCACGCCCGCGACGGCAGCCCAGAACTACTCGACGTCCACCGCTTCACCCACGAGTGGGAGAAGACCACCTCCCTCCAGCTCCGACACGGCCGTCCCGAGGCGATCGACACCCTCATCGACCACGACCGCATCACCGGCGGCGAACAGGAAGCCATGATCGCCACCGCCTACACCGCGTGGCGGCGCGACCTTGCCGCCGGGCGGGCGTCGATCCTCGTGGCCGAGACGCACGAGACCGTCACCGCCCTCAACGCCAGAGCGCGGGCAGACAGGATCATGGACGGCACCGTGCGCGGCACCCGAGAAGTCGGGCTGCGCGACGGAACCGCGGTCTCGGAGGGCGATCTGGTCATCACCCGCCACAACGACCGCCGCCTACGCAACGGCCGATCCTGGGTCCGCAACGGCGACCGCTGGACCGTCACCGGGGTTCATACGGACGGGTCGGTCAGCATCCGCCCGATCGACCGCCGGCGTCGCGGCGGGATCGTCCTGCCCGCCGACTACGTGGCCGAACACCTCGACCTCGGCTACGCCATCACCGCCCACAGAGCGCAAGGCGTGACCACCGACACCTCGCACGTCATCGCCACCGCGACCACCACGAGGGAGAACTTCTACGTCGCCATGACCCGCGGCGCGGACGGGAACTATGCCTATGTCGTCCTTGACCGGCCCGATGACAGCCACGGGGTGCCGCACCCCGCCGACAACTCGGTCGCCACCGCCCGGTCGGTGCTCTACGGCGTGATCCAGCACACCGGCGCCGAACTCTCCGCGCACGAGACGATCACCGCAGAACAGGAACGGTGGAGCAACATCGGCCAGCTCGCCGCCGAGTACGAAACCATCGCCCAAGCCGCCCAACACGACCGCTGGGCCACCCTCCTCGCGACCGCCGGACTCACAAGCGAGCAGGTCGAGGCCGTGCTCGACTCCGACGCCTACCCGGCGCTCTCGGCCGAGCTGAGGCACGCTGAAGCCAACCACCACAACCTCGACACCCTGCTCCCGCGTCTCATCGCCGCGCGGGGGCTGGGTGATGCCGACGACATCGCTTCGGTGATCCACGCCCGCGTCGCCCGCGCCACGGCCCGGCCCGCCGGGTCCGGCCGTACACGCAAACCACCTCGGCTCATCGCCGGCCTCGTCCCATACGCGGACGGGCCGATGGCCGACGACATGCGCCAAGCCCTGGATGAACGCCGCGAGCTGATCGAAGCCCGAGCCGACGCCGTACTCACGGGCGCGCTCACCGACAGCACGCCGTGGACAGCCCGGCTCGGCCTGGAACCCAAGGACGCGAAGCAGCGGACGGCATGGCGGCGAGCGGCCGTCATCGTCGCGGCGTACCGGGACCGCTACCAGATCACCGACGACCGAACCCCACTCGGCCCAGCGCCGCAGAGCACCAGCCAGAAGATCGACGCCGCACGAGCCCGCGCTGCCGCAAGCACGGCCCGGACCCTCGCAGGAGTCGCTGATGGGCCGCACGAGCGACCCGCCACGATTCCTCGTCCGAGCCACCAGCTGTGATGAACCCCGGATTCTGAGTGGCAGAAGCGCAACTCTGCTAGCGTGAAGATGCGTCCCGCTCAAGGAGGCTATAGGAAGATGGCGGAAGAACAGGAAGTTCTGACTGCGGAGGAGGCAGCAGCACTGCTGCGAGTCTCAACCAAGACTGTGCTCGCACTGGCGCGCGCAGGCTCCCTTCCTGGGGAGAAGGTCGGCCGCGCCTGGCGCTT
>NZ_JARKOT010000142.1 GCF_029977985.1 Propioniciclava sp. | reverse complement strand
GAGTGGCTGCGCCTCGTCAAGGAGCACGCCGACGAGGCCGCCTGGCGCGAGCTCACCCGCAACAACCCCTTCCCCGCCATCCACGGCCGCGTCTGCTACCACCCTTGCGAGACCGCCTGCAATCGCATCGAACTCGACGGTGCCGTCTCCATCCACTCCGTCGAGCGCTATCTGGGCGACCTCGCCATCGCCAACGGCTGGCAGTTCGCCGCGCCGGTCCGCCAGACCGGACGCCGCGTCCTCGTCATCGGTGCCGGACCGTCGGGCCTGTCGGCCGCCTACCAGCTGGCCCTGCTCGGCCACAGCGTCGAGATCCGCGACTCCTCGGACGCCCCCGGCGGCATGATGCGCTACGGCATCCCCGAGTACCGCCTGCCCCGCGACGTCCTCGACGCCGAGGTCGCCCGCATCACCGCCCTCGGCGTCACCATCACCCTCAACCACACCGTCGCCGACCTCCTCGAGGAGCAGCGCGAGGGCAATTTCGACGCCGTGTTCGTCGCCATCGGCGCCCACCTCTCCAAGCGGGTCGACATCCCCACCCGCGACGCCGGCCGCATCGTGGATGCCGTCACCTTCCTCCGCGACGTCGCCTCGGGCGAGACCCCCGTCATCGGGCGCCGCGTCGCCGTCTACGGCGGCGGCAACACCGCGATGGACGCCGCCCGCGTGGCCCGCCGGCTGGGCGCCGAGGAGTCGATCATCGTGTACCGGCGCACCGCCGAGCAGATGCCGGCCCACGCCGACGAGCGCGACGAGGCCGTCCGCGAGGGCGTCAAGATGAACTGGTTGCGCACGATCAACTCCCTCGACGACGACCAGATGCAGGTCGAGATCATGGAGCTCGACGAGAACGGCAAGGCACGCGGCACCGGCCGCTTCGAGACGCTCGAGGCGGACACGGTCATCCTCGCCCTGGGTCAGGAGGCCGACTCGGACTTCCTCAAGGTGATCCCGGGCATGCAGTTCGACGGCGACGTGGTGCAGGTCGACCCGAAGACCCTCATGACCGATGTGCCCGGCATCTTCGCCGGCGGCGACGCGGTGCCGTCGGAACGCACGGTGACCGTCGGCGTCGGCCACGGCAAGAAGGCCGCCCGCATGATCGACCTGTGGCTCAACAGCCGGCCCCACATCGAGCGCGAGAAGCACGACCTCGCCACCTTCGACAAGCTCAACCTGTGGTACTGGGGCGACAACCGGCGCACCACCCAGCCCGAACTGGCCGTCGAACAGCGGCAGAACTTCGACGAGATCGTCGGCGGTCTGAGCGCCGACGAGGCGTTCACCGAAGCGTGGCGCTGCCTGTCCTGCGGCAACTGCATCGAGTGCGACGGCTGCCTCGGTTCGTGCCCGGAGGATGCCGTCATCAAGCTCGGCAAGGGGCTGCGCTACCGCTACGACTACGCCAAGTGCACCGGCTGCGGCACCTGTTACGAGCAGTGCCCGGTCCACGCCATCGAGATGATCGCCGAGCGTTGAGCGGGCGAGGAAAGAGGGACTCCCATGACACAGACGCCGGCGCCGACGCAGGCGATCATCGACGGCAACGAAGCGGCCGTCTCGGTGGCGTACCGGCTCAACGAGCTGTGTTCCATCTACCCGATCACGCCC
>NZ_JARKOT010000137.1 GCF_029977985.1 Propioniciclava sp. | reverse complement strand
CGCGATGCGGACGCCGCCCGTGCGGCCGTCCAGGCCCATCTGACCAGCGTCATCGGCGCGCTGAGGGCCACCCCCGAACAGCCGCTCTGAGCCGGCGGCGTCCGTCGCCTCATCCGGCACCCCGACCCACGGAAGGAATCCTTCGTGAAGATCGACTGCCACGGCCACTACACGACCACCCCGCCGCAACTCGCGGCGTGGCGCGACGCGCAGATCGCCGCGTTCGAGGGCGGCGGGACCGCACAGGCGGCGTGCGATCTACGGATTTCCGACGACGAGATCAAGGCGTCGCTGGAGGAGAACCAGCTGAAGCTCCTCGACGACCGCGGCACCGATCTCGTGATCTTCAGCCCCCGGGCCAGCTTCATGGCCCATCACATCGGCGACTTCTCGGTGTCGCAGGCGTGGGCAGAGGTGTGCAACGACCTCGTCGCGTGCGTCGCCGGGCTGTACCCGGAGCGGTTCGTGATGGGGGCGATGCTGCCGCAGTCGCCGGGGGTGGACCCGGCGACGTGTCTGCCCGAGCTGCGTCGCGCGGTGGAGGAGCTGGGGGCGGTCGTGGTGAACCTGAACCCGGATCCCTCCGGGGGGCACTGGACCGCGCCGCCGCTGACCGACCGCAGCTGGTACCCGATCTACGAGGCGTTGGTGGAGTTGCGGGTGCCGGCGATGGTGCACGTCTCGACGTCGTGCAACCCGGCGTTCCACACCACCGGGGCGCACTACCTCAACGCCGACACGACAGCCTTCATGCAGTTGCTGCAAGGCGACCTGTTCGCCGACTTCCCCGAGCTGCAGCTCGTCATCCCGCACGGCGGCGGGGCGGTGCCGTACCACTGGGGGAGGTTCCGCGGGCTGGCGCAGGCGATCGGCGGGCCCGACCCGGACGACCTGCTGGCCAACGTCTCGTTCGACACCTGCGTGTACCACCAGGACGGGATCGACCTGCTGACGAAGGTGATCCCGGCGTCGTCGATCCTGTTCGCGAACGAGATGGTGGGGGCGGTGCGCGGCATCGACCCGCGCACCGGGCACCACTTCGACGACACGGGCGCTACGTGGCGGCGACGCCGCATCTGTCGGACGCCGACAGGGAGGCGGTCTACGCGGGGAACGCCTTGCGGGTGTACCCGCGGCTGGCGGAGAAGCTCGATCGGGGGGAGCGGTGATGCAGGCGGAAATGGGTGTGGTGCACACGGACGTGCTGCGGCCGGAGGCCGCGGACGTCGAGGCGCTGTCGGCGTTCGGGGTGGCGACGATCCACGAGGCCATGGGTCGCGTGGGGCTGATGCGGCCCTACATCCGGCCCGTGTACGCCGGGGCGCGCCTGTGCGGGCCGGTGGTGACCGTGCTGCTGCAGCCGGGCGACAACTGGATGATCCACGTGGCGGCCGAGCAGGTGCGCCGGGGGGACGTGCTCGTGGCGGCGTGCACGACGGAGTCGGAGGACGGGTTCTTCGGCGAGCTGCTGGCCACGTCGTTGCAGGCGCAGGGCTGCGCCGGGCTGGTCATCGACGGCGGCGTCCGGGATGTGGCCGACCTGGAGCGGATGGACTTCCCCGTCTTCTCCCGGGCGATCCACGCGAAGGGCACGGTGAAGGAGACGCTGGGCTCGGTCAACGTGCCCGTGGTCTGCGCGAACGCGCTGGTCTACCCCGGGGATGTCGTCGTGGCCGATGTGGACGGCGTCGTCGTCGTGCCGCGCGCTCGGGTGGCGGAGGTCGCCGAGGCGTCGCGGAAGCGTGAGGAGAACGAGGAGTCGAAGCGGGCCCGCTTCAAGGCCGGCGAGCTGGGCCTGGACCTCTACGGCATGCGTGAGCCGCTGGCCGCCAAGGGGCTGCGGTACATGCCGTGAGGGGGCGCTCACGTGCGTGCCGTGAAGGGGCGCTCACGTTTGTGACATAGGAAATCGTGGCACGTGCCACGAATCCCTATGTCAGAAAACCGATGTCACCCTCTCGGGGCGACGCAGCACCCGGCTTCAGAGCCCCGTGTGCAACTCCGTGCTGCGAACCCGGTACTGGAGCGCTGGTTTCGCAGCACGCATCCGCACACGCCCCGGCTGAAGGCGGACGCCGCCCCTCACGCTGATCCAGGCGCGCGGGAGCGACCCTCCCGCGTGGCAGGGGGGTACAGGCAGCACCTTGTTACCGTCCGGGCAGGGGAGTTCAATCGCACCATGAGCGAGTTCGAGCAGATCCTTCCGATCGGTGAGCCCAACGACACCTACGCCGCGTACTTCACCGGACGCTGCTTCGTGGCGCCGCTGGCCTCCGGCAACGACGTGAACATGATGAACGTCACGTTCGAGCCGGGCTGCATCAACTACTGGCACATCCACCACGAGGTCGAGCAGTACCTCCTCTGCACCGCGGGCGAGGGCTGGTGCGAGATCGAGGGCCAGCCGCCCGTCAAGATGACGCCCGGCACGGCCGTGGTCGTTCCGGAGGGCACGCGCCACTGGCACGGCGCCGCCCAGGACGGCTGGTTCTCCCACGTCGCCCTCATGGCCGTCAAGGACGGCATGGGCACCGAGTGGCTCGAGCCCGTCGACGACGAGCACTACCGCTCCCTCTGATGAGTCTTTCCGGATCGGTTGACCCCGGGGGGTCGCGCGAGTAACGTTCGTCGGCTATGCGTGACTTCCCGCCGGGGGTGGACGCCGCCCCTCCCGATACCCGCACACCCAGCCGTTTCCTCGGCTGGATGCTGCGGGATCAAGGCGTGGTCGTCACGTGGATGGCGCTGCTCATCGTCGCCTGGCAGCTGCCCGCGGTGCTGTCGCCGTGGCTGCTCGGTAAGGCCATCGACGCCGGCATCCTCGGCGGCGACCCGTGGGCCACGGTGGGCTGGGCGGCGCTG
>NZ_JARKOT010000126.1 GCF_029977985.1 Propioniciclava sp. | reverse complement strand
CTCTTCTACACCGACACCGGCGGCGAGGGGCGCCCGGTCGTGCTGATCCACGGCTGGCCGCTGTCGGCCGAAGCCTGGGCGGCCCAGGAGCAGCCCCTGGCGGATGCGGGCTACCGCGTCGTCGCGTACGACCGGCGCGGGTTCGGCCGCTCGGGCAAGGCCGCCAGCGGCTACGAGTACGACACGCTGGCGTCCGATCTCAACACACTGCTCACCGAACTCGATCTCACCGACGCCGTGCTCGTCGGCCACTCGATGGGCGGCGGGGAGGTGGCGCGCTACCTGGGCACCTACGGCTCGGGGCGCGTCGCGGCGGCGGTGCTCGTGGGCGCCATCACGCCCGCCCTGTGCCAGACCGACGACAACCCCGACGGCGGCATGCCGTTCGAGGGGTTCGCCGATCTGCGCAACCAGTGCCGCGGCGACCGCGAGGGGTTCCTGCGCCAGTTCATGACGTGGTTCTTCTCGAACCCCAGCCAGATGACGATCAGCGAGAGCCAGTTCGCCGAGGTGCTGCGCATCGCCGCCCAGGGCAGCGACCAGGCCCTCCAGGACTGCATCCTCGCCTGGGCGACCGACTTCCGCGCCGACCTCGCGAAGATCGACGTGCCCACGCTCGTCATCCACGGCGACGCCGACAACAACGTGCCGTTCGAGGCATCCGGCAAGCGGGTGCCGCAGTTCGTGAAGCACGCCGAGGTTCGGGTGGTCCCGGGCGGGCCGCACGGACTGCCCGTCAGCCATGCGGCGGAGTTCAACGCGCTCCTGCTCGAGTTCCTCGGCTCCCTCTGACGGACGCCGCCGGTGCCCCATCTGCAGGCCGACCCGTTCCACCGAGGGGCGTTCCAGGTCGTCGCCGACGGGACGGCCCAGTCGTGGGTGAACCCCGCGAACCCGCTGGACTTGCAGTACGAGTACGTCCAGCGGGTGTGCGAGGCGCTGGGCGCGACCGTGCTGCAGCGGCCGCGCGACGAGCGGCTGCGCCTCGTGCACCTGGGCGGGGGCGGGCTGACCATCCCCCGCTGGGTGGAGGCGAAGCGGCCACACACGGCGCAGGTGGTCTGCGAGCCGGACGCCGACCTCGTCGACGAGGTCCGCCGGCTGATCCCGCTGCCGCGGCACACGTCGATCCGGATCCGGGTGGTGGACGGCCGCGCCGGGCTGGAGGAGATGCCACCCGACTACTTCGACGCCCTCGTGCTGGACGCCTTCGACGGCCCGCGCGTGCCGCCGAGCCTGGCGAGCGTCGAGTTCCTCGCCGAGGTGGCGGCCCGGCAGCGGGCGCGGGCGGTCTTCGTGGCGAACGTCGCCGATCGGGCGCCGTTCGCGTGGGGGCGGCGGTTCGTGGCCGGCGTCCGGGACACCTTCCGGCAGGTGATGGTGAGTGCCGAGTCGCCGGTCTGGAAGGGGCGCCGCTTCGGCAATCTCGTGGTGGTGGCGTCCAACGGCGTCCTGCCTGCGACGGAACTGTCCCGCCTGGCCGCGCGCGCGGCGTTCCCCTACCGGGCCATGGCAGGCCGCGACGTCGTCACCTGGATCGGTGACGCCGCCCCGCTCACCGACGCCGCCCCGGTGTCCCCGGCGATCCCGAAGAAGGGCACCTGGTTCTCCTGAGGTGCGAGCGGGGAGAGCCGGCGTCCGTGGCGCCACCCTGGACCGCTGGCATACTGACCGCGTGATCACGACGACCACCCCCCGGAGGGCGGCGAAACCCCGTCGTGCCGGGCGCTGGGTGGTGAGCGTCGGCGTCCTCGTGCTCGTGGTGGCCCTCGGGGCGCTCGGGTGGTCGAGTTACGAACTCCTGGCCAAGCCGCCGGTGGATCCCCAGGCGAGCGCCGCCGAGGTGGCGCAGTTGCGCGAACGGTGGCGGTCCGAACCGGACGCCGACCCTGCGGCCGCCCTGCCCGGGGAACCCGTGGCGCTGCTGCGCGTCCCCGCCTGGGGAGACGGGGAGCACCTGGTGGTCGCGGGAACCGACGCGGCGTCCCTGACCCGTGGCGTCGGCTGGTACGCGGGCACGGCCGCGCCGGGGCAGGTGGGCAACTTCGCGGTCGCGGGCGTGCGCGGCCTGCACGGCCCGTTCGCCCGCCTCACCGAACTCGCTGCCGGCGACGAGGTGATCGTCGAAACGGCGTCCGCGGTCTACACCTACGCGCTCACCAACAACCCCGTCGAGCTTACGGTCACTGACACCGACACGTGGGTGCTCCAACCCGTGCCCGCCCAGCCCGAGGTGCGGCCGTCCCAGGCGCTGCTCACCCTCACCACGAGCCAGGATCTCTTCCGTTCCGACACCCGCACCGTCGCGTTCGGTGCGCTCGTGTCGACCCAGTCAAAGTAGGACGCCCTCCCCGGCGTCGGGCCGCCTTCCGGAGACGCCGCTTGGGCGCAAGCACGCCGCTTGGGCGCATTCACGCCCGGTCGGGACGCCCCCGGCGCCGCCTAGGCGCAACAACGCCGCGTCTGCGCGGCGTTTCTGCGCCTATCCGGCGTGAACAGCCCACCGGCCGCCGACTCAGGACGGAGGGGTGACTCATGGCGTCCTCATCACGGTGCCGGGTTCGCTGCGTGATCGCGGGCGCGGCGCCGCTAGGCTCACCGCCATGACGGATCGCGACGCGCTCATCGCCCACATCACCGATCTCGCCGTCGTGTGGGGCAAGGTCACGCTGGCCTCGGGCCGGGAGGCCGACTACTACGTCGATCTGCGCCGGGTGACGCTCGACGGGGCGGCGGCACCCGTGGTGGGGCGCGTGATGCGCGACCTCGTGGCCGACTGGGACTACGAGGCCGCCGGCGGGCTCACGCTGGGTGCCGATCCGGTGGCCGTGGCGATGCTGCACGCGGCGGCGGCGTCCGGGAAACGGCTGGACGCCTTCGTCGTGCGCAAGGAGTCGAAAGCACACGGGCTGCAGCGCCGCATCGAGGGCACCGAGGTGGCCGGGCGGCGGGTGCTGGTGGTCGAAGACACGTCGACCACCGGGGGTTCGGTCATGCAGGCCGTCGAGGCGGTGCAGGAGGCGGGCGGGATCGTCGTGGGCGTAGCGACGATCGTCGACCGCAACACCGGCGTCCGCGAGCGCATCGAAGCGGCCGGGCTGCCGTACCGCTTTGCGGTGGGTCTGAGCGACCTCGGCCTGTCGTAGTTGGCTAGGGTGGGCCCAGAAGCGCCCCACCGAAGGAGAACCATGGACGTCTTCCTGATCATTCTGGTCATTCTGCTGGTCGCCGTCGTCGGCGTCGTCGGCTGGGGCCTTGCCGCCTACAACGGCTTCATCCGGCAGCGGAACCTCATCCAGGAGTCGTGGCGTCAGGTCGACGTCGAACTCAACCGTCGCTACGAACTGATCCCGAACCTCGTCGAGACCGTGCGCGCCTTCGCCGCGCACGAGCGCAACACGCTCGAGGGCATCGTCCGGCTGCGCTCGCAGGCGCAGCAGTTGGCCTCCGCCGAGCGTGGCGAGGCGCCCTCGCCCGAGCGGGCCGCGGTGGAGGAGCAGTTGACCCAGCAGGTGCGCGGGCTCATGGTGCAGGTCGAGGCCTACCCCGAGCTCAAGAGCAACCAGAACTTCCTCGAGTTGCAGCGCCAGCTCGCCGAGACCGAGGACCGCATCGCCGCGGGCCGCCGCTACTACAACGCCAACGTGCGGAACTACAACACGCGCATCGAGTCGGTGCCGAGCAACATCATCGCGAACTCGTTCAACTTCGCCAAGGCCACCTACTTCGAGGTGAACGACCCCGAGGTGCGCCGCGCGCCCGACGTGAACTTCGGCGAGATCAGCTACCGGGGCGACGCACCTGCGACCGGCGGGGCGGCGTCCGGACAACTTGGCGACAGCGCCCCGAACGAACTGCCCAACCCGCAGGCCCAGCAGAACCAGTTCGACCGGCCCTACCAGCCGCCGACCTACGAGGCTCAGCCCCAACAGAACCCGAACCAGCAGAACCCGAACCAGCAGAACCCGAACGCCCAGCCCTGAGGTCCGCGCGGGTCGGGTTCGACGTGGGTCGCGCTTGGGCCCTCAGGCCTCGACGGACGCCGCCGCAGCGGTCTTGCGGCGGCTCTTGAGCCACTCCACGCCCATCGGCAGGAGCGACACGAGGACGATGACGACCAAGACGGCGTCGATGTTGTCTCCGATGAAGGGGACGGTGCCGAGGAAATAGCCGGCGACCGTGATGAGGAGGGACCAGGCGACGCCGCCGATGGCGGTCCACTTGATGAAGGTGCGCCGATCCATGCCCGAGGCGCCCGCGATGAGCGTGACGAACGTGCGGATCAGCGGCACGAAGCGCGCCAGCACCAGGGCGCGCGGGCCGTGGCGGTCGAAGAACGCGTGGGTGGCGACGACGTACTTCGGGTCGAAGATGCGACCCCAGAAGCCTTCGCGCGGCTTGAACAGAGCGTGCCCGACCTTCGCGCCGACGCTGTAGCCGATGACGTTGCCGAGCACGGCGGCGAGCGACAGGATCACCAAGCTGATGCCCAGCACCGCCCACGCAGGCAGCGCGCCGAACGTGATGGACGGCGGGTTCATCGCGATGAACATGCCGACGGTGAAGAGCAGCGAGTCACCCGGCAGGACCGGGAAGATCGCGCACTCGATCACGAGGATCGCCGCGACGCCCCACAGCGCACCGTTGCCGAGCGTGTGGATGATCACGGCGGGGTCCAGCCAGGCCGGCAGCAGCAGGGGGACAATCGCGAGCAGGTTCACATTTCAAAGGTAAGGCCACCACCTGAGGCGACGCTGTGTGTGGCCTTGTGTTGCCTTTGGTTGTTCCCGGCCGCGGCGTCAGCGCGACTCGATGGCCTCGCGCTCGCTGGCGTAGCGGTCCTCGACCTTGCTGAACAGCCAGGACGCCACGACGCCCGCCACCAACATCGCGGCGCAGAAGGCCAGGAACGCAGGCAACCCGAGGCCGGCCTTCTCGATCGCCTCGGGGGCGAAGACGACGGTCGGGAAGATCGCCAACGACGAGCCGATGACCATGCCGAGGATGAAGTGGTACATGCCCGCGTAGTGGGTGTCGAACGCCCAGTTGGCCGCCTTGGCGAAGAGCAGCACGCAGGCCACGAGGCCGACGAACAGGGGGATGGCGACGCTCAGGTCGAGGTCGCGCAGGCCCGCGGACATCTTGTCGTAGAGGCCGAAGTAGATGAGGAAGTTCGACGGGCTCATGCCGGGCACGATCACGCCCAGGCCGATGAGGGCGCCCGAAGCGAACCACACCGGGATGGACGGCGGCACGTCCAGGTCTATCTGCCCACCGAAGAGCATGACGAGGAAGATCGCCACCGCCGAGACGGCGAGGACGACCAGGTGCTTCGTGCGGCGTCCCTGCTTGCCGGCCTGACGCCACAGGCTCGGGAAGGTGCCGATCACGAAGCCGATGAACAAGCAGACGAACGCCGCCTCGTAACGCCCGAAGGCGGCGGCGACGACGACGGAGAACAGCCACACGCCGATGAGCGCCCCGATGCCGACCGGGATGAAGTAGCGCACGTTCGCGAGGAAGCGGTGCCGCATGTTGCCCAGGAAGCGGATCATCGGGTCGTAGATCTTGAAGATGACCGCCAGCACGCCGCCGGACAGGCCGGGCAGGATGAAGCCGACGCCGACCGCAATGCCCTTGAGCAGCCGGACGAGCCACGCACCGGCGCTCTCGGGGGCCTCGAGGTGAGCGTCGTGGTTGCTGTGGGTGGTCGCGGTGGGCTCGGACGACGTCATGGCTGGAAAATCCTTCGGGTCAGGCGTCAAGGGCCGCGTCCATGGTAGTGGAGAGGCGTGGCAGAGCCGCGCCGGCGGCGTCCTGGTTGGCAACCGCTACCTTGGGCGCATGGCAACCGACGATCCCACGGCGCCCGAGGTGGGGGTCGGTCCGCACCCGCAGCCGTGGCCGGACGACCCGCGGCTCGACCCCGAGTTGCTCGTGTCGGGGGACCGGCGCAACGTCGTGGACGCCTACCGCTACTGGCGGCTCGAGGCGATCGTGGCCGACCTTGAGACGCGGCGCAGCCGGCTGCACGTGGCGATCCAGAACTTCGAACACGACTTCAACATTGGCTCGGTGGTGCGGACCGCGAACGCGTTCAACGTGGCGGGCGTTCACATCCTCGGATGCCGCCGCTGGAACCGGCGCGGGGCGATGGTGACCGAACGCTACCTGAGCGTGCACCACCACGCCGGGGTGGCCGAGTTCGGGGCGTGGCTGGCGGAACGAGGCATCACGCCGGTGGGGGTCGACAACCTGCCCGGGTCGGTTCCGCTGGAGAGGGTGTCGCTGCCGGTGGACTGCTGCCTGGTGTTCGGCTCGGAAGGCCCGGGGTTGACCGACGAGGTCGTGGAGCTGTGCGACCGGCTTGTCGCGATCACGCAGCACGGCTCGACCCGCTCGCTCAATGCGGGAGCGGCGGCGTCCATCGCCATGTGGGCCTGGATGCTCCAGCACGGTCCTGCCCGGGGCTGATCACGTTTCTGACCCCGAAAATCGTGGCACGTGCCACGATTTTCTAGGTCAGAAACGTGATGTCAGAAACCTGCGCCCCGCGCCGCCCGGCCCTGCGTCAGATCGCCCACAACTGGACGCCGCCGGCGGAGATCCGCGCCGTGATGGCCGCGGCGTCCAGTTCGACGCGGAGCGTCTCGCC
>NZ_JARKOT010000112.1 GCF_029977985.1 Propioniciclava sp. | reverse complement strand
GTCCAGCGATCCCACACGACGCTCGGATCCACCCTGGCCGTGAGGGTGTGCTCGTGGACGATCATCGATTACCTACTCCCCAGACGTTGGACCAGCACCATTGTGCGGCACCGATGCCCCTAGCCGTCCATGGGTTCAGCGAGCGGGACCCCTCACGCACCCGTGGCTGCCGAGCCACCGAGGCCCTAGGCCCGGCAGCATCGGGCGCCGGGCGGGGAGAACGAGACGCGCCCCGCACCGGATCGGTACGGGGCGCCTGTGGCGCGCTTGGAGGGACTCGAACCCCCAACCTGCTGATCCGTAGTCAGCTGCTCTATCCATTAAGCTACAAGCGCATCGGTCTGCGACCGAGCGCCTACTCTACTCCCCACCCCGAGCGCCGTCCAAACCGCGGTTGCCGCCCCTCCGTGCGGCCCGCTGGCACGCCCTCGCGGCAGCTCCCCCCAGCACCTATCGTGAGCCCACCAGCTGATCAACGGAGGAACCCATGACCGACGTCCTCATCATCGGCGCCGGGCTGGCCGGCTTGCGCGCCGCCCGAGTTCTCGCGGACGCAGGCGTCGGCGTCCAGATCATCGACGCCGCCGAGCGGCCGGGCGGACGCGTCGCCACGGACGCCGTCGACGGCTTCCTCCTCGACCGTGGCTTCGCCGTCCTCAACCCGGCCTACCCCGAACTTCGCGCCGCCGTCGACGTGGCCGACCTGCGCCTCCAACCGTTCGGCCGCGGCGTCCAGATCGCCGGCCCGGACGTGACCCTGGCCGACCCCACCCGCCACCCCGGCCTCCTGAGGCAAACCCTGGGCGGCGGCGTCCTGAAACCCGGCGACGCCGTCGCCCTCACCCGGTGGCTCGCGACCGCCCGCCCCGGCACGTCTCTCGCAGCGTCCCTGGACGACGCGGGCGTCACCGGCGACGTGCGCACCGTCTTGAACGCCTTCCTCTCCGGCGTCATCGCGGACGCCGCCGGCGCCACCGATGCCGGTTGGGTCCGCCGCCTGGTGGGCTTCTTCCTGCGCGGCACGCCCGGCCTGCCCGTGGACGGCATCGCCTCGCTGCCGGCCCTCCTCGCCCGCGGTGTGACCGTCGACACCGGACGCACGGCCACCGCTGTCACCCCCGGCGCCCACCCCACCGCCACGATCGACGGCGAGCAGGTCGCCGCCCGTGTCGTCATCGTCGCCACGGACGCCGCCACCGCGACCCGGCTCACCGGCCTTCCCACCCGCCCCATGCGCGGACTGGCCACGTGGTGGTTCGCCACGGACGCCGCCCCGGCCGGTCACCCGTTTATCCTCGTGGACGGCGTCCGCGGCCGTGGACCGGTCGTCAACACCGCGGTCGTGTCCAACGCAGCGCCCAGCTACGCCCCGCCCGGGCAACACCTCGTCGAGGCGTCCACCCTGCTCGACGACGGACCGGCGCCGCGCGAACCGGACGTCCGTCGCCATGTGGGCGCCCTCTACGGCACCCCGACCGACGCCTGGCGCACCCTGCGGGTGGACATCCTGCCGCGGTCGCTGCCCGACCTGCCGCCCGGCTGGCGTCCGAGCGTCACCGAGGTCGCGAAGAACGTCCACGTGGCCGGCGATCATCTCGGCGGCGGCTCGTTCGACGGGGCGCTCGCTTCCGGACGCCGCACCGCCGAGGTGGTGCTGAAACGTCTGGGCGTTACCGTCGGGTGACGGTTCCGGACCGTACTCCCGGTTCGATGTGAGCTGGGCCGCGATTCCGGGCATGATGGGTGCACACGGACGGCGAGGATGCCGCCGGATGCTACGAAGGAGTCCGCAATGTCCGCCCAGACGGCCTCGACCAACGCCCCCTCGAACGCCCCGGCCGACGTGGTCGCCTGGGTCGAGGAGATCGCCGCGCTGACCCAGCCCGACGCCATCCACTGGTGTGACGGTTCCGAGGAGGAGCGTGACCGTCTCTACGCCGAGATGGTGGCCGCCGGCACCTTCACTCAGCTGAACCAGGAGAAGCGCCCCAACTCCTACCTGGCCCGTTCGACGCCCTCCGACGTCGCTCGGGTGGAGTCGCGGACGTTCATCTGTTCCGAGAAGGAGTCCGACGCCGGTCCGACGAACAACTGGGCCGATCCCGCCGAGATGCGCGCGACCCTGCGGCCGCTGTACGAGGGGTCGATGCGAGGCCGGACGATGTATGTGATCCCGTTCTCCATGGGCCCGCTGGGTGGCAACATCAGCCGCCTGGGCGTCGAGATCTCCGACAGCCCGTACGTGGTGGTCAACATGCGGATCATGACGCGCATGGGCAGCGAGGCTCTCGCCGCGATCGCCGAGACCGGCGACTGGGT
>NZ_JARKOT010000104.1 GCF_029977985.1 Propioniciclava sp. | reverse complement strand
CCCTCGCTGGCGCGGGTGACGGCGATGGCGTCGGCCGGTCCTTCGACGACGACGGGGATGCCACCGGCGTCCAGGTGGCGCGCGCCGGCGACGAACAGCTGGGCTCGCTTGTGGAACAGCAGCGTCTCGGCGGTGTTGAGGTACTTCGGTCCGGCGTGGTCGAGGTCGGAGGCGGCGGGGTGGCGGCGTCCGACGAACCCGAGGACCTGCTGGTCGTGCACGATGGGGAACACGGCCCGGTCGCGGAACCGGTCGATGAGGCGTCCGGTGGAGGCGGTGACGGCCAGTCCGGCGGCGAGCAACTCGTCGTCGGTGACGCCGTGGCGGTGGAGGTGGGTGACGAGGCTGGTCCAGCCGGCTGGTGCGTAGCCGGGGCGGATGTCGGGGTCGTCGGCGATGTCGGTGCCGAAGCGTTCGGCCAGGTAGGGCTGTGCCCATGACCCGCAGTAGCAGTCCTGGTAGAACCTGAGCGCGAGCTCGTTGACGGCCGCGAGGCGTTCGGGGGTGTGGGGGCTGGCGCGCCAGGCGTCGGCGCGGTCGAGTTGGGCGTTGAGGTCCGCGGCGGAGATCTCTGGCGGCGTCATCACCCTGCGTTCGAGGGCCTCCAACGTCAAGGCCAGGTTCGGTTCGAACTCCTCGAACTTGTGGTCCTCCGTTGTCGCGCCCACTGCGTGATCGAGATCGGCGTGCGCAGTCCAGCGCTCGTCCGGGGTGCATCGGCGGGGTCGGGGGGAAGGTCGTCGCTGTCGGGGAGGGGGTCGAGCAGGACGCTGGTTCGCCACACGAGGGCGGCGTAGCCGAGGGCGTCGCTGTAGCGGGCGACGGCGTCCGCGAGTCGGTTGGCCGGGTCGGCGAGGGTGCGCGCGGTGGTAGTGGCGGAGGTGTTGTCCTCGTCGCGGGCGAGGATGCGTTCGAGGAGGTCGGTGGCGGTGGGCGGGATGATCGCCTCGGGCCGGATGAGGGAGTGGGCGTCGCCGTCGCCGACGACTTCGAGGTGGACGTGGTTGGCGTAC
>NZ_JARKOT010000103.1 GCF_029977985.1 Propioniciclava sp. | reverse complement strand
GCCCAGTTCGGCGCTGATGAGGGCGCTGCCGATGTCCAGGAGGACGAGGACGCCGTCGCCCGAGTCCGCCGCCGTGATGGCCCGGCTGATCGCAGCGGCGTCCGTGCCGAGGAAGCCGTCGTCGCGCCCGGCCGCCACGACCACCTGCGGCAGGGGTCCGTCGATCGCGCGGGTGGCGAAGGCCACGGCCGCGTCGGCGAGTTCGACGGAGTGCCCGACGACGACGAGCCCGATCATGGCGCCGGGGCCGTCGAGCGGCGGATGATGAGGTCGGGATGGAAGAGGACCTCGGTGCGGTCAAGGGGGGTGCCGTCGAGGGCGCGGAGGAGGGCCGACACGGCCGCCTCGCACATGGCCCGCACGGGTTGCCGCACGGTGGTGAGCGCGGGGTCGGTGAACGCCATCAGGGGGCTGTCGTCGAAGCCGACGACGGACAGGTCGCGGGGCACCTCGAGCCCCCGGCTGCGTGCTTCGCGGATCGCCCCGAGGGCCATGAGGTCCGATCCGCAGATGATGGCCGTGTGGTCGGATTCGATGAGCCGGCCCGCGGCGACCTGGCCTCCTTCCGCGGTGAAGTTCGTCATCTGGATGCTGGCGCCGGCAAGACCGAGGCCCTCGAACGCTGCCACCTTGCGGCGGGCCGGCAGGAACCGCTCGGGGCCCACGGCGAGGCCGATCCGCGTGTGGCCGAGCGAACGCAGGTGGTCGACCGAGCTCGTGACGGCCGCGATGTCGGAGCAGGAGAAGAAGCCCGCGTCGAGGTCGGGGGAGGGCGAGTTGATGAAGACGGTGGGGATGCCGCGAGCGATCACGCGCTGGTAGGGCTCGAGCGACAGGGTGTTGTTCGCGGGCATGCCCGAAATGGACACGATGCCGGCCAGGTCGTGGCCCAGGAGGGCCTCGAGATGCTGCTCCTCGCTCGTTCCACTCGGGCCGGCGGGACAGACGAAGTTCGGGATGCCCTTGCTGTAGAGGAGCGTGTCGACCATCTCGGCGAACGCTGCGAACGACGGATTCGACAGCTCGCCCGTCATAATCGCCACCGAGCCCGGACGCCGTACCGGCTTGTCCAGCGGGTACCCCAGAGCGACGGCCGCGGCGTGGACGGCGTCCCGCGTGTCCTGCCGGACCCCGGGCTTGGCGTTGAGGACGCGTGACACGGTGGCGGTGGACACTCCCGCCGCGCGTGCCAGGTCGGCCAGTCGCGTCTTCGCCGTCGTGCTCATCGGAACTCCTGCGTTCGCCTCATGTCGTTGCAAGCCTACTGCAACGCTTTCAGTCCATGGGGGCGGCGCGCACCGTCTGCGTGCGCGGCCGCTCACCCTGAACATGACACGTACGCCTCAGTACCGCCACCGCAAGCCCCGACATGTTATGGAAACGTTACGGAAAAGAATCGCATCTATTGCAAGATGTCGGTTAGAGTCTGGGTGTACGGGGATGCAGAGGAGCAGCCCCCCATGAAGGAGATTCAACAGATGCGCAAGAGCATTGTTGCAGTGCTAGCCGCTGGTCTCAGCCTCTCGCTAGCCGCCTGCGGTGGCAACGCAACCACCACGACGCCCGCCGCGACCGGGGGCAGCACCGCCTCGGCGCCCGCCGACGCCGGCACCCTGACCGTCTGGGTCGACGAGACCCGCATCGATGCCTTCAAGGAGCTCGGCACCGAGTTCAAGGCCGCCACCGGCGTGTCCCTCGACGTGGTGCAGAAGCCCACGGGCGACATCAAGACCGACTTCATCGCGCAGGCCCCGACCGGTGAGGGCCCCGACCTCATCGTCGGCGCGCACGACTGGCTGGGCGACCTCGTGAGCAACGGCGTGGTGGCGCCCGTCGAGCTGGGCGACGCCGTCGGCGGCCTCTCCGACATCGCCAAGACCGCCTTCAGCAGCGAGGGCCAGCTGTACGGCGTGCCGTACGCCATCGAGAACATCGGCCTCGTCCGCAACAACGCCATCGTGCAGGACACGCCGGCCACGTTCGACGAGCTCGTCGCTCAGGGCAAGGAGACCGGCAAGCAGTTCCCGGTCATCATCCAGCAGGGTGAGAACGGCGACGCCTACCACCTGTACCCGCTGCAGACCTCGTTCGGCGCCCCGGTCTTCAAGACCGACGCCAACGGCGAGTACACCAACGAGCTGGGCATGGCCGGCGCCGAGGGCGCCGCGTTCGCCGAGTACCTGAAGAAGCTGGCCGGCGAGGGCGTCCTCTCCGCCAACATCGGTGGCGACCAGGCCAAGCAGGCCTTCCTCGACGGCAACAGCCCGTACATCGTGACCGGCCCGTGGTGGACCGGCGACTTCACCGAAGCCGGCCTCGACATCACGGTCCTGCCGATCCCGTCGGCCGGTGGCCAGGCCGCCGCTCCGTTCCTCGGCGTCCAGGGCGTCTACCTGAGCTCGAAGACCGAGAACACGCTGCTCGCCAACCAGTTCCTCGACTACGTGGCGTCCGACGAGGCCCAGACCAAGCTCCACGAGCTCGGCGGCCGCACCCCGGCGTCGACCAAGGCCGCGGACGCCATCTCGGATGAGGTCCTCGCGGGCTTCGCCGAGGCGGGCAAGGACGGCCAGCCCATGCCGGCCATCCCCGAGATGACCGCCGTGTGGAACTTCTGGGGCGCCGCTGAGGCCAGCATCATCAACGGCCAGGCCGCCGACCCGGCTGCCGCCTGGACCGAGATGAACAACAACATCAAGGCCGCCTTCTGAGCCAGAGGGCTGGTCAACCGATGATCTGAGGCGCGGGGTGGTGCATTGCGCACCACCCCGCGTCGTCGGGTCGGGGGCTGTTGCGGCGGCGTCCGGTGTGGGACGATACTGGCGCACTTGCCCGCGCACCGAAGCGATCGAAAGGGTTTTCCCAAGTGAGCACGGAAACCAGGCCCCGCGTGGCCGAGCCGACCCGCAAGGCGGCACCGCAGGTCTCCCACGCGCGAGACCTCACCCGACCCGGCTTCTACGCGAAGCTGGTGCTGATGATGCTGGTGAACGCCTTCGGGCTGTACGGCATCATGGCGGCCTGGGGTCAGCAAGACTGGGCGGTCCTGGTCTTCCTCGCCGTGACCCTCGCGGTCGCCGACTACATCTACTTCAGCAAGCGGGCCATCCCGGCCAAGTACCTGCTGCCCGGGCTGGTGTTCCTTCTCGTCTACCAGGTGTACGTGATGGCCAACACGGCCTATATCGCGTTCACCAACTACGGCGACGGCCACAACGATCTGAAGGGTCCGGCGATCACGCAGATCCTGAAGACCTCAGACCGACGCGTCGAGGGCACGCCGACCTATCCGGTGACGGTGGTCGACGTGAACAGCTCCCTCGGGTTCGCCGTCGTCAAGGACGGCGAGGTGCTGGTGGGGACCCAGGAGAACCCGCTGGCCCCTGTGGCCGGGGCGGTGATCTCCGGGGGCCGCGCGACCGAGGTGCCGGGCGCGTCCGTGCTGAACCTCGCCGAGATCCAGCAGCGCTCCCAGGAGGTGCTCGACCTGCGCGTCAGCGTCTCCGACGACCCGGCTGACGGCTGGCTGCGCAGCGACAACGGCACGATGGCGTACACCGCCCGATCGGTGCTCACCTACGACCAGGCCGCCGACACGTTCACGGACGCCGACGGCAAGGTCTACACGGCCGACGAGGCGCAGGGGCTCTACGTCGCCCAGGACGGCACCTCGCTCAGCCCGGGCTGGCGCGTCTTCGTGGGCACCGACAACTTCACGCGCATGTTCACCGACACGCGGCTGCAAGGCCCCTTCTTCTCGGTGCTGGTGTGGACGTTCGCGTTCGCGATCCTGAGCGTGCTGTCGACCTTCGCGCTCGGGCTGCTGCTCGCGGTGGTGTTCAACGACGACCGCATCAAGTTGCGCCGCTTCTACCGCGCCATGTTCATCCTGCCGTACGCGTTCCCCGCCTTCCTGGCGGCACTGGTCTGGAAAGGCATGCTGAACCAGCAGTTCGGCATCATCAATCAGGCCCTCCTCGGTGGCGCGATGATCAACTGGCTCGGCGACGGCATGCTCGCCAAGCTCTCGATCCTGATGGTGAATCTGTGGCTCGGTTTCCCCTACATGTTCCTCGTGTGCACCGGCGCCCTGCAGGCCATCCCGGGCGAGCTCACCGAGGCCGGCATCATGGACGGCGCCGGCCCCGTCAAGCGGTTCTGGAACGTCACGCTGCCGCTGCTGATGGTCTCGGTGGCTCCGCTCCTGATCGCCAGCTTCGCGTTCAACTTCAACAACTTCTCCCTCATCTTCATGCTCACCGGCGGCGGCCCCAACTATCCGGGCGCCCCGATCATCGTCGGTGAGACCGACATCCTGATCTCGATGGTCTACTCGGTGGCCTTCGAGTCAGGCGTGAGGCAGTTCGGCCTCGCCAGCGCCATGAGCATCCTGATCTTCTTCGTGGTCGGATTCATCTCGTGGCTCGGCTTCCGCCAGACCCGCAAACTCGAGGAGATCATGTGATGAGCACCAACGCCACCGCACTCGAGAACGCCAACGACACCCGCCTGCGCGGCTTCCGCTGGTGGAAGGAGGTCGGCTGGAAGCACGTGTTCGCGGTCGCCATGATCGCGTACTGCATCTTCCCGATCCTGTACGTGCTCTCGGCCTCGCTGAACCCGGGCGGCACCCTGACCGGGTCGACGCGCCTGTTCCCGGCCGTGTCGTTGAACAACTACGTGGAGCTGTTCGGCACCACCAACTTCCCGCGCTGGATGTTGCAGAGCTTCCTCGTGTCCTCGGTCACCGCCATCGGCACCGTGCTCATGGGCGCGGCGGCGGCGTACGCCTTCAGCCGGTTCCGGTTCGCCGGACGCCGCGGCGGCCTGACCGCGCTGCTCATCATCCAGATGTTCCCGCAGCTCCTGGCGTTCATCGCGATCTTCCTGCTCCTGCTGCGCCTGCGCGACATCTACCCGTTCCTCGGCCTCGGCTCCGTGTGGGGCCTGATCGCGGTCTACCTCGGCGGCGCGATGGGCGCGAACACCTTCCTCATGTACGGGTTCTTCAACACGATCCCGCAAGACCTCGACGAAGCGGCCAAGATCGACGGGGCCACCCACGCCCAGATCTTCTGGGGCATGATCATGCGCCTCGTGACGCCGATCCTCGCCGTCGTGGGACTGCTGTCGTTCGTGGGCACCTACGGCGACTTCATCCTCGCGCGGATCATCTTGGCCCGGCCGGAGAACTACACGCTGGCGGTGGGCCTGTACGTGTGGGGTTCCGACGAGCGCAACGCGCCGTGGTCGCTGTTCTCCTCCGGTGCGGTGATCGCGGCCATCCCGATCATCCTGCTGTTCATGTATCTGCAGAAGTACATCGTCAGCGGACTCACCGCCGGCGGCGTCAAGGGCTGAGCCGCCGAGCGCCCCCAGCGTCGTGGGCTGGAGCCGAGCCCGAGGCGTCCGGGCCCGTGAGCGCCACCGGAGCGCTCAGCGCCAGTTGTCCGGACCGTTCGAGCCTGCCTTGTACTCGTCCATCGGCACCGCCCCGGACGCCCACGCGTCCACCACGGGCGTGAGGATGCGCCAGCACTCCTCGGTCATGTCGCCACGGACGCTGAGCAGCGGGTCGTCGTCGAGGATGCCTTGCAGGATTTCGCCGTAGGGCCGTACCGGGCTCTCGGACAGGTCGGCCGACAAGGTGGTCTGCTCGAGGTCCCAGCGGTCGCCCTCGGCGTTCGTCGAGATGCCGATGGCGAGGGTCTCCGGGGTGAGCCCGATCACCATCACGTTGGGTTCGGCCGTGTTGTGGAAGCCCTCCGGAAGATGCACGACGGGCCGGAACTTGATGACGATCCCCCGGAAGCCGTCCCAGAGCGCCTTGCCGCTGCGCAGCCGGAACGGCACGCCCGCCCACCGCGAGTTGCGGATCTCGAGGTTGACCTCCGCGAGGGTCTCCGTGTTGCGCGCCGCGTCGACGCCCTCCTCGGCGACGTAGGAGGGGATGTCCTTGCCGTCGATGCTGCCCGCCGTGTAACGCGCCCGCCGCGACGCCGTCAGCGGGTCGTCGCCAGCCAGGTGCGTGGCTCGGAGAGTGTGCACGATGAGGTCGCGCAGTTCGACCTCGTCGATCCGCGCGGGCTCCTCCATGGCCACCATCGCCATGACGAGCAGCAGGTGCGACTGGATCATGTCCCGCAGCGCCCCCGCGTGGTCGTAATAGCCGGCACGCCCTTCGAGAGCGAGCGACTCGTCGGCGATGACCTCGATCTGCTCGATGTTCGCCGTGTCCCAGATAGGTTCGAAGATGCGGTTGCCGAAGCGGACGCCCAGCAGGTTCAACACCGTCGCCTTGCCGAGGTAGTGGTCGACCCGGTACATCTGCCGCTCCGGCACGAGCGACGTGAGCAACCGGTTGAACGCGTGTGCCGTGTCGTAGCTCGACCCGAACGGCTTCTCGATGGCCAGCCGCATACCCTCGGGCAGGTCGAACTGCGTCATCGCCTCGCATGCGGCGATGCTGACCGCCGGCGGCAGGGCGAAGTACAACACGATGGGGTGACCCGCGGCGTCCAAGTCGGCGAGGAAGGCCTTGAGGGCGGCCGGATCGGTGACGTCGAGGTGCTCGAAGCGGGTGGCGGCCACCATCTGTTCGACGCGTTCAGCCGGGCAGCCGCCCTCGGCCAGTCCTTCCCGCACGCGATCGGCCCACTGGTCGGCGGTGAGGTCGTCGGCGGCGGCACCGACGAGGTTCACGCGGTACTCCGGTCGGGACTTCAACAGCGTGCCGAGGCCCGGCAGCAGCAGCCGGTGGGTCAGGTCCCCCGACGCCCCCAGGATCACCAGCGTGACTGGATCCTTGTCCTGCATGTCTTCACCCTCCGCTCGGCTGGGGCACACGCTACTCCGTGCGGACGCCGCCGGTGCGGTCAGCGGGTGGCTGGGTCGCCCGCGGTGCGGGCGGCGTAGTCGCGGACGTCACCCGTAGCCAGAGCCGCTGCGAGGTCGGCGGTCTTGGTGGCGTCGAGCAGCGTGACCGACTGGGCGCCGCGCGTGCCGAAGCCGGCGACCGGGACCATGAGGGTCGTGACGTCGTCGGGGCCGGCGCCCGCGCCGGCGCGGGCCGCCAGGGCGAGGGCGACCTCCGCGCTGAGGAGGCCGGTGGTGCGCACCTGGGCGGCTGCCGCGGAGGCCACGGCGGCCAGCCCGGCGGGGTCGGCTGCCGCCAGCGCGCGGAGTCGCCGCAGCATGCCGACGAGGATGGCGCGATGGCGGGCGGTGCGGTCGAGGTCGCCCCGGGGCAGGCCCTTGCGCTGGCGGGCGTAGACGAGCCAGTCGGCGGGGGTGAGCGTGATGCGCCCGGCAGGGAAGTGGGACACGTGGCCGTCGGTGGGATCGGTGAAGGAGGATTCGATGGCG
>NZ_JARKOT010000102.1 GCF_029977985.1 Propioniciclava sp. | reverse complement strand
GTTCGTGGCGCGGCACATGCCGCCGGTCTGCGAGATCGCGACCGAGGAGTTGTCCGGGTCGGCCTCACCGGTGAGGAACGCGTTGATGAGCTGCCCGATCACCATGATCGCCGGGTAGCAGACGTCGTTGTTGACGTACTTGAGCCCCACCTCGACGTCGGCCTTGGACGCCGTCTCGAGCAGCCGGAAGTCGTACCCCAGCCGCCGGAACGCCTGCACCAGGAAGCGGAAGTGGATCGGTGCCATCTGCGGCACCCACACGGTGTGGGTCTTCTTCGCCTCCTTCGTGAACGCCGGCGCCTCGGCCTTGTCGGGGTCGTCGTAGGTGACGATCTCGGTCGACGTGCGCGCTCGCCGCTCGGACGCCGCCGCCTTCAGCGACCGCAGGCGGATCTTCGCTGCGCCGAGGTTCGACACCTCGTCGATCTTGAGCACCGTGTAGACGTCGCCGGCGGCCTCGAGGATCTCCTGCACCTGGTCGGTCGTCACCGCGTCGACGCCGCAGCCGAACGAGTTCAACTGGACGAGTTGCAGGTCGGGCTCGGAGCGCACCATGGCCGCCGACCGATAGAGGCGCGCGTGGTAGGTCCACTGATCGCGGACGCGCAGCTGCTCGTCGAGCACGCCGAGGTCGGCGACGGCGTCCTCGCTGAGCACGCCCATGCCGAGCTGGGTGATGAGTTCGGGCACGCCGTGGTTGATCTCCGGATCGACGTGATAGGGACGCCCCGCGAGCACGATCCCCTTCATGCCGCGCTCGCGCAGCCACGCCAGCGCGCGGCGTCCCTCGGCGCGGATGTCGGCCTTGACGACGGCGTCCTCGGCGAAGCCGGCGGCGACGGCGTCCGTGGCCTCGGCGAGGGTGACGCCCCAGTCGGTGAAGACCTCGACGAGCCGCTCGGCCAGCTTGGTCTGGTCGGCGAGGTTGACGAACGGGTCGAGGAACCGGACGCCCGGCTCGCGCAGCCGGTCGACGTTCTTGGCCAGCACCTGCGGGTAGAACGCCACGATCGGGCAGTTGAAGTGGTTGTCGGCGGCCTCGAACTCCTTCGTCTCGTAGCTGACGCAGGGGTAGAAGATCGTCTTGATGCCCTTGTCGAGCAGGTATTCGATGTGGCCGTGGGTGAGCTTGGCCGGGTAGCAGACGTTCTCGGAGGGGATCGTCTCCATGCCGTCAGCGAACAGCTCGTGGCTCGAGCGGCCGCTGATGACCACCTTGAAGCCCAGCTTCGTCAGGATCGTGAACCACAGCGGATAGTTCTCGTACATGTTCAGCACGCGCGGGATGCCGATCTCGCCGCGGGTCGCCTTCGCGTCGGTGAGCCGCCGGTAGGCGAACACCCGCTTGTACTTGTAGTCGTAGAGGTTCGGGATCTCCGACTTGGCCGGCTTCGCCTCTTCGGACGCCCCCCGCTCGCACCGGTTGCCCGACACGTGCCGCGTGCCGTCGTTGAACTGGGCGATCGTGAGGCCGCAGTGATTCTGGCAGAGCTTGCACGTGCGCCGCTCGGTCACGAAGTGGAAGGCGTCCAGCTCGGCGACGTCGAGTAGCTCGGATCGTGTGCCGGGCCGGTGGTTGCAACGAGCCGTGAGGGCCGCGCCGTAGGCGCCCATGAGGCCGGCGATATCGGGGCGGACGACCTCGCGGCCGGTGAGCAACTCGAAGGCGCGCAGCACGGCGTCGTTCATGAACGTGCCGCCCTGCACGACCACCGTCGGGCCGAGGTCGTCGGCGTCCTTCAGCTTGATGACCTTGTACAGCGCGTTGCGGACGACCGAGTACGACAACCCGGCGCTGATCGCGCCGACGTCGGCGCCCTCCTTCTGCGCCTGCTTCACCGAGGAGTTCATGAAAACCGTGCAGCGCGAACCGAGGTCGACGGGGCTGCCGGCGTCGAGGGCCGCGCGGGCGAAGGACGCGACGTCGGTGCCCATCGTCTGGGCGAAGGTCTGGAGGAACGAGCCGCACCCGGCCGAACACGCCTCGTTGACGGCGATGGAATCGACGGCGCCGCCGCGGATGGTGAGGAACTTCATGTCCTGACCACCGATGTCGATGATGCTGCTGACGCCGGGCGACACCTTCTCGGCGGCACGGTAGTGGGCCATCGTCTCGATCTCGCCGTCGTCGATGCGCAGCGCCGCCTGGACGAGACCCTCGCCGTAGCCGGTGACGCAGGCGCGGCCGAGGTGGGCGTCCGCGGGCAGGGCCTGCAGCACGCGGCGGGCGATCGCGACCGCCGCCGTGACCGGGTCACCCTCGTTGCCGGCGTAGTGGCTGAAGAGGATCTCGTCGGCCTCGTTGGTGACGACGGCCTTGATCGTCGTCGAGCCGGCGTCGAGGCCGAGGAACACCGGTCCGGACGCCTGGCTCAGATCGCCCTGCGGCACGACCGCCCGGGCGTGGCGGGCGTCGAAGGCCGCGCGGTCGGCGTCCGTGGCGAACAGCGGTGCCATCGTGGCCGACGCGAGCGCGAGGGGCACCCGGTGGGAGGCGAGGCGTCCGGCCAACTCGGCGCAGGCGACGGGCTCGCCGGCGGCGAGCATGGCGGCGCCGAGGGCGACGTAGAGCTGGGCGTCCGGCGGGGTGGTGAAGGTGGCGACGGAGCCGGCGAGCGACCGCTCGTACGCCTTGCGCAGCTCGGGCAGGAAGTGCAGCGGGCCGCCGAGGAAG
>NZ_JARKOT010000100.1 GCF_029977985.1 Propioniciclava sp. | reverse complement strand
TGCGGGCGCGGCCTCTCGCGCCTTCACCGCGGGACGCCGGACACGATCGGCCGCGTCCTCGATGTTCTTGCCCCAGCGGGACATGTTCGTCGTGAACGGCAGGGGCCGGCCGACGATGAGCATGTTCCAGTACACCCACCGGAACGCCAGCTTCGCCCAGTGGTTGAGGCGCGTTTCGCGCAGGAGGTGCAGCGGCCCGACGACCGGCAAGGGGAACAGCCCCGTGTAGGGCTGGGTGTCGTAGTTGAAGTCGAGCAGCATGCCCTTGCCGGAGCCGGATTCGATGAAGCAGTTGGCGTGCCCGTCGAAGGCGTGCGGAAGGGGCTGGCCGGCGAGCTGGGCGTCGAAGTTCTCCATGAACACGTCGGCGCTGAAGTGCGCGACCGATCCGGCCTTGGACGTCTGCAGGGTGCCGGCGTCGCCCAGGACGAAGACGTCGGGGCTGGCGTCCGCCACCATGGTGTGCTGGTCGCAGGGAACCAGGTTGAGTTCGTTGCCCAACCCGGACGCCGCCACGTAGTCGGCGCCCATGTTCACGGGCACGGTGACGAGCAGATCGAAGCCGATGCGGCGATCGTCGTAGGAGACGAGCTCCTTCGCGTCGTTGTCGATCTCGGCGACGGCGAAGTCGGTCTCGAGGGCGATGCCGCGCTTGCTCAGGGCATCGGCGAGTTCGCGGCTGGCGACGGGCTTGGTGAACGCACCGTCGAGCGGCGTGACGTAGACGATCTCGTACTTCTGCCGCACGTTCTTGCCGCGCAACCAGGCGTCTGCGAGGAAGGTGAACTCGAGCGGCGCGACGGGGCACTTGATCGGCATCTCGGCGATGTGCACCACGATGCGGCCGCCGCGCAGGTTCCGCAGGGCTTCGGTCAGCTTGACCGCGCCCGGCAGGTCGTAGAAGTGGTGGACGCTCACACCTGCCTCCGGCCCGTCGCCGCCCGGGGTCGCCTCGGGATGCGGCTGCACGCCGGTCGCGATCACGAGTGTGTCGTAGTCGAGCGTCCTGCCGTCGGCGAGATGCACGGCGTGGGCGGCGGCGTCCACCCGCTCGACGGCCGCCAGCACGAGCTCGACGCCGTCGGGCAGGAAGGAGTGCCGCGAGCGCACGATCTGGTCGGGGGAGTAGATGCCGAACGGCAGGAACAGGTAGCCGGGTTGGTAGTGGTGTTCGTCGTCGGCGTCGACGACGGTGATGGCGATCGGGGTGGCCGGGTACTTCCTCCTCAGGCGGTTGGCGACCAGCGTGCCGGCGGTGCCGCCGCCGAGGATGACGATGCGATGCATGGGTCCTCCTTGACAAGGACCAACAATACCCCGGCCCGTATGATCCGGAGGGCTGCGGCGGCCTTCACTTTTCGGGATCAGGGTCGGATCAGGGGCGCCGGACCCTTGGATTCTTGCACCGTCGACCATTAATGTTCCGCGCAGACGGCTCCCACCGAGGGGGGCCCACGGCCGAGGAGGCCACGATGGCCGCAGATCCGACGACCGCAGCGACGACGCTCACCCGTTCCGAGCGGCTCGACCGGCTTCCCTTCTCCCGCGCTCACGGCAAGCTGCTGGGCGGCTCCGGCATCGGCTGGGCCCTCGACGCCATGGACGTCGGCATGATCTCGTTCGTCATGGCCGCCCTGTCGGCGCAGTGGCACCTCGACCAGACCACGCTCAGCTGGATCGGGTCCATCGGCTTCGTCGGCATGGCGCTCGGCGCGTCGCTCGGCGGGCTGCTGGCCGACCGCATCGGCCGCCGCCAGGTCTTCGCCCTCACCCTGCTCGTGTACGGTCTCGCCACCGGCGCGGCCGCACTGTCTGCCTCGGTGGCGATGCTCATCGCCCTGCGGTTCGTCGTCGGCCTGGGCCTGGGCGGGGAGTTGCCCGTGGCCTCCACCCTGGTCAGCGAGTACGCGCCGAAGAAGATCCGCGGTCGCGTCGTCGTCGCCCTCGAGGCGTTCTGGGCCCTCGGCTGGATCATGGCTGCTCTGATCGGTTACCTCCTCATCCCCACTCACCCCGACGGCTGGCGCTGGGCGCTCGCCATCGGCCTCGTTCCGGCCGCCTATGCGCTGTTCGTCCGGTGGGGCCTGCCCGAGTCCGTCCGGTTCCTCGAGTCGAAGGGCCGCTACGCCGAGGCCGAGGCGTCCGTGCGGGTCTTCGAGGACGCCGCGGGCGTCGCCCCGGTGCCCAGCCCCGACGAGGCGCCGGCGAAGCACCACGGCACCGAGTCGATCTGGGCACCCGAGTTGCGCGGTCGCACGATCGCCTTGTGGCTCGTCTGGTTCTGCATCAACCTGTCCTACTACGGCGCGTTCATCTGGATCCCGAGCCTCCTGCACAACGCCGGCTTCACGCTGGTCAAGAGCTTCCAGTTCACGCTCATCATCACGCTGGCCCAGCTGCCGGGCTACGCGGTGGCCGCGTGGCTGATCGAGGTCTGGGGGCGCCGCCTCACCCTCGCGCTGTTCCTCGCCGGGTCGGCGGTCGCCGCGCTCGGGTTCGGCCTGGCCAACACCGAGACGCTCATCCTCGTGACCGGCTGCCTGCTGTCTTTCTTCAACCTCGGCGCGTGGGGCGCGCTGTACGCCGTCGGGCCCGAGCTCTACCCGACCACCATCCGCGGCGCAGGCACGGGCGCAGCGGCGGCGTTCGGACGCATTGCCTCGATCATCGCGCCACTCATCGTTCCGGTGCTGATGGGCGTCGGCGGCATGGTGTTGCTCTTCGGCGTGTTCGGCGCGGCGTTCCTGCTCGCCGCGGGCGCCGCGCTGGTCCTGCCCGAGCAGCGCGGCCGAGCCCTGACCGAGGCGTGAGGACGCGCTAGCCTGACGGGTGCAACCACGCATCCATCAGGAAGGCAACCATGAGCTTCACCTGGACCGAGCGCGACGCTTCAGCGGTCGACCTCGCCCGCATCCTGGCCGCGGACGCCGTCGAGAAGGCTGGCAACGGCCACCCGGGCACGCCGATCTCGCTGGCGCCCATCGCGTACGTGCTCTACCAGAAGGTGATGCGCTCCGACCCGTCCGACCCTCGCTGGATCGGCCGCGACCGGTTCGTCCTGTCCGCCGGGCACGCCTCGATGCTGCAGTACGCCCAGCTCTACCTGGCGGGCTACGGCCTGGAACTGGAGGACCTGAAGAACCTGCGCCAGTGGGAGAGCCGGACCCCCGGCCACCCCGAGTTCGGCCACACCGACGGCGTCGAGTGCACGACCGGCCCGCTCGGCACGGGCGTGGCGAATGCTGTCGGCTTCGCGATGAGTGCCCGCCGGGACCGGGAGCTCTTCGACCCGGACGCCGCCCCCGGCACCTCCGTCTTCGACCGCTTCGTGTACTGCGTCGCCGGCGACGGGTGCATGCAGGAGGGGGTGTCGTCGGAGGCGTCCTCGCTGGCCGCCACGCTCAACCTGGGCAACCTCGTCCTGATCTACGACGACAACCGGATCACGATCGAGGGCAACACGAAGATCGCCTTCTCCGAAGACGTCGAAGCCCGCTACGCCGCCTACGGGTGGCACACCCAACACGTCGACTTCACGAACGGCTTCACGACGTACTCCGAGAACGTCGAGCAGCTGCACCAGGCCATCGAGGCGGCCAAGGCCGTCACCGACCGGCCGTCGTTCATCCGGGTGACCACGATCATCGGCTGGCCCCTGCCCACGAAGGCGGGCGACCACAGCGTGCACGGCAGCAAGCTGGGCGGCGCGGAGATCGCAGGCCTCAAGGAGCGCCTCGGCTTCCCGGCCGAGCCCTTCGCCTTCGACGACTCGATCGTCGCCTACACGCGCGAGAACGCCAAGCGGCGTGCGGTCGAGGCCCGCGGCGAGTGGGACCAACGCTTCCAGGTGTGGCGCGCCCAGAGCGCCGAGAAGGCCGAACTCCTCGACCGCTGTCTGCGCCGCGAGGCGCCCGAAGGGCTGGACGCCGCCCTGCCCGTCTTCGAGCCCGGGAAGATGAGCACGCGCGCGGCGTCCGGGAAGACACTGGAGGCGCTGGCGGATGTCGTGCCCGAACTGTGGGGCGGCTCGGCCGATCTCGCCGGCTCGAACAACACGACGATGAAGGGTGTCGCCTCGTTCATCCCGGCCGAGCGCAGCAGCCACGAGTTCACCGGCGCCCCCGGTGGCCGGACGCTGCACTTCGGCATCCGTGAACACGCGATGGGCGACATCTTGAACGCGATCGCCATGGACGGGACGACGCGGGCCTACGGCGGCACGTTCCTCGTGTTCTCCGACTACATGCGGCCCACACCACGGCTGGCATCGCTGTCGAAGGTGCCGAGCATCTTCGTCTGGACCCACGACTCGGTCGGCGTGGGCGAGGACGGTCCGACGCACCAGCCGATCGAGCAGGTGATGAGCTTGCGCCTCATGCCGGGCCTCGACGTGGTGCGCCCCGGTGACGCGAACGAGACCGCCCAGGCATGGGGGCAGACGCTCCGCATCACCGACCGGCCGGTCGCGCTCGTTCTGTCGCGCCAGGACCTGCCGGTCCTCGATCGTTCCGAGGGCACCGGCCTGGCCGGGGCCGAGAACGTCGCGAAGGGCGGCTACGTGCTGAAGGAGGCGTCGGCCGAGCCGAAGGTCGTCCTCGTCGGGACGGGTTCCGAGCTGCAACTCGCCGTGGCCGCGGCCGAGAAGCTGGAGGCGGACGGGGTTCCGGCGCGGGTCGTGTCGCTGCCGTGCGTCGAGTGGTTCGCAGCCCAGGACGACGCCTACCGCGCTGAGGTGCTGCCGGCGGGCGTGCCGAAGGTCGTCGTCGAGGCCGGTGTCACCGTCGGCTGGAAGGACCTCCTGGGTGCCGAGACGGAGGCCGTCGGCATCAACCGGTTCGGCGTCAGCGCCCCCGGCGACGAGGTCATGGAGAAGCTCGGGGTGACCGCGGACGCCGTGGTCGCCAAGGCCAAGGAACTCGTGGGCTGACGCGTCGCGATCAGCGCGCCCGGCCCGGGTAACTCGC
>NZ_JARKOT010000091.1 GCF_029977985.1 Propioniciclava sp. | reverse complement strand
GCTCATCGACCAGGTCGTGCAGACCGGCTTGTTCGGCCAGCGTCAGCACCGCCGGCAGGCCACCGAAGGCGATCAGGTTCGGGTCGTCGAAAACCGGGTCAAGGGTATGGCAAACTCGCACTACGAGTGCTCCTGTCAGGGATCAGAACGGCGTCTTCGCAAACACCATTCTTCCTTGTCGCAGGAGCATTCGCCGTCACGGCACACCCATCACATCGGCGGATCGAGGCTCAGTCAGCCGTGTTCGAGTGCGTCTCCTTGGCTCTGCGGCGGCCGCGATCAGCGGGTCATCAGGCTCGTTAGCAGGCTCCGCCACGTCGGCGGACCCTTGATTCCACGCGGAAACCAGCCGTTCGACCCGCTGTCGCCTGTTCCCGTAGTGCTCCATTGCGTCCACCCAACCCAGACCCACCCAACCCAGACCCGAGTGTCGTTGTTCAAACCGACCAATCACCGGTTTGAGTTCCTGGTTCCGCTGTCCCTCATGTGAAGCTCGGCGAGCAGCGTCCGACCGCCTCGCCGTCGCCGCCCTCCTGGACGACCAGGACGTTCTCGGCCGGCAGGTGGCGAACCTGGGTCCGCAACGCTACGCGGCCCGCGTGGCGTGGGTCCGCACGATGCTGCACGTCTTCGCCGAGCACGGGGGGCTCGCTCCCGGGCTGGACCTCGACGGGCTGGCGATCGTCCTGAGCAGCGCGACGCTGGGGCTGCTGTCGGCATCCGCGGCGTTCGGCCCTCTCACCGAGCAGCAGCTGGCGGCTGCCCTGGACAGCCTCACCGCGCTCGTGGAGCGCGGCGCATCAGGGTCGGCGCCGATCCGGGACCCCCACGCCCTGCGGGCGTCCCTCATGAGCATCTACGACCAGTTCAGCGCGCAACTTGCGGACTGAACCCACTCGGGCCCGCGGGTCGCGCATGCCTTCCCGTCTCCCCGCTCCCCTCGCGCCGCGGCGGCGGGCGTCAGGGTTGTGAGCCCCGACTGAGGCACTCCAGGAACACCCCCGGGTCGAGGTCGATCCCGGTGACGGCCTGCGCGTATTCCAGACCGGTCAGGAACGCCGCGAGTTCCGGCGTCGGCAGGGGCAGGCCGGGTGGCCGCGAGGCGTCCAACAGGGCACGCATGCGCGCCCTGGTGGGCTCGATGGCCGCCGCCACGCCCTCATCCCGGCGGGCGAGCAGCAGCAGCTCGAGCCACGCGACGGACGTCGGCGACCCGGGCTGGGCGCCCTGCTCGACACGGGCCTGCGCGACGTCGTCGGCGACAGCGGTGACGAGCGCCTGCCGCGTCCGGAACAGGTTGCTCGTGGAGCCCTGGGGCAGGCCGGCCGCCTGGTCCACGGCGCGGTGCGTCAGCCCGTGGACGCCTCTCGCCGCGAACACCTCGACTGCCGCCGCACGCACTTGCTCTTCCCTCGTGGACACACTACGATGGTAGTGTAACTACGAACGTAGTAGAAGGAGACAGGCCATGTTCGTCCAAGACGAGGGCGCCGGCCCGGCGATCGTGTTCATCCCCGGCCTGGGCGCCGACCACACGATGTACGCCCCGCAGATGGCGGCGCTCACCGAGTTCCGTCGCCTGGCCGTCGACCTCCGGGGCACGGGACAGTCACCCACGCTCGACGGCGTCCGGGTGGAGGACGTGATCCCCACCCAAGCCGACGAGGTCGCCGCCCTGCTGCGCGAACGCGGCATCGAGCGGGCCCATCTGGTCGGGATCTCCTACGGCGGCCCCGTGATCGAGACGCTCATGCTCCGGCACCCCCACCTCGTCGCGTCCGCGATCATCGCCGACAGCCTCTGCGACACCCGCCCCCGCACGCTGGCCGAGCGGGCGCAGCTGTGGGCCGCCCGGAGCCAGCCGGCCATGCTGCGGCTCCTCCCCCGGTCGGTGAACGCAGCCGCGGTCCGGAAGGTCTACGCGAAGCGGTGGCCCCTAGCCGCCGAGGCGCTCGCACGCTACTTCGCCACGGCGCCCATCGACGACCTGGTCAAGCAGCGGCGCGCGGTGAACGCCGTCCAACTGGAAGACGACCTTCGGTCGTGCCGGACGCCGACGCTCTGCCTGGTCGGCGACGACAGCGCCCTGGCCATCGCCATGATGCGCCGCGTCGCCGAGGCGCTCCCCCGATCCGAGTTCGCCATCATCCCCGACTCGTTCGACCCGTCGAGCCTGTGTCAGCCCGAGGCGTTCACCGAGCACGTCCGCCGGTGGGTCACCGAGCAGGACGGGCGGCGCTCCGGGGATGAGGCGGCGGCCTGAGCCGAATCGTCGTCGGCGCAGGGGGTGGGGCGTACGCTCCCAACCTGCTCATCCGTCCCGCCACGGTGAACGACATCGACGGCGTCCTCGCCATGCGGCGTGCGCTGACGCTGTCCTACCACCCCGCCGACTTCGACGCCCACCCCGACTGGGCCGAGCGGGCGGCGTCCGTGCTGGCGAACATGATCGCCGGCCCGACCCACCGCATCGTGGTCGCCGACTCCGGCACCGGCGGCGTGGTGGGCTGCGGCACCGCACGGCTCGACGTGCGCCTCCCCTGGCCCGGCGGCAGCGCGACGACCGGCGAGATCGCCGACATGTGGGTCGACCCGGCGGCGCGCGGACACGGCGTGGCCCGCGCCATGATCGACGACCTCGTGGCCTGGTGCCGCGAGCGGGGCGCGCGAGCCGTCACCCTCCACTCCACGCCGGCCGCGACCGGCTTCTACGAGCGGGTCGGCTTCCACGTCGGCGTCCCCAGCGCCACATCCGAGCGATTCCCTCAGATGTGGCTCGACTTCTGAGCGACGCGGCATCTGTGCACGTGCACCAGCAATCCTTGCGGTGACGCGGATGCTCCACCCCATGATCACGCCTCACACTGGTGTTCATCACAAGCAAAGGAGCTTCGATGAATCCCAGCCCACCCACGATCGTCCTGGCACCGGACTCCTACAAGGAGAGCCTGACGGCCCGCGAGGTGTGCGAGGCCATGGAACGAGGGTTCCGCGACGCCTTCCCGGACGCAACCTACGTGCACGTCCCCATGGCCGACGGCGGGGAGGGCACTCTGCAGTCCCTCGTCGACGCCCGCGGCGGCAGCGTCGCGGACCACGTCGTCACCGGCCCCCTCGGCACGCCCGTCACCGCCCAACTCGGGCTCACCGGCGACACCGCCGTGATCGAGATGGCCTCCGCCAGCGGTCTGCCCCTCGTCGCCCCCGCCGATCGAGATCCTCGCGTCACCACCACCCGAGGCACCGGCGAACTCATCCTCGCCGCCCTCGACGCAGGCATCCGCCACGTCGTGCTTGGCATCGGCGGCAGCGCCACGAACGACGGCGGCAGCGGCCTCGCCCGCGCCCTCGGCGTCCATTTCCTGGACGCTGCCGGCGCCGATCTGCCCGAAGGTGGCGCAGCCCTCGCCCAGCTCGACCGGATCGACACCAGCGGCGTGGACCCGCGGGTCGCCGACCTCACCATCGACGTCGCTTGCGACGTCGACAACCCCCTGTGCGGCCGCGACGGCGCCTCGGCCATCTACGGCCCTCAGAAGGGAGCCACGCCTGCCGTCGTCGTCGAACTCGACCAGGCCCTCGCCCACTACGCCGACGTCGTCGAGCGCGACCTCGGCCGCGCCGTCCGCGACGTCCCCGGCGCGGGCGCCGCCGGCGGCCTGGGTGCCGGGCTCCTCGCCTTCACCCGGGCCCGCCTGCGCCCGGGCGTCGACATCGTCGTCGAGCAGACCGGCCTCAAGGACGCCGTCGCCTCGGCCGACCTCGTGGTCACCGGCGAGGGCCGCGTCGACGGCCAGACCCGCCACGGCAAGACGCCCGCCGGCGTCGCGCGCGTGGCCCGCGCCCACGGCGTCCCCGTCGTCGGCATCGCCGGCTGCCTCGGCGACGGAGCCGACGACCTCGTCGGCGACGTCTTCGACGTGCTCGTCCCCATCCTCACCCGTCTCGCGCCGCTCGACGCCGTCCTCGCCGACGGCGCCACCAACGTCGAACGCACCGCGCGCGCCATCGGCCGCGCCCTCGCGCTCGGCCAGTCCCTCGCCACCACCCGCCCCCGGGAGAACCTCCGATGACCCCGCTGGAAACCTTCACGCAGAACCCGGCGCCCCTCGGCAGCCTGACGCTGTGGGCGCTCGTCGCCCTCATCCCGCTGCTCGTCGTGTTCGTCGCCCTCGGCGTCCTCAAGGCCAAGGCCCACTGGGCAGCCCTCGCCGGCCTGGCCTGCGCGATCATCGTCGCCATCGCCGCCTTCCACATGCCGGCAACGCTCGCCCTGCTGTCGGCCGCCGAAGGCGCGGCCTACGGCCTGTTCCCGATCCAGTGGATCGTCATCACCGCGATCCTCCTCTACCAGCTCACCGTCGTCTCCGGGCGTTTCGAGCACCTCCGTTCGCCTTCGACGCCGTCAGCGACGACCCGCGCGTCCAGACGATCCTCATCGCCTTCTGCTTCGGTGGTCTGCTCGAGGCCCCCGCCGGCTTCGGCGCCCCGGTGGCCATCACGGCGACGATGATCATCGCCCTCGGCGTCTCCCCCATCCGTGCGGCGACCGCCGTCCTCATGGCCAACACGGCGCCCGTCGCGTTCGGGTCGCTCGCCATCCCGATCACGACGGCCTCCGGCATCACCGGCATCCCCGCCTTCGAGATCGGCGCCATGACCGGCCGCCAGGCCCCCCTGCTCGCCGCGTTCGTCCCGCTCCTCGTGCTCTTGCTCGTCGACGGTTTCCGCGGCGTGCGCGAAGTGTGGCCCGTGGCGCTCGTCACCGGTCTGTCGTTCGCCGGCGCCCAGTTCATCACCTCGAACTTCGTCTCGACCGAGCTCACCGACATCGTGGCCGCCCTCGTCGGCCTCGTCGTCACCGTGCTCTTCCTGCGCCTGTGGCACCCGCGTGGCGGCGAGGAGGCCCGCACGCGTTTCGCCGACGAGACCGAACGACTGACCGGGGTGCACCCGGTCCATTCCGAGCGCGAGCGGCTCACGCCCAACCTCGTCTTCCAGGGGCTGTTCCCCTACCTGCTGGTCGTCGTGGTGTTCTCGCTGGTCAACATGGTTCCGCCCATCAAGGCCGCCCTGACCGCCACCGACATCAAGATCCACTGGTCCGGCCTCGACGGCAACATCCTGGACGCCGCCGGCAACGCCGTGACCACGACCGTGTTCAAGCTGAACTGGCTCATGAACCCGGGCACCCTCCTGTTGCTGTGCTGCATCGTGGTGGCGCTCTACTACCGCATCGACGCGCGCACGTTCGTCTCCGAGTTCCGCAGCGTCATCTACCGGCTCCGCTGGGCGATCCTCACCGTGGCGAGCGTCCTCTCGCTGGCCTACGTGATGAACCTGTCCGGCCAGACCATCAGCATCGGCACGTGGATCGCGGCCGCCGGTGCGGCGTTCGCCTTCCTCTCAACACTGCTCGGCTGGTTCGGCACGGCCGTCACCGGCTCGGACACATCGGCCAACGCCCTGTTCAGCAAGCTGCAGCAGACGGCGGGCGACCAGACCGGCATCAGCCCGACGCTCCTCATAGCGGCGAACACGACCGGCGGCGTCATCGGCAAGATGGTCTCGCCGCAGAACCTGGCCATCGCCGCCGCCTCGGTGAAGATGGACGGCGAGGAGTCGACGCTGTTCCGCAAGATGCTGCCGTGGTCGCTCGGCTTGCTGCTCCTGCTGTGCACGCTGGTGTTCCTGCAGTCCACCGCACTCAGCTTCATGGTTCCCTGACGATTTCGCTCACGAAGGCCACGGCGTCCAGGAGCCGGCGGGGGTCGCGCCCCGTCAGCTCCTGGATGCGGTCCAGCCGGTACGTGAGCGTGTTGCGGTGGATGCACAGCTCGGACGCCGCGGCCGCCAGATTCCCGTCGTGCCGCACGACGGCGCGCACCGTCGCGAGCAGGTCGGGGTGCGGAGCGAGGGCGGTCACCAGGACGCCGCTCGGTCGCGCGCCCCGGGCCAGGCGGCACAGGTGGTCCAGTTCCGCGTAGGTCACGAGCCGCCGTCGCAGCCCCAACCGCGCCGCGACCCGGCCCGCCTCGCGGGCCAGCCCGACCGTCTCGGCGACGTTCTCGCTGCGCGGCCCCACCACGCAGAGGGCCTGCGGCAACCGATCCAGCACGGTGGACGCCGCCCGCTCGGCCGTGCCCGCGGGCGCGAGGAAGCCGAGCAGGGCGGGGGTGAGCAGGAACGTGCGCGGCAGGCCGCGGACGACGGCGTCCACCTGGGGCCGCGGCACCCCTTCGACGAGGACCGCCTCATGCGGCGTCCGCAGGTCGAGCCCGAACTCGCCGGCGTCCGCGACCAGGAGCGCCGGGTACTTGCCCACGTGGGTGACGAGCCGCTCCGCGAGGAGGTCGCGGCGTCCTTGCCGGTCGGCGCGGGCGAGCAGGGCCTGCTGGTGACCGATGAGGAGCGTGACCGACGAGCGGACCAGCTGGGCCGCGGCCGCACCTCGTCCGGCGGGCCCGTGATGCCGACGACGCCGATGCGCTCGCCATCGCGTTCGATGGGCAGGTTGATGCCGGGCCGGGCGCCCTCGGCGTCTGCGTCGATCTCGACGGGTTCGCCGCTCGTCAGCGCCGCGACCGCTCCGGGGTGCGCCTGCCCCACTCGCCGCAGATCGCCGCTCGCGATGATGTCGCCGTCGGCGTCCATGAGGTTGAGGCTGTAGGGAATGTCGCGCATGGTGGCGTCCACGACGGCCTGCGCGATCTGCCGGGTGAGCGTCCCCGTGCTCGCATCATGACACCGCCGAGCGGCCCTCAGCAGAAAGGTCGGGCTGCACCCGCGACCGCCGGACAAGCCGGGCGCGCTGGGCTACGTTGAAGCCACCAGCGGTGGAGGAGGGAACGTGGCCGCGGACGACCTGCGCAGCCTGGCCGAGAAGATGATCGCCGGATCGCGCGCCCACGAAGACCCCGACTACCCACGCTTCCACCTGGCGCCTCCCGTCGGCCGGCTCAACGACCCCAACGGGCTCGTGGTGCGCGACGGCGTCCACCACGCCTTCTACCAGTTCAGCCCCTTCCACCCCCGCAAGCTCGTCTACTGGGGCCACGCCAGCTCGCCCGACTGCACGCAGTGGACGGACCACGGACCAGCGCTCTGCCCCGACGCCTGGTACGACCGCACGGGGGTCTACTCGGGCAACGCGCTCGTGGAGGACGACGTCACCTACCTGTTCTACACCGGCAACGTCCGCTTCCCCGACGGAGGCCGCGACACCCACCAGTGCCTCGCGACCACCACGGACTTCACCACGTTCACCAAGGCACCCGGCAACCCGCTCATCCCGGAGCCACCCGACGGCTACACGCGGCACGTGCGCGACCCCAACGTATGGCGCGACGCCGACGGCAGCCTCCGCATGCTCGTCGGCGCTCAACGGGCCGACCTGACCGGAGCCGCCCTCCTCTACCGATCGGAGGACCGTCTCGCCTGGACGTTCGAGGGAGAGCTGCAGTTCCCCGGCCACGAGGAGACCTTCTCCCGGTGCGGCTACATGTGGGAGTGCCCGGCGCTGGTGCGGGTGCCGGACGAGCGGCCCGGAGTGCTCCACGACGTGTTCCTCTTCTGCCCCCAGGGCCACGACCCGTACGACGAGGGCTTCGAGAACGTGTTCCCTGCCTGCGCCGTCGTCGGTCGTCTCGACGGCAACGCCTTCCACGCCGACGGGCCACTGGCCGAGATCGATCGCGGGTTCGAGTTCTACGCCCCGCAGGTGTTCGCGCGGGCCGCGGCCGACCCGGGACCCACCGAGCTGGTCGCCTGGTTCGGCAACGCGGGCGAAGACGACCAGCCCTCGATGGAGTTCGACTGGGTGCACACGTTCACCCTGGTCCGGGAGCTGCGGGTGCGGGCCGGACGCCTCGTCCAGCGGCCGGTCCTCGACCTGGCGGCGGCGCGTCCCGTGGACCTGGAGTTGCCGCCGACGCTCAGCAACCGGGATCTGTCCCTCGCCGGCCTCGCCGGCTCGCGCGCCTTCGCGCTGCGGCTCGACTTCGACCTTTCGGACGCCGCCGGCTGGGGCCTGCGCATCGGCTCGGACGCCTCGCACGTCGACGTGCGCGTCTCCGGGGACCGGCTCGTCGTGGACCCGTCCACCACCCGCTAACCGCACGGCGCCCCGC
>NZ_JARKOT010000090.1 GCF_029977985.1 Propioniciclava sp. | reverse complement strand
CACAATCCTGGGTTTCGGCGCGGCCCTCGTCTACGCCCGGCCTGACTGGGTGCGTTGGAAGCCTGCGCTCGCCACGGCGGTGTTCTGGCTCTTCGCGGTGGCTTTGCTGACCACGCAGTCGCGGCAGGCCATCGTCGGGCTTGGGGTCGCGATCTTGTTCATCGCCTGGCGGGTGCGCACGTTCGACCACAAGCGGTCGGTCCTCGTTGCCATCGCTACCCTTCCTGCGCTGGCCTTCGTCGTTACCCTCGTGCGCGATCAGGTGGAGGACGACAACAGGTTCAACTCCGTCTTCCAACGCATCGCGTGGTACGAAGAGGCGTGGGCGTACTGGCAGGAGTCACTGTGGACGGGCCACGGCCTGAGGTTCTGGTACCAAGGCGGCCCGATCGGTTACCAACCCCCCAATGCGATCATTGAAGTGGGCACTTCGGCCGGAGTCGTGGGCGTGGTCGGCTTTCTTGCGATGCTCGGTGGTGTGCTGCTCGTGCTCTGGCGCATGGATGCGCGCTTCGGCACTGTGGCACTGGCCATCCTGTTGTCCCGCTTGGTCCAATCGCAACTGGATCTCTTCTGGGTGGCGGTCCAGACGTCGGTGCCCTTCTTGGTGGCCGGGATCGCTGTTGGTGCCTTGGCCCATGAACGGGCGGCGAACCCATGGGGTCGAACGCTGACGCTCGTGGGCGTCCAAGCGGCGCGACCGGACGGACGTTCCAGGCGGCCAGCAGTCGAGGTTGGCCCGTGAAGATCGTGCAAGTGGTCCCCGAAGTGAAGACGGGCAGCGGCGTTGAGGCAGTGGCCTACCACCTCGAACGGGAGTGGCAGGCTGCGGGCATTGACACGGCGCGGTTCACTTTGGTCGACGCGGCGGGCGGATGGCTCCCGAAGCCGGGCCCAGGGCTCCGAGGCAAGCTTGCGATCATTGCTCGGGTCGTATGGTTTTCCACCGTCGGCTCGGTGGCAGCCAAACGTCGGTGGGGGCAGCCAGCTGCCGACACCGTGGTCATCTGCCACAACGATGCATTGGTGGGTGACGTGTACGTCAACCACGGCATCGTGGCCGTCGCGATGCGCGCCCGTGGACACGGCCTTCTCCGCTTGGTCAGAAACCCCCTCCACCTCTTCACCTCCGCCCGCGACGCCGTGCGCTTCGCCGGATCGACGCACCGCTGCGTTGTGAACCTCACGTCGCGTGAGGACGCCGATCTGCGGCGCACCTATCGCGCATTTCGCCCGAGCACGGCCGTCATCGGGAATGGAGTGGACCTCGAGCGCTATACGCCGTCCCCCGAAGGACGGCGCATGGTTCGAGACGAACTGGGCATTGCGGATCACGATGTCGCGGGCCTCTTCGTCGGGCACGAGTTCGGGCGCAAAGGGCTCCCCGCAGCGATTCAGGCAATGACACAGTTGCCTGACACGTTCCACCTGATGGTCGTGGGTGGCACACAAGACCTGATTGATCGTGCAAGCGAGCGCGTCTCGGAGCGGGGTCTCACCGGCCGAGTGCACTTCGTGGGGGCGCACTCAGATCCGCGGCCGTGGTTCAACGCCGCAGACGTGCTGGTCTTCCCCAGCATCTACGAGTCCTACGGCTTGGTCGTCACCGAGGCGCTCGCCAGCGGTCTCCCGGTCGTGGCAACACCGACTGGGTGCGTCCAAGACGTGGTTGAGGAGGGGGTCAACGGCTTCGTGACCACAGGTGAGCCCCAGGATGTCGCGCGGGCATTGGCGGCATTCCTCAGGGCCGACCGCCAGTCGCTCCGGATGGCGGCGCGGGCCTCGGCCGAGAGGCTCGGCTGGCGGAACGTGGCTGAGCAGTACGTTGAGCTGTTCCAACGCGTCCTGAAGGAACGGGAGGAAGCGTGACGCTCTCCATCGTGCATGCCGTGCGTTCCGATGGCTTTGCAGGGGTAGAGCGGCATATCGCTGCTCTTGCGGTGGAGCAACAGGGCCGCGGACACCGCGTCGCGGTGGTGGGTGGGGATCCAGCCCGGATGCGAGCAGCCTTGGGGGGCGTACCGGTCCCGTTCACCCCAGCCCGGACGGTCGGGGAGGTCGCGCTCGCGCTGCGAGGCTTTCGCGGTGCTCAGGTGGTCCATGCACACATGACAGCTGCCGAGGCCGCTGCTGCCGCCTCTCCGGGCCTCTGGCGCGTACCGATCGTTGCGACGCGGCACTTCGGCGGCCCACGGGGTAACTCGTTCCCGGGCCGCTTGGCTGCCGTTGGAATCCGCCGGCGAGTGGCTGCGCAGATCGCGATCAGCCATTACGTGGCTGAGAAGATCGATGGTCCGAGCACAGTCATCCACCCGGGCGTGCCGACATCTCGGCTCGTCCCCGTGACGGAACGTCGCCCCACCGTACTCATCGCGCAGCGGCTTGAGCTTGAGAAGGCGACAGACCTCGCGCTGCGCGCCTTTGCCAGGTCCGGGTTAGCGGCCTCCGGCTGGGCGTTGCAGGTGGCCGGCGACGGTTCGCAACGGGGCATGCTTGAGGGGCTTGCTGCTGAGTTGGGTATCGCGCCGCAGACGGTCTTTCTGGGTATGCGCAACGATGTGGACCGTCTCCTCTCCCAGGCCGGAGTGCTGTTGGCGCCTTGTGAGGTCGAGGGTTTGGGCCTGACGGTGCTGGAGGCCATGGCATGCGGGCTCCCCGTCGTGGCCGCCGCGGCGGGTGGCCATCTGGAAACGGTCGGCGCCGTTAGGGGAGCAGCCCTCTACCCACCCGGCAATGTGCGGGAGGCGGGAGCGCAGCTGGCAGAGCTGGCGAAGGATGCTGACCGCCGGGCGGACTACGGCGCGAGTCTGCACGAGCTCCAGCGATCTCGGTTCACGATGGGCTCCCAAGTAGCCGCCACCGAGGCCATCTACCGGAGCGTGCTGTGACCGACGTCGTCTTCCTCTCGTTGGAGGCGTGGAACGAGGTGTGGCGACGCAACCAGCATTTCGTCGCCGGGCTGCTGCGCACCGACCCGAGTTTGCGCGTGCTGTTCGTCGAGCCTGCCGCCGACCCTCTTTACGCCCTCTTGGGCCGACGGCGTCCGAGTATCGGCGGCGGTCTTCGGCAGCTGGCGCTTCCGGGCGCTGAGGGGCGCATCTGGACGTACCAGCCGACCAAGTGGCTCCCCCGCAAGCTCGATCGAGGCGTCGATCGGCGGTGGGCAGCGTCGGTCCGCCGCGCGGCGCGACGAGTGGGCTTCCCCGATCCGATCCTGTGGGTGAACGACCCCACGGGAGCCCACGTGCTGGCGGAGACTGGCTGGCCCGCTGTGTATGACATCACCGACGACTGGCTGGAGGCCGACCGCACCGAGGCGGAGCATGCCCGGCTGGTTCGCGACGAGGGCGTCCTCATGGACCGCTGCGCCGAGGTGATCGTGTGCAGCACGGGTCTCGTGGAGACAAAGGGCCGGATTCGTCCAGTCAGCTTGGTGCAGAACGCCGTCGATGTGGCGTTCTACCGGACGCCGCAGCCGCGCCCGGCCGACCTGCCGGGCGGGCCCGTCGCGTTGTACTTGGGCACGGTCCACACGGACCGCATCGACGTGGATCTGTGCGTCGCTACAGCCGAAGCAGCGCGGGGGACAGGCACGCTCGTCTTTGTCGGGCCGGCTCTCATGCCTGCCGAGGCCACCGCCCGGCTGGAGACGGCTGGCGCCGTGCTACTGGGATCTCGCCACCGGGACGCCGTCCCCGGCTATCTGCAGCACGCGGACGTGCTGGTCGTGCCCCACGTGGTCAACGCTTTCACCGACAGCCTCGATCCGATCAAGCTCTACGAGTACGCGGCCGTGGGTCGGCCGGTCGTGAGTACACCCGTCGCCGGTTTTCGGGATGCGGTGGATGCCCGCGTCGTGAGCGCGTCGGGCGACCAATTCGTGGCGACCGTGAGGGCATCCTTGCCAGCCGCGTACGCCTTCCCGACAGGGGCGGATGCTGCGGTGCCGTCGTGGGCCGACCGAGTGAGCCAAGTAGCCGAGGTCATCGGCCGCGTGCGACGCTCCGCCACACCTCGCTGACAACCCGAGCCGTCTCCTCGACGGGGAACCTGCGGATCGCCGCCTCCCAGGCGAGTTCGGCCCGGCGGCGGGCTTCCTCGGGCTGGGTGAGCGCCTCGATGATCGCGGACGCCAACGAGTCAGGGTCGCTCGGCCGCGCCAGCCATCCCAGCAGATCGTCGTCTGGCGCCACGATTTCGTCGACGCCGCCGCCGCTGGTTGCCACGACGGGCACCCCGCGAATCATGGCCTCCACGATGACCTGTCCGAACGGTTCGGGAGTGGGCGAGGCGTGGACGCACACCGTGAGCGCGTCGAGTTGCGCGGCGGGGTCGTCCACGAAACCGGTGAACTCGATGAACTCCTCCATTCCCAGGCGGGCGCACTCGTCGCGCACCTCGCGCTCGTAGGGTGCTTGGTCGAACATGGCCGAGCCGATGATCCGGAAGCGTGCCTCGGGAATGGTGTCGTGGACGATGGCGGCCGCGCGGACGAATTCGCGTTGTCCCTTGGTGGGGCTGATGCGACCGATCAGCCCGACGGCAGGGGGATTGGGGGGCGTTCGTTCTCCGGGTCTGGGACCTACTTGGTCGCGTGAGAAGCCCGGATAGGCGATCACGGCCGCCACACCCGGCAGCGTGTCGGCGGTGGCTTGTGAGTTCACAATGACACGGCGGGGCAGATGGCTGGCGAGACTACGGAGGAGGGCGACGAGCGGGCCGGGGAGGTAGTCGGGGCTGATGCGGTCGTGAATGTGCCAGACCAGAGGCTTGCCCGCGAGGACTGCCGCCAAGCCGCCAATGAGATCGGCCTTCAATGACGTCGTGTACACAATGTCCGGATTGAGCCGCCTCAGGGTCCTCGCAACCCGGAGAACGTGCGGCAGAACCGCCACAGCCTGCGTCACCATCTGAAGGTGAGATGCTCCGGCCGAGTGGCGGTCAGTCTCGTTGATTCTGCTGGTGAGAGGCAGAACTGTAGTGGTCACGTGTCGTTCGGACAGGGCGTCCGAAAGGCGCCCACTGGCGAAGAGTAGGACGTGTGCGACTATGTCGGGGGGGGCAACATCGAGCAGCCTGAGGAGAGACAGTTCCGCGCCGCCCAGTGCGGCTGTGTGGTCGAGGACAACCACTCTCACAGGGACTGGCGCATGACCGCTCGCTTCGACATGGGCTCGGGTCTGCATCGTGCCCCGTCTACCCCTCGCTGGCGGAATCGCGTAGGGCGCATGAGGAGAGCGTCAGCCTCCCACCGAGTGGACGACCGATTGCTTGAAGCAGAGCCAGGTGCGAGGCGGAGCCAGCCGCAAGGGAGAATCCCTTGCAGTTCCGTCCGCCACGCCGAGACGCCGGGGCACGGGTCGGCTCCTGTGGTGCGGTCACGCGCTGGCGGGCACCCCACCACCTCCGGGGCGTGAGGAGATCCTTTCGAGTGTTAAGAGGCGAGTAGTGGGTGTTGGCCGCCCGCACTGCGCGATTCGTCGCGACGTTCTTCGCTCCTTCCACCCAGCTGTTCTCAACCTGTCTGTGGGATCCCACCTCTACTTGGCTCCAAAGGGCCCAGGGGGCGGCGCACAAGTCCTCGGATGGCCACAGTGCACTCATCCGCGAAAGGGAGCGTCTCGTGGGGGCCGCCCGCTTCGGCGGCTCTTCTTGTTCGGTATTGCACTGCTGAGGCGGGGTAGTTGTGGTTCGAGAAGAAAGCAGTCGGACCACTCCTTTTCCCACTCGTGGTGAGCAAGCGCTCGGCCCGCCAGCCGCCTCCGGGTGGAGCGGAATGGTGACGGATGTCAGGTTCCCAGCACTCATGGCTTTCTCCTCAAAGGGGCCCCGGGTGCGCCCACGGTGATTCTGTCAGTGATTGGCCTTGGCTGACCAGACGGCGCCAGGGTGCTTGCAGGGCAGCCCTTGGGTAGCCTTCTCGACGTGAGGCAGGTTCATGTGATCACCCCAGGGGATCACTACTCTCCCAATACGGGTAGCGCCGTGCCGACGGTGGTGCACGGTCTGTGCCAGGGTCTTCCGGCCGGAGAACCCCGACCGGTGGTGGTCCTGGAGCGTGGCACTATGCAGGAGCGCTACCCGAGTGCCGATCCAATTGAGTACCAACCGGCGAAGCGCTTACCACGCCCGATCGCCCGGCTGTCTCGCTACCTCGATGCACCCGTCGGCCCCGCGCTTGGCCGAAGGCCTATGGCGGCACGAGGGTGGGCGGCGGCGCTATCAGCGCAGGGATCGTGGGCGCCGTCGATCATCATTGGCCACAATGCGCCGCAGTTGCCCCGGTTGGTCGACGCCGATCGGCACCGTCCCGTGCTCTATGCCCACAACCACGTGCTGCGCACGTATGGCCCGCGCGAAGCGGGCAGAGCCTTGGATCGAGTGCACCGTGTCGTGGCGGTCAGCGACGCCCTCGCGAGCCAACTCGCTGACCGACTCCCGCCTCGCCTAAGAGGGCGCGTGGTCGTGGTCCGGAACGGTGTTGACTGTGGCTTCTTCGCACGTCCGAGCGGGTCGTTTGGTCGCGAGGGTCCAATGAGAATCGCATTCGTCGGTCGGATGATTCCCGACAAAGGCGCCGACGTGCTGGTGTCCGCCGTGAGCCGGATGCGGGCCGCGAAGGAGGTAACCCTGACCCTCGTGGGCTCCAGTGGCTTCTCGGCGAATGATCCGCTCACTCCCTTCGAGCGGTCGGTTCGGCAATCTATCGAATCGGCGAGGAGCCGCGCCTTGATTCGCCCATTTGCCCCACGCCCCGAGATTGCGGCCTTCTTGGCGACGGTCGATGTTCTGGTCGTGCCGTCACGCTGGGCGGAGCCATTTGCCTTGACGGTGCTGGAAGGGATGGCTGCGGGCTGTGCAGTGGTGGCTTCGGACATCGGGGGCATCCCGGAAGCTGCCGGTGGAGCAGCGCTCTTGGTTCCGCCTCGCGACCCCGACGCATTGGCGGTGGCTCTGGACTCGTTGGCAGAAGATGAGCCCAGAAGGTTGCGCCTGGTGCGGGCTTCCCTCGAAAGGGCCCGCGCACGCGACTGGCATGTTGTCGGGCGGGAACTAGTCCTGGCGCTGGAGGGCTCGTGAGCGCAAGGTTGGTCATAGCATCTGTCGCAACGGACTCACCCATGGGCGCCCGGGTGTACCAAGAGGAAGTCGCCCAACGCGCTGGCGCTGCCCTTCGCGCCGAGGGTAGTGGCTTGCAAGTCGAGCGGGCAATCGTCCGCTCCCTACGGTCGCCGCTGGAGGGGACGCTGCGACTGCCAATGGGGTGGCTCGCGCACGCAAGCGCGCGCGAGCGGGCAACGGTCGGGAGGTTCGTCTACGGGCGCCGGGCGACGGTCCATCGGATGAACTTGGAGCTTCCTCCCGGGGCTGGCCCCCAAGTGGCGACCCTGCATGATGTAGTTGCGTGGCGGTTCCCAGATGAGGCCTCCCCCGTTCCGGCGGCTGCGGAGGAGCTTCGCAAAGCCGACGCGGTGATCTGCGTCTCGCAGTTCAGCGCCAATGAAGCCACGGAACTCCTCGGGTTGAACAACATCACCGTCGTCCACAATGGGGTGAACGAGCGGTTCTTCGACGCTCTGCCGCTCGAGGAGCGCGGGCTACGGGAATTTGGTGTGTCCGGTCGGTTCATCATGGCCGGCGGCGGCGCGTCCGCTCGCAAGAACCTTGAGGGCCTCGCCGACGCTTGGAGAATCGTGAGCGCCGCTGCGCCTGATGTGAGCCTCGTCTTGTCGGGCCCGCCGCACGCCAACCGTACAGAGCTGTTCAAGGATCTGCCGAGGGTCGTGATGGTCGGGCGTGTGGCTGACGCCGTGGTCCCCCGGCTCATGGCGTCCGCCTCGGCGGTCGTCGTGCCCTCGCTCTACGAGGGGTTCGGCCTTCCTGCAGCGGAGGCGATGGCGGTCGGCGTGCCGGTGGTTGCCGCCCGCACAAGCTCCCTGCCCGAGGTGGTTGGTGATGCGGGATTACTCGTTGAGCCCACGGGCGTTGGTCTTGCCGATGGGGTGATGGCTGTTCTCGCTTCGACCGCGGATGTGGGTGCCATGGTGGCTCGTGGAACTGCGCGCGCCGCGAGCTTCAGCTGGGCCAGGTCCGCAGCGGGGCACGCCCGCGTCTGGGCGGCACTCTGAACACCGCCTTCGCCGAGCATCCGCGCGAAGGCGGTCGATGGGCCCATGGTTGTTCAAGCTGTTTGAGCGATTCTTGGCGACCTGACGGCTTGCGCCCGTGACCGTTCAGCGCTCACACCGCCCGACGTTGAAGGATCCGGGCGTAGATGGTCCCGTACCGTTGGGTGGCTCGCGTCCAGGAGAAGTGTCGCACTGAACGGCGCCCGCCCTCGACGAGGTGATGAGCCAGCGAGGGATCGCCGAGCACTCGGGAGATTGCTGCGGCGAAGGACTGCGCGTTCTCCGGATCCGCCAGCAAGCCGTCGCTCCCATCCGTCACCAACGTGCCGGGGCCGCCGTGCATCGTCGCGACAAGGGGAACGCCTGCCTGCCAGGCCTCCAGAACGACGATTCCGAAGGACTCCTTGCGGCTGGGAACCGCGACCACGTCCGCCTCAGGGAGGGATGCAATAACTGAGGTGCGTGGAAGTGCCCCGGTGAGCAGGACGCGATCATCGACTCCAAGATCGATGGCTAAGGCGCGAAGATCGTCGAGCTGGCCCCCAGCTCCCACGATCACGAGCCGAGTGGTGCGTGGTTCCACCAGCGGCAGCGCCCGAACCAACAGGTCAAACCCCTTGACCCACTCAACCCTGCCGACCGCGAAGACGGTTGGGCCTTCCGCGATGGGCAGCGTCCGGGGGGTCGCTGCGTTGCGCTTGGCGAACGATGGCTCGACGCCGTTCGGCACAACGTCCCCGGGCGTGCGTAGCCCGAACCGCGCGCGGAGGTCATCAAGGACGAGCTGGCTCGGAGCTGTGACGCGTACTGCATGAGCCAGACTCCACCTCAATGTGGTTCTGAGGACTACGGATGTGTCGAACGCCCCATGATCGTCGGCCATCGTTTCACCGTGCGAAGAGACGACGAGCGGCAGGCGGAACCGCAGGGCGAGGGCGAGCGCGTAGACGCCATTCGGCCCGAAACACTGGACATGCAGGACGTCTGGCTTGAAGTTCGCCACCGCGTCAGACCATGCGCGCCAGGCTCCGGGGGCGTCGCGCATGAATGACTTCACGCCTTCTGCACTTGCGTTCGGGAGCGGGGTGGCGAGATAGCGGACGGTCACCCCATCGACTTGGCGGACGCCCAGGTGCTCGCCGCGGTCTACCGTCCATACCTCCACCGGCAAACCGAAGCGCTTGAGGTGTACGGCAATCTGGCGCGAGTGTTCCTCGACTCCTCCAGGGTAAGGATCAAAGCTCGAGGAGATGAGCGCAATACGCGCGGGCCTCATGGTAGGGAGCGTAGCCCCTGACGGACTTTGGCGGGGGAGGGGTGCCAGCGCACTGCCGACCGAGGTCGCCCCAGCGTCACTTTGATTCGTGCTAGCGGACATGCCAATCTCCCTGTAGGCGGACGCGTACTTCCCTGCTGACGGACAGTTGATCTCCCTGTCCGTGGCCATGGGACCGGGCCGTGTCGGTCCTGATGAAAGCGGCCCTCCGGGGATGCTCGAGGTCTTCGACCACCAACGAGCGGGTTCCACCGGAGGGACGCATGAAGAAGTCTGACAGGGAGATCATGGAGATTCTTGAGGCGTTCGACGCCACCGAGTGTGCGCACTCGGCCGCGCAGCTGGCCGGTGCGGATCCGAAGACCGTGCGACGGTATGTCGCTGCTCGCGACGCGGGAGCGCCGGTGACCGGTCCGGGGCGGCGGCCCCGGATCATCGATGAGCACATGGACAAGATCGAGGAGTGGGTGGCTCGCTCGGAGGGCAAGGCCCGCGCCGACGTCGTCCACGCCCGCCTGGTGGGGCTGGGTTTCACCGGGACCGAGCGGACCACGCGGCGCGCGGTCGCGGAGGTCAAGGCCGCGTGGTGGGCGGGGAAGCGGCGCACGTACCGGCCGTGGATCACCGAGCCGGGGCTGTGGCTGCAGTTCGACTGGGGCACCGGGCCGCGGGTGCCGGGTCCGGACGGGCGTGCCCGGGGCACGCTGCTGTTCTGCGCGTGGCTGGCCTGGTCGCGGTACCGGGTCGTGATCCCGACCTGGGACCAGACGCTGCCGACGTTGGTGGCGTGCCTGGACGCCACGTTCCGCACCGTGGGTGGAGTCCCGGCCTACGTACTGACCGACAACGCCCGCACGGTCACGATCGACCATGTCGCCGGCGTCCCTGTGCGTCACCCCGACCTGGTGGCCGTGGCCCGGCACTACGGCACGACGGTCCACACGTGCGTCCCGTACGACCCGCAGTCCAAGGGCGGGACCGAGGCGAGCGTCAAGATCGCCAAGGCCGATCTGGTCCCCACGGAGGCCAACCTGGGGGAGGAGTACACCAGCTTCGCCCAGTTGCGGAGCGCGTGCGAGGCGTTCATGGCCAAGGTCAACGGGCGCAAGCACCGCGAGTCCGCGCGCGTCCCCGAGCTGGCCCTGGCCCAGGAACGCTCCCGGTTGCACACCCTGGCTGCCAGTCCGCACACGATGGCCCTGGGGGTGACCCGGGTCGTGGGCACCGACCAGACCGTCCGGTTCGGCTCTGTGCGGTACTCGCTCCCGCCCGGCCTGGTCGGGGCCGAGGTGTGGGTCCGCGTCGTGGGGTCCGAGGTGGTCATCGTCGCTGACACCACGACCCTACCCGCGATGCCGGCCTGGGCCGGCGGCGTCATCGGCCTCATCGAGGCCGCCCGGCACCAGGCCTCCACCCCAGGCACGCCGCAGATCGACCCGGCCCACTATCCCGATCACCCCCAGGAGATGGACGGGACGCCGCGGCCACCACGACCGCGAGCACGGACGCAGGCCGAGGCCGCGTTCCTGGACCTCGGGGACGGCGCGCAGGCCTGGTTGGTCGAGGCCTCCGCCGCCGGGACCGTTCGGATCCGGGCCAAGATGGCCGACGCCGTCCAGCTCGCCGCCCTCGTCGGGACCGAGCACGTCGACGCCGCGCTCGGCGTCGCCGCGACCGCCGGCCGGTTCGCCGAGGCCGACCTGGCCAGCATCCTGGACCACCTGTCCACCGGCACCAGCGGCGCCGACCTCGTTCGCTCCGACGAGAACGCGACCACCCAGCCCGGCACCAACGGCTGGGCCGGCTTCACCACCGGGAGCACCCGATGAGCACCACCAGCACGCGCACGAGGACAACGACCGCGGCCGGACCGGGCTCAGCACCCCCGTTGCCGGCCGACCTTGAGCAGGTACTGCGTCGGATGCGGCTGCCCTACCTGCGCACCGCCGCACCCGAGGTCCTCGCCACCGCGAAGGCACAACGGTGGGACCCGGCCGAGGTCCTACGCGTGCTGCTCGACGAGGAGGTCCGCGGCCGCGACGAGGCCACCAGGGCCATGCGCCGCAAGGCCGCCGGCCTGCCCGCCGGGAAGACGTTCGCCTCCTGGCGCGAGGCCGACTCCTCCATCCCCGCCCCGACCCAATCAGCCCTGGCCGCCCTGGAATGGGTCCACCGCGCCGAGAACCTCGCGATCAGCGGCCCCTCCGGCACGGGCAAGACCCACTTCGTCGAGGCCCTGGCGCACAAGGTCATCGACGAGGGCATGCGGGTGTCCTGGTTCACCCTGGAGTCGCTCACCACCGCGATCGGCCGCGCCGCGGTCGACGGGAGCATCAGCAAGGTCCTGGCCAGGATCACCCGGGCCGAGCTCATCGTCGTCGACGACATCGGGATGCTGCCCTCCGGGCAGGCCGCCGCCGAGGCGTTCTACCGACTCGTCGACGCCACCTACGAGCGCCGCTCCCTGGCGGTCACCAGCAACATCCACCCCTCCGGGTACGACACGATCATGCCCAAGACCCTGGCCACCGCCGCCGTCGACCGCCTCCTGCACCACGCCCACGTCATCATCACCGAGGGCACCTCACTACGCCTGGCCGAGGCCACCACCGGACGCGGGGTGATCCCCTTGACCTGAGACCCCAGGGAGATCAACTGACCGCGGACAGGGAGATGGACTGTCCGCCACCAAGGAGACCCATTGTCCGCCCACAGGGAAGTCCTACTGTCCCTTGACAGCCCTCGACCTTGATAACCCGACGTCGGCGCAGGTGGACCTCCCCGCCCACGCGGGGATGAGCCCTTCCGGGGAGAGGTCAGACGCCAGGGGCCGCGGACCTCCCCGCCCACGCGGGGATGAGCCCAGCAGCCAGCTTGTGAACGACCTGACGGAGAAGACCTCCCCGCCCACGCGGGGATGAGCCCCCCTTCCGGTTCGTCGCCACCGCCACCCCCAGGACCTCCCCGCCCACGCGGGGATGAGCCCGCACCACAACGTCTACCGCGCGCTCACGCCCGGACCTCCCCGCCCACGCGGGGATGAGCCCAGCTCCCGCGCTCGCGCGCGCGCTCGCATCTTGACCTCCCCGCCCACGCGGGGATGAGCCCGTCCGCCGCGCGCTCACGCCCGCGTGGGTGCGGACCTCCCCGCCCACGCGGGGATGAGCCCGCTCGTCTCGGGATTGGCGATGTTGCTGGGCTGACCTCCCCGCCCACGCGGGGATGAGCCCGTCACGATTCCTCGCCTTGGTGGATCTGCTCGGACCTCCCCGCCCACGCGGGGATGAGCCCTCGCGCGGCTCACTCACTGTGGTGCAGATGTCGACCTCCCCGCCCACGCGGGGATGAGCCCTCGTCGACCAGGCCTGCGTGCACGTGCGCGCCGACCTCCCCGCCCACGCGGGGATGAGCCCCCGGCCAAGCGCAAGATGGAGGCCGCGCGGCGGACCTCCCCGCCCACGCGGGGATGAGCCCCCCTCGGAGCCGCACGTCTGGCACCGCTGGGTGACCTCCCCGCCCACGCGGGGATGAGCCCTTGGCCTCCCAGCCGGGTTTCGCCCCGACCATGACCTCCCCGCCCACGCGGGGATGAGCCCGAGGCAGTGGGCGGCGTCGAGGACATCGGTGCGACCTCCCCGCCCACGCGGGGATGAGCCCGCCGACTTCGAGGGGTCGGGCAAGCTGACCTAGACCTCCCCGCCCACGCGGGGATGAGCCCCGCTCCAACGGGCCACTCATCGGTCGGCCCGCGGCCTCCCCGCCCGCGCGGGGATGAGCCCCTTGTTCACCGCATCCCGCAACTCGACACGAAGGCCTACCCGCGCGGCTATGAGCCCGCGCCACCCCGAGAGACCAAGCCACTCGGGGCTCCTTGCCCTCCCACGCGCCAGTGCCGGACACGAGCACGTCCCCTCGACCGCGGCCTCCAACTCACTCTATGGAGCGAGCCCCTCTCGCTCACCCCGCAGATGCTCCCGTGCAGCCTCCCCGAGCCGACGGGCCAGGGCAGCAACCGCAGCGACCACGGCCTCGTCTTCCTCGATGACGAAGTCGAACGGCAGCCAGGCGAGCAAGGCTGCGGCCTCGGCGGGGTCGTCGACGCCGGTGGCGTAGCGGACGCGTCCGTCGCCAAGGTCGGCCAGGTCGCCGTACGCGACGCCCAGGTGACGCCCCACCTCCTCCATCGAACCGCGAACGACCACCTCGACCCGGTGAGCGTGGGCGTCCCACTGCATGGGGGCGTCCAGCCGGGCGAGCCCTTCGGCGAGGTCGGGCCGGGGGCGGAACTCCCAATCCGACTGCTCGACCGACTCCATGCGTTCCAGCCGGAACGAGCGCCAGTCGCGACGGTCGACGTCCCACGCCCACACGTACCAGCGCCCACCCCGCGCCACGACGCGCACCGGCTCTACCAACGCTGCGACGCCTGCCCCGTCGCCGCCGTGTAGCCGAACCGCAGCCACTGCCGGCGGCGCACGGCATCGAGCGCGAGGGTGAGGACGCCGACGTCCGGCCCCGCCTTGAACGGCCGCACGTGCAACGCTTCCCGGACGCCGCGCGCCCGCTCGCGCACCGCAGTTGGCAGGGCGGCGTCGATCTTGGTGAGCGCGCGGGCGGTCGCCTCGGGATCGCCGGCGGTGCCGGACGCCGTCCCCACCGCCAGGGCCACGCTGACCGACACGGCCTCGTCGGCGTCCAGCAAGAGCGGCGGCACGACGGTGCCGTGGCCGAGGGCGTACCCGCCATCGGTGCCGGGCTCGGACTCGACCACGTAGCCCAGCTCGCGCAGCCGGGCGATGTCGCGGCGCAGGGTGCGGGTGCTGACGCCGAGGCGCTGCGCCAAGGTCTCCCCCGGCCAGGCCGCGCGCTGCTGCAGGAGGGCCAGCAGCCGCAACGCGCGGCGGGTCGGATCGGTCGGATCGTTCATGCCGCTTATACTGCCCCAGCCCGCGGACAGGATCTGTCCTCATCTGCCGCCAGACTGGTCTCACCAACCCACGAAGGGGCAGATCATGGCCTTTCTGACCCCCAATGCCAGCGGCGAGCGCGGCTTCCTCAACGTTCGCCCTCCAGCAGATCGACCAGGTTCGGACGACGCTGCACGGCCTCACCCCCCAGCAGGCCCACGCGCGCACCACCGCGAGCGACTTCTCGTTGGCCATGCTGGCGCGGCACGTGCGCAATGTGTGCCTCGCCTGGGGCGGCGCGGTCTCCGCTGCACCCGAGTGCCCGACCAGCGGCGCCGACGTGATCGCCGGCGACGACGATGCTTGGTCGCTGCCCGACACGCTCGCCCCCGACGACCTGCGCGCCGACCTCGACGAGGCCGCCACGGCCCTCGTGGACGCCATCGACGGGGCCGGTCTCGACGCCCTCGTGCCCACCCCCCAGGCGCCGTGGTACCCCGAGGACCTCGTCGGCTGGGAGTCGCGCTGGGTGATCCTCCACGTCATCGCGGAGATCGCCCGCCACGCCGGGCAGGCCGACATCATCCGCGAGTCGCTCGACGGCAAGAAGGCGTACGAGCTCAACGCCCGCAGCGACGGCGAACTGGCCGATGACGAGGAGTTCCCCACCTGGTGAGCCTCTCCCCCCTCCCCCCACCGGCGCACGGGCGGCACCGCATCGGAAATTGTCGGACCCGGATCATTCAGGGGGGTCATGGCAGCACCCCCTCTTGCCACCGCCGACGCGTTGGTCGAGCTCACCCGGAGCCTCGACGCGATCGACCATGCCGCCCGCGCCCAGCTCGGCCATCCCGAGCGCCTCAAGCTGGTGAGCGCCGCCCGCGGGGTGGCGCGGCGGGTCGAGGCGCTGGTGGCGACGCTGGTGTGCGAGGCCGAGGAGGCTGGCTCGGCCATGAAGGCCACCCGGACGCCGCTGCCGTCGTTGCTCGCCGCCACGGCCACCAGCAAGAAGGAGGCGCCCAGCTTGGTGCGCGCCGGCCGCCTCTTGGCCGGCCGGCCGTCGGTTCTCGACGCCGCCCTGGCCGGGCGCGTGTCGCTCGCCCAGGCCCGCTCCATCGGCCAGGTGCTCGACGGGCTGCCCGCCAGCCTCACCGACGCCCAACGCGCCGCCGCCGAGACGGCCCTCGTGGCCCGCGCCGTCGGGCGCACCGCCGAGCAGCTCACCACGGTGGCCGCGGACGTGCTCGCCGAGGTCGCCCCGGCTGCCGTCTCGTCCGAAGCCTGACGCCTCGAGGCGCAGGCCCGGCGCGCACGCCAGCGGCGTTCGGTGAGCTGGTGGACCGAGGACGGTTCCACGCACCTGCACGCCTGCCTGCCCCACGCGGACGCCGCCGGTCTCGTCAAGCTCATCGAGGCCCACTTGGAGGAGGACCGCCGCGCCACCCGGCACCGGCGCGACGTCCGCACGCCCGAGCAGCGCCGCGCCAACGCGTTCGTCGCCCTCGTCGCCGCCCACCACGACCGGCAGGCCAGCCCCACCATCGGCGGCGACCGGCCGCGCATCGTCGTCCACCTCGATCACGACCGTCTCCGCCAACGGGCCGAGGGCGCGGGCGTCCTCGAAACCGGCGAGCCGCTGGCGGCCGGCGACCTGCGCCGCCTGTGCCGCGACGCCGACATTCTCCCCGCCGTCCTCGGCACCGACTCCGACGTGCTCGACCTCGGCCACACGGCCCGCCTGGCCACGCCGGCCGTCCGCACCGCCCTCGACCTACGCGACGGCGGCTGCATCTTCCCCCACTGCGACCTGCCGCCCAGCCGCTGCCAAGCCCACCACATCCTCCCCTGGTGGGCGGGCGGCGCCACCGACCGCACCAACCTGGCCCTTCTCTGCCCCACACACCACGCCCTCGTCGAACCACGCGGCACCGACGGGATGCCGACGCGGGACCAATGGCACGTCGTGATCGATCCCCACACCCACAAGCCCGCCTGCATCCCCCCGCGGGAATAGCCTCGGTCAGGGTCAGGCTGGCCACTGGGCGGCATTCAGGATGCTGCAGCGCCACGCACGGGAGGCCGCCACCCACAAGTCGGCTCCATCCGACATGGACGACCCAGCCGGCACGCCATCGCGCCGGCGACTCGACCTGAGAGGCGCGCCATTGGCCCTCGGATCGCCGGGGCGCGCTCTCCCCCGGCGAGCTCGCCGTGGAACCACGTGCCGGCAAGGCAGGCGGGAATGCGACGATGTCGGTGTGAACGATCACGAACTCCTCCTCAGGCATGCGGAACGATGGGCGTCAGAGAAGAAGCGGCCGCTGGACACCGACCTGCTGGTCACCGCCCTCGACCTGCGCGCCACACACGACGGGCTCGCAGCGAACAACTGGCGGGCAGGTAGCGTCCGCCACCTGATGTTGACGCGGTGGCCGGCGCACGGGCCGGCCGGTGTCCCGGATGTCGCCTCTCTTGTCGACAGCCTCGACACGTTCTGGCGGTTCCTGCGGTCGACGGGCCGCATGGCGGGGGCGTCCGCCGAGCCGAAAGCCCTCCTCACCGAGGCGAAGGCCGCCGCGAAACGCATGCCCGAGGCCTGCGCCGACCCGAGCCGTCACGGCACCGCCAAGTCCCTCCTCGCGTTCGGGCGCGACCTCGGCATCACCCTCGACGACGCCGACACCCACGAAGAGATGAACGCCCGCCTCCACCAGATCGTGCAGGCGTGGAACGACCAACCCGACGACCTTCGCAGGGCGACCATGGACGCCGGCGGTGCCGGCAGCCGCATGAGCGGAGCGCTCACGGCCGGCTGGGGGACGATGGCCGAAACGGGGCAGCTGCCCGACTCCTGGGAGCTACCCGGCACGCCCCGCCTCGACGAGGACGACGAGCGCCTCTTCCCCTCGGATCCTGCCCAGTCTGCGCAAGCGGTCCGCACCAGCCTCCTCACCCGCCAGGTCCTGGCCCTCGCCCGCTGGGCCGACGGGCGCCAACTCACCCAGACCGGCGTCCTGCGGCCGGCGATCGCCCGGGAGGCCTACGACGCCCTCAAGCTGTGGGACACGTGGGACGCGGCCCAGTTCGCCGCCAGCCGCCTGCGTACTCCTTACCCCGACACGGTCACCGAGGAGACCGAACGGGACTATGCGCGCAACGGCTGGCGCTCGGCCGGCGACAGCAGATCCCTCGACCGGCTCTGGCAGGCAGCCCTCCAGGGCGATGTCCTCGACGCCACCGGGTCCCGCGCCCGCCACCTGCCCGACACTCCCACCGACAACGACGACTGGATCGCCTTCGGCCTCGCCACGGTCCTCGCCGCAGCCGCGCGCGTTCGGGGCGCCATCGACCAGCGGCTGCTGTTCCTGACGCTCCTCACGCTCGCCGAACCCTACGGCGGCGGCCCCGCCACCGTCGACGAGCTGCGCGACGTGTGGTGGCGCAACGACGAGCACGGGGACGAACCGGGCCCTTGGCCGGGCTACCGCGACTACGTTTCGGGCCAGGTCGACTCCCTCCTCGCCCTGCTCGGCGACTGCGGTCTCTGGCGTGTGCGCGGACGCCGCGTGTCGCTGACGGCGTTCGGCTGGGACTTCACCCTGGCGCTTCTTCACCTGTACGAGGTCGGTGACGCGGAGGGCTTGGGCGGCTAGTGTCCCACGCCAGCGAACACGGCGCCCGAACACTTCGTCTTGGCGTGGTTGGCCGGCCTCGCGGGGGCTCCGTCGGCGTCCGTCACCGGCTACCCGCGCTTGAGCCGTCGGTGGCCCCACTTCGCGCACGGTTGCGTCGACCCCTTCCGGACGCCGCAGCACCCCAGCTCGACCGGCTCGGGATCGCCGGCTGCGACCGCGGCGACGTAGGCGGCCTCCTCGAACACCGCGAAGGGCCCCCAGAGGCCGTACGCCTCCACGAGCTGGCAGTCGCACGCAGCCCCCATGCTTGCCAGCCGGCGCTCCAACCCCGTCGCCCGCGGGGCGGTGCAGTCCCGGAACCGCTGGGCGATCCGCAGCGTTCGATCGCAGCCCAACACGTGGATCAGCCGCGCCTCGTAACAGAGCAGGCACTCCCCCGGCTCGGGCACCATCTCCGCCAGGGCGGTCTCCGCGAGCACGGCGGCGGCCGCCCGCACGCCCGGATCGACCAGCAGCGCCCGCCGTTCCGCCAACTCCGGGAACCGCACCAGCTCGTCCTCGGGCGCGGCGGCGTCCCCTACGAGCACGGGGAGCGCGCCCGAGCCGCCGTGCAGGCCCACCCAGCCGTCGGGCGTCACCGCGTAGACGTCGCCCGACAGCGCCCCGGTCAGATCGTTGCTGTACCGCCAGCCCCAGAAGAACTGGGCCTCGACGTCGCCGATCTCCGGCGCACCCTCGCGGCACACGACCGTCACCAGCTCACGATCGGGCAGGCGCCCCAGCGGGAGCTCGCCACCCGGCCCGACGAGGTCGACGGCCAGCGCGCGCAGGATCGGGCTCATGAGCATGAACAGTTCGCCGGGCACGTCGCAGGCGTCGTCGGGCAGCGGCTCGGGGGTCTCGAGGCGGCGCACGCTGAGCACGGCGCCGGTGTCCAGGTCGAGCATCCCGACCAGGGTGATGCCGGGGCAGGCACGCCCGCGGCGGAGGATCTCGGACAGGATGGGAACGCAGTCGTCGCGTTCGGCCAGGGTGGGTAGCACTGTTGTCATGCGCGACAGCTTGGCCCAAGCCCACCGCCCTACGTCGAGGGTTGTCCACACCTGTGGATAACTCGCCGCGACTTCAGCGCTACCGTGGAAGTCATGAACGACGACCGGGGGCAGGCCGCGGACGCGTTACGCAACGCGACGGCCCCCACAGCCGACGACGGCTATCGAGCCTCCGACGTCGAACGGCTCTTCGCCGACCTCGCCCGCGCCACCGAGCAGCGCCGCCCGCTCGCGCCGATCATCCGGGCCGCCACCCTGACGCCCGAGCACGGCGGGCCGGCACGGCAGAATGTGGACGCCGTCCTCACCGCCCTGACCAAACTCGACCACAGCGACCCCGCGGCTCCACTCGCGATCGGCTTGGTGGCCCGACACCTGTCCCAGGCCCACCTCGTCGGCCTCGACGTGTCCCTGGGCGATGACGTGCCCCTCGAGCCGGACGGACTTGACGGGCCCGACCCTGGGATGAACCCGCTGCAGCGCGAGATCGTCGGCCTCATCGCCGGCCGGATGGCCTCCTGGCTGGAGCGCCCGTCCTTCCCCCGGCCCGGGCCCAACGAGATCGGCTACGACGCCGAGGGCGTCGAGAAGGTGCGGCGCGAGCTGACGGCCTTCCTGCGCACGGGCGACCTCGACGGGCCCGAGCCCGAGCTTCGGTCCTACCTCGTCGATGCGGCCCGGCCCGGGCAGGGCTACGACAAGGACGCAGTCGAGGAGGCTCTGGCCAACTTCGGGGGCGGGTACGGAAGCCGGGTGAAGCGCGCCCGCGTGTCCGCGCGCATGGACACCCCACCGCCGGCTCTGCCAGCACGACCGCCCGAACCGCCGGGCGTCCTCACCGGGCGGGACGCCCGGATCGCCGATGTGGTGGGCCTCGTGGTGCTCATCGCCTTCCTGGCCTGGTGCGTCTGGGGGCTCTTCCTGCGCTGAGGTGATCAGCGGACCCCACCGCCCCGGGGCAACCGACCTCAGACGAGCAGCCCCGCGGCGAGCAGCAGCACCGCGAGCAGCGGCAGCGTGCCCTGCTTGAGGGCGGCACCCCGCTTGTCAGGCGCGGACAAGAACAGCACCAGCGCCGCCGCCAGCATCGAGCCGACCCCGGCGAAGACGAGCGCCACGCCGGCAGCGGGGGAACCGGTGGCGTGGAGCACCACCCCGACCACGGTGACGATGGCGAGGAACAGGTTGTAGAACCCCTGGTTGAAGGCCATCTCCTTCGTCGCGGCCGCACCCTCGGCGCTCGTGCCGAACACGGCCCGCGCCCGCGGGGTGGTCCAGGCGAGGGACTCCAGATAGAAGATGAACCCGTGCAGCAGCGCGGCGAGGACGGCGAGCACCAGGGCGACGACGATCACGACAGGACCTTTCACCGTTTTTTGCAACGACCGTTCCACTATATACTGGAACGACCGGTCCAGGAAGGGAGGTTGCCATGGGTCGCACCGCCACCTTCGCCACCGCCGACGCCGCCCGCGCGGCCCGCGACGCGTTCTGGCGCCGCGGGTACGCCGACACCTCCATCGCCGACCTCGAGGCCGCGACCGGCCTCTCCCGATCGAGCCTCTACCACGCGTTCACCAGCAAGGACGGCCTCTTCGCCGCCGCGATCACGAGCTACCTCGACGAGGTCATCCGCCCCCGCCTCGCGCCGCTGCTCGCCGATCAGGTGGACGCCGCCACCCTGAACGCCTACCTCACGGGCCTCCGCGCGGCCCTCGCCGACCCGCGCTCCCCCGCCCGCCAAGGCTGCCTCCTCATCTCCGCCGCCACAGCCCCGGCGGCCGAGGACGAGCGCGTCCGGCAGGCGATCCTCGGTTACCGGGCCGAGCTGCGCCGGGCCGTCGGCCGCGGCGTCCGGGCTGCGCGCCCCGACCTCACGCAGACCGAGGCCGACCGCCTCGCCGACACCGTGACCGGACTCGTCGTCGCCGCGCTCGCGCTCGCCCGCGTGGACGCCGCCGCGGCCGCCGAAACCCTGGAGAACGCCCTGATCGCCGCCGGGTGAGACGTGCAAGGATGAAGGGACTCGACGAGGAGGACCCGTGAAGACCTTCACCCTGACCCACACCGACATCGTGGCCCCCAACGTGACCGTGGGCTGCATGCGCATCAAGGACCTCTCCGACGCGGAGATCCGCACGCTCGTCACCACAGCGCGCGAGGCCGGCATCGACTTCTTCGACCACGCCGACATCTACGGCGGGGCGATGCACGTGTGCGAGGCCCGGTTCGGCGACGCGCTGGCACTGTCGGCGTCCGAGCGGGCCGAGATCGCCCTGCAGACCAAGTGCGGCATCGTGCCGGCCGGCCCCTACTACGACTTCTCCTACGAGCACATCATCCAGCAGGTCGAGGGGTCGCTGACGGCGCTGCGCACCGACTACATCGACATCCTGCTGCTGCACCGCCCCGACTCCCTCGCCGAGCCCGACGAGGTCGCGCGGGCGTTCGACGAGCTGGCGGTGGCCGGCAAGGTGCGCGCGTTCGGCGTCTCGAACCACACGCCGGGGCAGATCGAGCTGCTCAAGAGGTCGGTCACGCAGCCGCTGGTGGTGAACCAGCTGCAGTTGTCGATCACGCATGCGCCGCTGATCGCCCAGGGCCTCGCAGCCAACATGGGCGACCTCGCCCAGTCGACCAGCCGCGACAACGACATCCTCGACTACTGCCGCCTGCACGACATCACCATCCAGGCATGGTCGCCGCTCCAGGCCCGCCACTTCACGGGCGTGTTCCTCGACAACCCCGACTATGCCGAGCTCAACGCCGTCATCGACCGGCTGGCCGCGCGGTATGCGGTGCCGCCGCTCGCCATCGCCACCGCCTGGATCACCCGCCACCCGGCGACCATGCAGGTGGTCCTGGGCACGACGAATCCCGAACGCGTGCAGGCCGCCGCTCAGGGCTCCGACCTGCCGCTTACGCGACCCGAATGGTACGAGCTCTTCCGCGCCGCCGGGCACACCGTGCCCTGACGCGGAACGGGACTCCAGCCGGAGGTCGTCGTCGTCGATCACGTCCTCGCCGGGCCGACGCAGACGGCGTCCGCGGAACTCCACCACGGCCAGGACGACGCGGTCGTGCCCTTCGACCACCTCGCCCGGAACGCCGCGTCGCTGCCCTCGGCCCGCGTGCACGCCCACGCAGGAGGCGGCCACCGGTTCGACGGACTCGCCGTCTCCGTCGCCCGCACCCTGAGCGACGCCGCGGGGCGGTGAACCGGCGGGCGGCGACATCGGCCGCTGCCGCGAGACAGGCCGAATCCGCCCGGCGGCTGGCCGACCGTCCACCCCGGAGGCACCATGGGGACGAGGGACGCAGGGACGCGCCCACGCAGGGAAAGGATCGGCCATGGCCTCCTTCGGTGACGTGCTCAATAACCGGGTCATCCCCCCGATCATCGCGTTCGTCAACACGCGCCCGATCACGGCGCTCAAGAACGGCATGATGTACGTGATGCCGCTCACGATCGTGGGCGCGCTGTTCCTGCTGCTCGCCAACTTCCACGTCCCCGCGTTCACCGACTGGGTGCACGCCGTCGGCCTCTATCCGGTGTTCATGGAGGTCTACTACGCCACCTTCAACCTCGTGGGCCTGGTGGCCTGCGCGGGCGTGACGTACTCGTGGGTGCGCGCCGCCGGCCACGAGGCATTCGCTGCCGCCATCTGGGGCGTCTGCATGATGGTGCTGCTCATGCCGCTCGAGGTGCGCGTCGAGGGACTGGACGCCCCCGTCGGCGGCGTCATCCCGCTCACGTGGACCGGCTCGCGCGGCATGGTGGCCGGCATCGTCATCGGCTTCTTCGTGTCCCTGATCTACTGCTGGTTCGTCGAACGCAACATCACGATCAAGATGCCGGACGGCGTCCCCCCGAACGTCGCCAACGCCTTCACCGCCCTCTTCCCCGGCTTCTTCGTCATGAGCGTCGGCGCACTCGTGTACGGCGTCTTCCGGCGCTTCGGCACGACCCTCATGGACGCCATCTACGACGCCATCCAGACCCCCATGCAGGGCATGACCGACTCGCTCGGCGGCGTCATGGTGATGGCCTTCCTGATCCCGTTCCTGTGGTTCTTCGGCGTCCATGGCAGCTCGATCGTGAGCGGAGTCGTCACCCCCATGCTCACCGCGAATGCGGTGGACAACCAGCGCATCGTCGACTCCGGGCTCGAACTCACCATCGAGAACGGCGGCCACATCGTCACCCAACAGTTCAAGGACAACTTCATCAACATGACGGGCGCCGGCATCACCATCGGCATCGTCGTCTACATGCTGCTGTGGGCCAAGTCGACCCAGTTCAAGACGCTCGGACGCCTCGGCGGCGGCCCGGCGCTGTTCAACATCAACGAGCCGATCACCTTCGGCACCCCGGTCGTCATGAACCCGCTCCTGGCGGTGCCGTTCTTCCTGACCCCGATGGTCAACGCCGTCATCTTGTACCTGCTCATGAGCCTCGGCATCCTGCCGCTCTTCACGGCCGTCGTCGCGCCGTGGACGACTCCCCCGATCATCTCGGGGCTCATCGTGGGCGGGTGGCCGCACGCGATCTACCAGGCGTTCGCGATCGTGTTGTCGACGGCCATCTACTTCCCCTTCATCCGCAAGGCCGACCAACTCGCCCACGCCGACGAACTGGCCAGCCACGCCGAGCACGTCGAGGAAGCGGCAGCCGCCCGCCGCAACGCCGAGGAGATGGAGGAACTGGAGGCGCGCAAGGCGCGCATGCTGGCCGAGATCCGGGACCTGGAGCGCGAAGAGGCGCGACTCGGCACCCAGATGGGTCGTCGCCGAGTCGCGCCGATCGCAGAGCCCGAGGGGCCGCACGGCCCCGGGCGGCCCGCCTGAGCGGGCGGAGCGTCACCGCTTCCGCAGCCAGCTGAAGCTGGCAGCCGAGCCGGCGAGCGCCACGCCGGCGAGGGCGAGCGGCCAGAGCAGGACGTCCTCCTCGGCGCCCGTCTTGGCCGGAACGCCGCGGCCGGTGGGTTGGCTCGTCGGCTGGGCGGCTGGAGCCGTGGGGCGCGAGGCCGGACGCGGCGTGGAGGGCCGGGGGAGCGTGGCGGTGGGCGTGGGCGCGGTCGTCGCGGTGGGCCGGGCCGGGGGCACGGTCGCGGCGGTGGGCGTCGGTTCCGGCGCGGCGAGGGCGGGCCGGTCTGCCGGAGGGACGGCGTCCCTCAACGCCGTGCACTCGGCGACCGAGGGCTGGCCGCTCCCCGCGAGCAGGAACCACACGGGACCGTTGGCGCCGTCGGCGACGTAGGAGCGGACCGGGTCCTCACCGACGTTGTGCTCGACCTTGACGCGGTCAACAAGGGGGAGGGCGGCGTCGCGGAGGCTGAAGGCGCAGTACCAGGCGTAGGCCACGTCGTCGGCGGGCGGCGCGCTGGGCTCGGGCGCCGGTGTGGCGACGCCAGGACGCGCCGACTTGGGGACGGCGTCGCGCAGGTCCAGACAGGTAGCCGCGGACGGTTCGGAGTGGCCGGCCAGCAGGTACCAGACCGGGCCCTGGTCACCGTCGGCGACGTAGGAGGCGGGGGCGTCCTCGCCCACGTTGTGTTCGACGTCGACGACGGCGACGAGCGGGTAGGACGCATCGGTGAGGCTGAAGCCGCAGTACCAGGCGACATCGACGTCGTCGGCGGGTGCGGCGGTGGCGAAGGCGGCCGGCAGCACGGTGAGTGCGGCAGCGGCGACCGTGGCGAGGGCGGTGCGGATGGTGAACATGTCTTCCTCCGAGCAGGAGTCGTTGGACACCCGCTCTACGCACGCGCCGGCGCGCGGAGTTGACGCCGTGCCTGAAAGGCGGCGAAGAAGCGGCTGAGCGTCTCTTCGCCTCACCAGTCGCCGGCGGTATCGGCCCGCCCGTCGCCCAGAACCACCCGGACGCCCACCCCGGGGAGGGTGCCGACGAGGGCGCGCGCCTCCTCCCAATCGAGCACCCCGAGGACGGTCGCCAGCGCGTCGGCGGTCGCAGCATCCGGGGCGCGCACGGTCGTGGCCGGACGACCCTCGACGCGGCGTCCGCCTCGGCCTCCGTGGCGGCACCCTGTCCAATCCGCGGCGCCTCGACCAATCCGCGGCGCCTTGTCCAATCACGGCACCCTGTCCCATCCACCCGGACGCCGCCGTCTCGACCAAGGTCGACGCAGGGGCTGGACCGGCGGCGTCCGAAAGGGTGGCCGCTCGTCGCGGCGTCCCGAGACCCTCGCCCGCTGCGGCGACCCACCGCGCCGGCCGAGGCTTTCTGCATGAGCATCTCACTCCCGACCCAGACATCCCCTGCCTCCCTCCCCCAGACGCAGCCCGTCCCGGCCACCGCGCCCCCGACCCCGCGCGCCTACCGCCTCGCGTTCCGCGAGGACCCCCTCTACACGTGGGCCGTGCCCATCGGCGCGATGGTGCTCACCGCGGTGTCGTACGTGGCGATGGTGGTCGCCCTTGCGATCCCCACCGGCCTCTACCTCGCCTACTCGACCGGCCTCGGGCAGTGGCTCGAGAACGGCGTGGTCATCGACACGGGCTCCTCGGCCGAGCTCGGCCTCGACATGAGCAACCCGGTCATCGCAGCGGTGGCGCTCGCATCGCTGGCCCTGTTCATCCCGGCCTGCGCCATCGGGGCCCGGTTCGGCGGCCAGGTGTCGTTCGGCCGGCTGTCGTCGGTGACCGGACGCCTCCGGTGGAACCTGCTCGGCCGCGACGCCGCCATCGCCCTCGCGCTCGTCGCGCTGGGGACGAGCGTCAGCCTCGCGGTGTCCGCACTCTCGGGGACGCCGGTGCAGTTCACGTGGACGGCGACCTCAGCCGCCCTCCTCGGCGTCGCGTTGCTGTTGGTGCCGTTCCAGGCGGCGGCCGAGGAGTACCTGTTCCGCGGCCTGCCGCAGCTCGTCCTGGGCTCGTGGTTGAAGAGCGCTTGGTGGGGCATCGTGCTGCCGATCCCGCTGTTCGTGCTGGGTCACGGCTATGGGACGCTCGGCCTCGTCCAGGTGGGTCTGTTCGCCCTCGCCGCCGGCATCCTCGTCTGGCGGACTGGTGGTCTCGAGGCGGCCATCGCCCTGCACATGGTGAACAACCTGAGCGGGTTCGTGTTGGCGTCCGTCGGCATCGCCGACCTGACCGCCACCGAGTACAGCCTGGGCGACACCGCCATCCAGGCGGTCGTCATCGCCGCCTACACGGGCATCGTGCTCTGGCTGACCGCCCGCAAGGGCCGCGCCGCGGCGTCCGTGGCTGCCTGATCACGCCCGAGCGACGGCCCGGCGTCCACAACCCTTGGGGACAGGGGTGTGGACGCAGGGCCGTTTCCGGTGGAGAAGCTGTGGACTGACCTGTGGGTGACAAACTACTCCGGAGTAGTTCCTGACTAGGGGTTGCGTTCCGGTGCGCGAAGGCATAGAAAAGACCTACGCCGCCCTTCGGGGCAGCTGGCAACGGTAGGAAAGAGGATCCGTTGGTGGGGCGACCCACCAGGCCGACGGGGTGACGTGTCGGCTGGATCCCGGTACCGACCGATGCCGATCGGGATCGTCATCCAATCCCCGATCAACCAGAGGGGCCCCTGAATCTCATACATTCAGGGGCCCCTCGCCCGTGTTCACCTCCCCCGCCGAGCCCCCAAGGGAATCACTTCACGGCACCACTCGCGAGGCCCGCCTGCCAGTACGGCTGCAGGCCGAGGAACAGCGCGATGAGGGGCAGAACGCCGAGCAGCGCCCCTTGCAACACCGCACCGTACTGGGGGTTGAAGTAGCTCATCATCCCGTAGAGACCGACGGTCACCGGCTTCAGATCGTTCGACGTGAGCATCATCAGCGGCAGCAGGAAGTTGTTCCAGGTGGCCACGAAGATGAACAGGAAGATCGTCACCATCGCCGGCGCCAGCAGGCGCAACACCACGGAGAAGAAGGTCCGCAGTTCGGACGCCCCGTCGAGCCGCGCTGCCTCCAGGAGTTCGTCGGGCACCAAGGCCTCCACGTAGATCCGGCCCAGGAACACACCGAACGGGCTCACGCACGAGGGGATGATGACCGCCCACGGGGTGTTCACCAGGCCCAGCGAGATGAACATGATGTAGAGCGGCACGGTGAGGAGCGCGATGGGGAACAGCAACCCGGCCAGGATCGCCACCTGCACGGCCGCGCCGCCCGGCGTCCTGAACTTCGCGAGCGCATACCCTGCCGCCACCGACACCAGCGTCCCGAGCGCCCCGGCAGCCAGCGAGAAAAGGATCGAGCTGCCTACCCAACGCCAGAATCGCCCCTGCGTCCACGCCATCAGCGCGGCGTAGTTGTCGGCGACGTGGTTGCCGGCGAACCACAGCCCCGAGGTGGTGTAGAGGGCGGCGAGTACGAGATCACCGACGCGGTGCAGTTGCTCGTCGACGAGGGCGTCCCCGTCGCGGTCGTGCGCTCCGCCGAGGGCGTGTGGGACCTGAGTTCCCGCACCGACGTCCGCACGGTCGCCGAGGCCCTGGCCGGTGAGGAGGTCGCGTTGTGACCGGCAGCGAGGTAGCCGCCTGGCGGGTTCCCGGACGCATCGAGGTGCTCGGCAAGCACACCGACTACGCGGGCGGACACGTGCTCGTGTGCGCCGTGGAGCAAGGGGTGACCGCGGTGGCCCGGCGGCGTCCGGGATCGCGGTTGGTGGCCCACAGTGCGGAGTTCGCCGACCCCGTGGAGGTCACCGAGTCCGGTCCCGACGCTCTGGCGGCCGGACACTGGGGGCGTTACGTGGCCACGGCGTGGCGCCGGCTCGCGGCCAACTTCGGGGCCCTGCCGGGCGCCGAACTGGCGATCTCGACCACGCTGCCCCTCGCCTCGGGCATAAGCAGTTCCTCGGCCCTGCTGAGCGGGGCGGCGCTGGCCCTGGCCGACCTCGCGGGCCTGCGGGAGACGCCGACGTGGCGCGATCACGTGGGCGACGATCCGCTGGACTGGGCGATGTACCTCGCCAGCATCGAGAACGGCGGCGACTTCGGCCCGCTGCTCGGCAACGGGGGCGTCGGCACGCGTGGCGGCTCGGAGGACCACACCGCTAGGTTCTGCTCGTGCCCCGGCCAGCTCGGCTGGTTCGGATCCGATCCTCTCGCCCGCCACGGACACGTCGCCGTTCCGCACGGCTGGGTGTTCGTGGTGGCGGTCAGCGGTGTTTCCGCGCAGAAGACCGGTCCCGCCCAGGCGGACTACAACCGCGCCTCGTCGGCGACCCGCGAGATCCTGCACCGCTGGGACGTCCGCACGGGCTGCGACGACGCGAGCCTCGCGGCGGCGGTGCGCAGCGACGACCGTGCCCTCGACGTCCTCGGCTCGCTGCTCACCGAGCCGGCGTTGTTCGCCCGCCTGGAGCAGTTCGTGACCGAATCGGAAGTGCTCGTGCCCGCGGCCGTCGACGCCCTGCGCAGGGGCGATGTCGAGGAGTTCGGCGAGGCCGTCGCCCACTCCCAGCGGCTGGCCGAGCAGTCCCTCGGCAACCAGGTTCCCGAGACCGTCGCCCTCGCCGCGGATGCCCGGGCGCTGGGCGCACCGGCGGCGTCCTCGTTCGGGGCCGGCTTCGGCGGCAGCGTGTGGGCGCTCGTGCGCACAGCCGACGCCGACGCCTTCGCCGCGGACTGGCTCGGCCGCTACCGGGCCGCCTTCGACCGGCCCGCGGCCAGCACCCTGGTCACCGCCGCCGCGGGTCCGGCGGAGCGGCTGGACGGCGCCGACCATCCGGCCGAGGCGACGGACGCCCCCGCGGAACTCGCGAGCCCCGTCAGCGGGTGCTGAACGTCGCCCCGTTGGTGCGGATGATCTCGGCGTAGTGGTGGAACGACTTCTTCCTGCTCCTCTCGAGCGTGCCGTTGCCCTCGTCGTCGCGGTCCACGTAGATGAAGCCGTAGCGCTTGCTCATCTGGCCGGTGCCGGCGCTGATGAGGTCGATCGGACCCCACCACGTGTAGCCCATGAGGTCGACGCCGTCGATCTCGACACCCTTGACCATCTCGGCGAGGTGGGCGTCGAGGTAGGCGATGCGGTAGTCGTCGTTGACGGAGCCGTCGGGCTCGACGACGTCCACCGCACCGAGGCCGTTCTCGACGATGAAGACGGGCACCTGGTAGCGGTCGTAGAGCTCGTTCATGGCGATGCGCAGGCCGACCGGGTCGATCTGCCAGCCCCACTCGGTGACCTCGAGGTAGGGGTTGCGACCCGCCATGAACATGTTGCCCTCGGTCTTCTCGACGTCGTCACGTGAACTCTCGACCGAGCTGAAGTAGTAGCTGAACGCGATGTGGTCGACGACGCCTGCCTTCAGGATCTCCTCGTCGCCCGGTTCGATGGGCAGCACGGCGCCCGGCAGTTCGTTGAGCAGGGACAGGCACGTGTTGGTGTAGGTGCCGCGCACGTGCACGTCGCCGAAGAAGTAGACGCGACGCATGGCGTCCCTGGTCGCGAGGACGTCCTCGGGACGGCAGGTGGCCGGGTACATCTCCGGGTAGAGCAGCATGCAGCCGATCTTGTTTTCGGGATCGACCTCGCGCCCAACGATGACGGCCTTCGCGCTGGCGAGCAGCTCGTGGTGGATCGCCCGGGCGAGCGAGGCGTTGCGGTCCTCGTCCTCGGCGTAGAGCAGGCCCGCGGTGCGCCACGGGTCGGGGCGCCAGATGGTGTTGATCTCGTTGAAGGTCATCCAATACCGGACCTTGCCCCGGTAGCGCTCGAAGCACACGCGGGCGTAGCGCTCGAAGAAGTCCACGAGCCGGCGGTCGCGCCAGCTGCCGTATTCGTGGACGAGGTGCAGTGGCGTCTCGTAGTGGCTGAGGGTGACGACCGGCTCGATGCCGTGCGCGTTGAGCTCATCGAAGACGCGGTCGTAGAACGCCAAGCCCTCCTCGTTGGGCTCGGTCTCGTCCCCGTTGGGGAAGATGCGCGGCCAGCTGATCGACAGGCGCAGGCATCTGAACCCCATCTCGGCGAACAGGGCGATGTCCTCGGCGTAGCGGTGGTAGAAGTCGATGCCCTCGTGGTTCGGGTAGTACTCGCCCTCCACCGGGCCGTCTGGGGTGATGCGCCGTTCGACCTTGTGAGCGCCCGCGGTGAGCACGTCGTGGACGCTGACGCCCTTGCCGCCCTCCTGCCAGCCGCCTTCCCACTGGTTCGCGGCCGTCGCGCCGCCCCACAGGAAATCGTCACGGAGCTTGAACTGGGTCATGGTCGTTCCTCCCCACCGCTGCACTGCGGCGCTCGCACGTGGTTCCAGTATGGCGGCCGGACACCTCGGGGCGCTGGCCGTTCGCTGAATCGTCAAAACTCGTGGATCGGCTCACGGCGCGGCGACCGAGGCGGCGTCGATGAGATCCGGACGCCGGAACTCGACCCAGTCGCCAATGCGGCCCCGGAGCCAGTCCGGCTCGAAGTCCGCGAAGTAGACCGCGACCGGCTGGTAGCCGGGGTGAGCGGGAAAGATGCGGGCGGTCAGGGCGAGCTCCTGCAGCACCCGGGCGGGGGCGTTCGGCTTGAGCAGAACGCGTCCCGAGCCGCACACGCCCCACTGGGCGGGGGCGTCCGCGGCCTTGAGCACGCTCATGACGACCCAGCCGATCCCGCCGCCCCGGGTCGCCCGCTGGCTCTCAGGCGTGGGCAGCTTCGCCAGGCGCTCGAGGGATTCCCACCGGACGGCGCGCACGCTGCCCGCGTCGTCGAGGCGCAGACCCTCGGGCTCGAGGGTCAAGGTCTCGCCAGCATGGGCGGAGCGATCCATCCCGTGCAGCAGCAGCCCGAGGGCGAACGTGAGGCGAGGGCCACGACGGGCCCGAGCACCCAGTTGACCGGCTCGATCCGAATCAGTGTCAAGCTGGCCAGGAGGGCGGCGATCAGGCAGAACAGCACGAGCGCGAGACGCCGCAGGCGCAGCGACCGGCCGAGCGTTACGCGCCGGGTGAGGGTGACGGGCGCGGGGACCGGGGTGGGGACCTGCACGGCGTGGCCTTTCGGTTCAGACCACACCGAGGCTACCGGGGACCGCACGCCCGGAACCCGAACGCGTCAGGCGATGGACGCCGCGTAGATCGCGTCGATCGACGCGCCCAGGGTGGCGTCGAACTCCTCCTCGGACTGCTGCGCGGACAGCCCCTCGAGCAGGGCCCGGCTGAAGCTCGCGACCACGCCGTGGTTGCGCGCGAGCAGGGCGTTGGCCTCCTCGCGGCTGTAACCGCCCGACAGCGCCACAACCCGCAGGACGGCCGGATGGCCGACGAGGTCGGCGTAGAGGTTGTCCTGGCTCGGCAGGGTCAGTTTGAGCATCACCTGGCGGCCGTCGGGCAACCCAGCGAGGTACTCGTCCAACTGGGACTTGAGCAGCGTCTCGGCCTCAGCCTTGTCGGGGGCCTTCACGTCCACCTCGGGTTCGACGATCGGCACGAGGCCGGCGTCGAGGATGCGGTTGGCGTAGAAGAACTGCTGGGCCACCACCGCGGCCACGCCGTGGGCGTCCGCGTGCTTGATGACCGACCGCATCTTCGTGCCGAACATGCCGTGGGCGTTGGCGGCGTCGAGGAGGGCGTCGAGCTTCGTCATCTCTTTCATGAGCTGGACGCCGTCGGCCTCGTCGGCGAGCCCCTCGTCCACCTTCAGGATCGGCACGACCCGCTTGACGTTCCACAGGTAGTCGCCCGTGGGACGCCCCTCGATCTCGGCGTTCATGGTGCGCTCGAACAGGATCGCGGCGAGGATCTTCTCGCCGGTGAAGGCCGGGCTCGTGATCACCCGGGTGCGCATCCGGTGGACGAGGTCGAACATCTCCTCCTCGCTCGACCAGGCGTCCGCGGCCACGCCGTAGCGCTCGAGGGCCTTCGGGGTGCTGCCGCCGCTCTGGTCGAGGGCTGCGATGAAGCCGGGCGCCGAGGCCATCTTCTCGCGCTGCGCGGACGTCCGGTCGGTCTGGTTCTCTGTCATGGGAGACCTCCATTTCGGTACTCCCAGCCTACGTCGCCGGGCGCGCCGGCGAGAGCCCCCGGCTTCAGCGCTCAGAGCCCCCCGCGTGCTCAGAGGAGTTGGTCGCAGAGGGTCCGGGTGAGCCAGTCGGCGTAGGCGTCGGGCGTCCAGCCTCGCTCGCCCACGAGGCTGCGGAACAGTTCGGGCGACATGAGAGCGTGGACGACGTCGGCCGCCCGCTCAGCCGCGAGGCCGGACCGGAGGACGTGCCCGCTGACCAGAGCGTCCACGAGGAGAGCCTGGCCGCGGCCGCGTTGCGCGTTGAGCGTCTCCAGGAGGGACCGAGCCTCGCCATCGGCGTCCGCGGCCTGGGTGAGGACGCGGTAGAGGGCGGCGATCCGGCCGTTGATGGCGGCCGTGACGCCCACGAATCCGGTGATGACGTCCTCGCCCCGGGTGGCCGCGACGGCGGCCCGGACGGCCGGGCGGGCCGCGACGGGCGTGCTCGCCTCGTCGCCGGCGATCGCGACGTCGAGGACGGCCTTGAGGATGCCGACCTTGCCGCCGAATAGACGGTAGACGGTGGCCGGCGCGACAGCGGCATCGGCACTGATCTCGGCGATCGAGGTGGCCGTGTACCCGTGCGCGAGGAACCGCGCCCTCGCGGCCGCGATGACGGCCGAACGCGCGCGCCTGGTCCGCGGTTGCTCCCGAAGGCGGGAGGCGGGGGCGGACTCGTTCACAAGCCGACCCTAGGGATTGCATATTGAGAGTGCTACTCTCATTTGCCCGTGTCGGACCAACCCCGAGGAGGGACCATGAAGATCATGACGTGCAGCCAGCTCGGCGGCCCGTGCGAGCTGGCGCACCACGGCCAGACGGCCGACGACGTCATCCAGGCCCAGGACAAGCACCTCAAGGACGCCGTCGCCGCGGGCGATGCCGACCACCAGGACGCCGCGGACGCCATGAAGGCGCGGTGGCGCAACCCGGTCAAGGGGTTGGGCTGGTACAACGCCACGAAGAAGGCGTTCGCCGCACTGCCGGAGGACTGACCGCCCTGCGGGAGGACTGACCGCCCTGCGGGAGGTTGACCGCCCGGCCGGCCGTCTGCTCGCAGGGAAGTGTCGGAGGGTCGTGACAGGGTTGGGTCATGACGCAGCCGGAGTTCCGGGCCGAGGAGCCGCCGCCGGAGTTCGACGAACTCCCGCCCGACGACCTGGGGGACGGCGAACCGTGGGACGGCGAACCGTGGGACGGTGCGGCGACGGGGCCGGCGCAAGCGGTCCAGCGGACGGCCGAGGGGCTGCGTGAGGAGGCGGTGGCGATCCTGCGCGACCTCACCGGGCGCGCGGACGCAGACTTCCACTCCGGGCAGTACGAGGCGATCGTGGCCCTCGTCGCCGACCACCGGCGGGCGCTCGTGGTGCAGCGCACGGGCTGGGGGAAGTCGGCCGTGTACTTCATCGCCGCGCTGCTGCAGCGGCGGGCGGGCGCCGGACCTGCGCTCATCGTGTCGCCCCTGCTGGCGCTCATGCGCGACCAGGTGGCCGCAGCCGAGCGCGCCGGCGTGCGGGCGGCCGCGATCAACTCGGCGAACGTCACCGAATGGCGGGCCGTGGAGGCCGAACTCGACGCCGACGCCGTGGACGTGCTCTTCGTCTCACCCGAGCGCCTCGTCAACCCGCGGTTCCGAGCCGAGCAGTTGCCGCGGCTCGTGCGCACCTGTGGCCTGCTGGTGGTCGACGAGGCGCACTGCATCAGCGACTGGGGCCACGACTTCCGTCCCGACTACCGCCGCATCCGCGACCTGATCGCCGAACTGCCGGACGGCGTCCCCGTGCTCGCCACCACGGCGACGGCGAACGCGCGCGTGGTGGCCGACGTCGAGGAGCAGATGGCCGCGGGCGGGCACGCGGTGTTCACGCTGCGCGGGCCGCTGGCGCGCGACTCGCTGCGCCTCGGCGTCCTCGATGTGGGGACGCCGGCGCGGCGGCTGGCCTGGCTGGCGCAGCACCTCGGCGACCTCCCCGGCTCCGGCATCGTGTACAGCCTGACGGTCGCGGGGGCCGAGGACGCGGCGTCCCTGCTGGCGAAGGCGGGGCACCGCGTGCTGCCCTACACGGGCCGCACGGATGCCGCCGAGCGGGAGGCCGCGGAGAAGGCGCTGAAGCGCAACGAGGTGAAGGCTCTGGTCGCCACGTCGGCGCTCGGCATGGGGTTCGACAAGCCCGACCTGGGGTTCGTCGTGCACCTCGGAGCGCCGAGTTCGCCCGTCGCCTACTACCAGCAGGTCGGCCGCGCCGGGCGGGCGACCGAGAGCGCCGACGTGCTGTTGCTGCCGGGGGTGGAGGACCGGGAGATCTGGCACTACTTCGCCACGAACGCCATGCCGACCCAGGCCCGCGCCGACGCCGTGTTGAGCGCACTCGCGGAGGCCGGGCACCCGCTGTCCGTGCCGGCGCTGGAGGCGCGCGTCGACATCAGGCGTGGGCCGCTGGAGTTGCTGTTGAAGGTCCTCGCCGTCGACGGGGCGGCGGAGAACGTCCCCGGCGGTTGGGTCGCCACCGGCCGACCGTGGACCTACGACGCCGACCGCTACGCCCGCATCGCGGCCGCGCGGGTGGCCGAGGCCGACGCGATGCTGGCCTACGAGCGGTTGGGCACGACCCCGACCGGCTCGGCCGGCGCAGGCGAACCTGGCGGGCTGGCCGCCTGCCGCATGCAGTTCCTCACCGAGGCGCTCGACGATCCGCATGCCGCCCCGTGCGGGCGCTGTGACGTGTGCGCCGGCGTCTGGTACCCGACCGACATCGCGGTGCCGCGGCTCGACGAGGCGGCCGAGGCGCTCGACCGGGTCGGCGTCCCGGTGTCGCCCCGTGTGCTGTGGCCGAACGGGCTGGACACGCTCGGGGTGGAGGCGCAGGGCAAGATCCCGGCCGACGAGCAGGTGGCCGAGGGGCGCGTCGTGGCGCGCCTGACCGACCTCGGCTGGGGCGGACGCCTCCGCGAGCTGTTCGCGACCGACGCCGACGGGCGTCCGGTGGATGCCGCGGTGCCGCCCGATCTGGCGCGGGCGGTCGTCCGGGTGCTGGCTGCGTGGGACTGGGCGGAGCGTCCGGCGGCCGTGGTGTGGGTGCCGAGCCTGCGGCGTCCGACTCTGGTGGAGTCGTTGGCCGAGGGTGTCGCGCGGGTGGGCCGGCTGGAACTGTTGGGGCCGCTCGGGCTCGCGCCGGGCGCCGAGCCGCTGTGCGGGGCAACCAACTCGGCCTACCGCGTCCGGGACGTGTGGGGGCGGTTCGTCGTCGGACCCGAGTTGGCGGCGCGGATGGCCACCCTGGATGGGCCGGTGCTGCTCGTCGACGACCTGATCGACTCCCGCTGGACCATCACCGTCGCCGGACGCCAGCTGCGCCGGGCCGGCGCGGCGTCCGTCCTCCCGCTGGCGTTGGCGTCCGTGGCCTGAACCTCGCACGACGAACTCCCGATCCGTCGGATCGGGAGTTCGTTCGCACGCCCCCGTGCGACAGTTGGGGGCCACCCCCGTGTTGCGGTTCGGGCTCACGAAGAGGGCGCTGTGGCGCTCC
>NZ_JARKOT010000073.1 GCF_029977985.1 Propioniciclava sp. | reverse complement strand
TCGATGGTGATCGGCAGGTCAGGGTCGATCACGGCAGCGCTGGCGAACGGCGCCAGCGTCAGCGTGAGGGCGGCGGCGCCCGCAAGGGCCACCCCGCGACGCAAAATCTTGCTCATGCGAGCAAACCTCCTATTTGAAATGAATATCAGCGTGCTCCGGTGCCTTGGGGGCGGGACAGTTGGTGTAAACGCAGCCGCGCATTCGCTGCACCAGCTCCCTCGGGGAGTACGTCCCAGACTCTAAGGCTTTCGCCATGGGTCTGCAACCTGTCTCGACCAATGGGCTGCTACTTCTACAGTCCACGTTGAGGTGCGCGACGCCGACGGACGTGCTTGTGGCGCCCATGGTAGGCGCGACGGAGCGGCGTCACGCACCTGGTCAGCTGTCACGGGTGAGCGAATACCGCCAGAGCTGAGACGGAGCCCTCGGCGCGTTCACCCGCTTCGTCACGTCCTGGGCAGGTCTTCGCAGGGGGTGCCGTCTCCGTCGTCATCAAGGTGATAGAAATCGCCGAATCCCTTTCCGACCCAGTAGTCGTAAAAGTCCTGTGCCTGGCGCTGGGTTTGGAACTGCGAACAGGTGATGGTCACGGCGGGTGGGACGTCGCCGCCGGGGGTGGGGACACCCGGGGTCGGGTTCGGCGTGGGCGTCGGGACCGGGGCCGGCGCGCCGGGCAGTCCCGCGCATCCTCGGGCAGCCGTCGTCAGCGCGGCGTCATTCACCGAACCACTTCCACCCAGAGCCACCACATGGCTCGGGTTGAGACGGTCGATCTCCCGGCAAACCGAGGGCGACACGGCCGAGTTCGAAACGAGCAGAACGGGTCCGCCTCGCAGTGCAGCCAGGCTCGCACCGGACAGCGCGTCCGGATACTGCATTCCGTTGGCGAGGAAGACCGTGTCGGCCTGCCCGAACGCGTGGGCGGAGACGGCCGCCGACGTCTCGTAGCGATCGCTCCCGGCCAGCCGGTACCCGTCGATCACCGAGTTCTCCAGGATCTGCCCCAAGACGGCGTCGCTGATCGCGCTCTCGCCCCCCACCACCATGAGCCGCTTGGCATCGAGGCGCTCGAGTGCGGCGTCCGTCACCGGCGGCAGGTTGTTCTTCGCGGTCAGCAGCACGGGTGCACCCAGATGGCCGCCGGCGGCGGAGGCGGGAAGGGCGTCCGGGAAGTTCTCCCCCGACGCCACGTAGGCGTTGCCGATTGCGACGTCGAAGTACTGGCGCGAGACGAGAGCGGCGGTGTCGTACCGGTCGACGCCGGCGATACGGCGCACGTCGGGCGCGTACGCCCCGAGGGCCTTCACGACCGCGTCGCTCACGGCGACAGCCCCTCCGACCACGACGATGTGCTGCGGATCGAGACGGTCGAGCTCGGCAGCGATGGTGCCGGGCAGACCCTGGGTGCGGGTGAGCAGCACGGGTGCCCGCAGCTTGCCGGCCGCCGGGCCCACGGCGAGGGCGTCCGGGTGGTTCTGGCCGCTGACGACGAAGACGGTGTCGACCCCCGGTGCGAACCCCGCCTGCGAGATCAGCGCGCTGGTCTCGTAGCGGTCGGTGCCGCCGATGCGACTGACGGAGACTTCCGCGGAAACCGCCGGCTGGACCGAGGCGACCCCCCCTGCCAGCAAAGTCGCGGTGGCGACACCCGCGATCAACCGCCTCAATGTGCCCTTCTGCATTGCCTTGTCCTTCCCTGGTCGGAACACGTGGCTGCACGTCGGGGTACTCCCCAGGTGTGACGTTCTTGGCACCCCTGCGTGGCTACATCTCGGAGCCTAACAGCGATCCCGCCGCCACGGCAGGCGGGCGCAACGCATCTGTGGACAACCCGTCACCGACGCTCGCGCTGGCGCAACAGCGCCCAGGCGGCGACCCAGACGACGCACAAGACCGCGACCGCGACCAGCGACCAGGTCCAGCTGCTCAGCGCGGGTAGGGTCACGACCGCCGCCGCCACGGCGCCCCCCGCGATCAGGCTGACCGCGACCGCAAACAGCCACGCGTGCCCGTCACGCCGCCACACATGGACGAGTGCGGTGCCTCCGGTCGTGGCCACGCCGGCGAGATACGCGATCGCCACCCCGGCAACGCCCCAGACCGGCAGCAGCACAGCCATGAGGCCGAGGCCGACCACGAACCCGGCCCAGGACAGCCCGGCCGAGAAGCGGACGCCGCCGCGCCCCCGGACGTTGATCGAGTTGACCGCGGCCGTCACGACCGTGCCGAGCCACACGGCGAGCAGCAGGATGCGCAGCGGCAGCACGGCGGGGGCGAAGGCGTCGCGGTAGATCAGATGGGCGAGCGGCTCCGCCACGAGCGCCAGCGCGGCGAAGCCGGGGGTCATGACGAAGAACAACCCCCGGGTCGCGCGATCGGTGATGGCGCGGGTGGCCTCCGCATCACCACGCCCCTGCTGACGCGCCATTTCGGGGAACAGCGCCATCGACAGCGCCCGGGCCACCATGGACAGCGGCGTCGCCAGAGACACCGCCGCCGCGTACCAGCCCGCTTGATCGTCGCCCAGCACGGCCTTCGTCAGCACCATGGAGAGCTGCATGAGCCCGGTGGAGGCGATGGTGCCGGCCACGCCCCACGCCACGAACTGGTCCATCTCGCGGGCCAGCGCCGGCTCGCGTTCCCCCGACCGAGGGAGCCGGACCAGGACGCCGAGCGCGTAGAGACCGTTCCCCACGACCAAGGGGGCGAGCACCCAGCCGGGCGCGCCCACGACGAGCACCACCCCGAGCAGGCCGAGCGTGAGCGCCGCGTTGACGACCTCCCAGACCGTTGCCTCGCGCACCCGCGACCGACCGAAGCGCACGCCTCGGGCCACCTGGTAGCCGGCCAGCGCCAGCACGAGCGCACCGACCCAGGCGGCGTCGGCGAGGCCGAAGCCGAACAGGACCACCGAGACGGCCCCCGACACGGGCGCGAGCACGAGCGCCGCCTGCATCGCACGCACGACCAAGTGGCGTTCGGCGAAGTCAGCGGACGCCTCTCGCCCGGCCGAACGCTCGCGGGCGACGAACAGGGACGCCGACTGGCCCGCCGCCGACGGCCAGGCGAGACTCGCGGTGTTCGCCAACGACAACGCCCCGCGGACCGCCCCGAGCAGGGCGGGGCCGCCGGCGTTGCCGACGATCGCCGACAGGAGGAACTGCGCGCCCCCCGACATGAGGATGCCCACCGTGCTCCAGACGGCGTCGCGCCCGACGTGCGACGGGGCGTCCTCGGAGTCGTCAGCCATCGGCGGACCCGCCGTCGGCCCAGTCCTGCAGCGTCGCGGCGAACGCTCGGCCGTCGACGGTCCAGTCATGAGCGCTCGCCACGGCGTAGGCCCGGGCCGCGAGTCGCTCCCGTTCGGCACGATCGGCGTCCCACCGCCGCAGGACGACGGCGGCGGCGTCGACGTCGCCGAAGCCGACCACCGCCCCGGCGTCCGCCCGCTCGACGAGAGCGCGCGAGGCCGGGTTGGGCGTCGTGAGCGACGGCACCGCATGGGCCATGTACTCCATGACCTTGGTCGGTTCGGAATGGGCGTAGTTGGGCTCGTCGTGCAGGAGGCTCAGCCCGGCCAGGGCCCCGGGCAGGCGGGCCAGAGCGACATCGTTGGGCACGAAGCCCTGATAGTCGAGGTTGGGCAGTTCGGCCTCGGCCGCTCGCAGGGCTTCGGCCACGTCGGTCTTGGCGTTGCCCATGATCTCGAACCGGATCTCGGGCACGAGCCGGGCCAGGGCGATCAACTCCGCGGCCCCCCGCGGCCACGTGAGACTGCCGAGGTAGACCACGCGCGCGGGGCCGTCGGCGGGCCACGGCCCGCCCGGGGGTACGCGCACCGAGTTGGGCACGAACGGGTGCGGGCGGCGGAATCGCTCCAGGTAGGCCGACTCGGCGACGAGCAGCCGGAAGCTCCGCTCGGCGATCAGTTCGGCCGCGTGGATGAGCGCGGCGATCGGCGCCTTGAGCGGCCGCGGCAAAGGCAGCATGGCGACCTGGGCGGGAACATCCTCGTGGACGTCCCACACGGGGACCGGACGCCGCCCGCCCAGCCGGGCCGCCGCGAGGGCGGGCAGCAGTTCGGGGTCGTGGACGAGGACCACATCCTGACTGCGCCGCTCGCGCCGCACGAGGCGGACGGCGGCCGCCATGGCCGGGAGACGCTTCAGCGGACTACCCGACGACCGCGGCAGGTCGACCGTACGGACCCCCACCGGCGGCTCCTGCCCGAACGCCACGAACGGAGCGGCGTAGGTCACCTCATGGCCGTAGTCGCGCAACGCGGCGATCTCGCGGTGGAAGATGCGGGCGTCGGCGGGTGGGTGGGCGATCGTCATGACGAGGATCCGGGCCATCAGGGACGCCCTCCGTCCAACACGCGGGGGTAGAGGCCGAGCAGGCGGACCACGCCGGCGTCCGCGCCATGCTTGGCGGCGAGCCAGGCCGCGCCCTCCAGGCGGGCCGAAGCCGCGGCCGGATCCGCGAGGGCCTCGGCAGCAAGCGCGGCCACAGCCTCGGCGAGGGCGGCGATTTCCGCGGCAGCGAGCATCCGGACGCCGCCAGTGGCGGGGTCCTGCGGCGGCAGGACGTGGGCGTCCGCCAAAGCGGTGCCGCCGAGAACGGGCGGGACCGCCGCACCGCTCTCGACATACCACTCGCCTTGGAGCGGGGCGACCACGGGGACGCCGATGCCGAGCGCCTCGAGTTCGCTCGCGGCGAGCATGCCCGTGGGCTGGCCGACGACGACGTGGGCGCGGGCGAGGGCGGCGAGGAAGTCGGCGTGGGCCAGCCGAGGGAGCAAGGTGACGCCCGCGGCGCGCGCGGCCGCGGCGTCCGG
>NZ_JARKOT010000058.1 GCF_029977985.1 Propioniciclava sp. | reverse complement strand
CGTCGAGCAGCACGCACGCGACCACCCAGTCAGGGCCGTCGGTCCCCTTGATCTGGATGGCCGCGGGGGTGACGCTGACCAGGGTTCCGGGGTCCAACTCGTTGGACGACTGCTGGGCGTGGGTCAGGAACGACTGCACGTTGCGGGTCTGGGACCAGTCCGCGGCGCCGACTCCGCCGGGCATCGCCCAGTCGCGGTGGATCTCCGTGGCCAGCGGCAGCGACATCGCCGACAAGAGGCGAACCTCGATGGCCGCCAGCTGGGCCGCCGCGCCCTCGGGTGTGTGCGGGAAGCCGGACGACACACCGCTGTCGCCGACGGTCGTGGCGGCGGGCAGCCTGATCGCGGGAGGCAGGGAAATCGCCACCCCCGGCGTGAGGCCGGCGTCCTGGGCCGCCGTCGCCATCGGCGCTGCAGCACTGAGGTCGCGCCTCTGGGCAGGGTCGGCGTTCGGGTGAGCGCTGCTTGGGACGCCGTCGGGCGCGGTTCCCGCCGAGAAGCTGGAGACCAGGGTGTAGCCCAGCCCGTACAGCAGGACGCCGCCCACCAGGAGCAGCCCCGCGAGGACGCCCAGCAGCTGACTGCGTGAGAGCGGGACGACCTCGGCCATGTCCGCCGGGCTGGGTGGGCGGCGGCGGAACATCAGCCGACGCAGCCGTCGCCGAGGATGCCGTTGAGCATCCCGTAGCCACCCATCAGCACCACGGCGAGCACCAGGACGCCGGCGAGGCCGATGATGCCGCCCTTCGAGAGGTGTGGGGAGTGCGTGGCTCGTCCGACGAGGATCGCCCCGACGGACACCAGGGCCGCGATGCCGAACAGCCACAGCACGGACCACAGGACCATGCCCGAGATCTGGTCTGTGTAGGCGGCGACGCCCGTGGGCGCCACCGGGCAGATCTTCAGCGGGACGATCAGCGGGTTCATGTCGGTTCCTTTCGGAGGAGGGCGAGGACGTTCTGGGCCGCCTTGAGGAGCGGGGCGGGTAACGGGTCGGGGGTCAGGCCGGTGACCTGCAGGCGTGGGTCGAGCGGGAAGTCGGCGAGG
>NZ_JARKOT010000043.1 GCF_029977985.1 Propioniciclava sp. | reverse complement strand
GGCGGGGTCGTCCGGATCACCGCGGGCGCCGGTGGGGCCTGCTGCACGCAGCCGGCAAGGGTGGCCGTCATGGCGACGGCGACCAGCGCCCGGCGCAGCAGTCGGGGACCCATGCCGATGAGACTAGTGGGACGAGTCTTTGCTACAGTCACCCTCGGCCCGCACGGGCCGAGCCCCCGTAGCTCAGGGGATAGAGCACCGCCCTCCGGAGGCGGGAGCGCGCGTTCGAATCGCGCCGGGGGCGCAAACGACTTCATCGCCGTATTCCGCGCCCGCACCTGCAAACCGCCCCGTGCTCGCCCATGTCGCCATCCGGCCACTCCCTGCGTCCCAATCTCCCCACTGGTCACAACAGCGAGGTTGCGTGGCCGGATCGCGACACAGCCGGGCATCCGGCGGCCGTCCGAGGTCGGGCCGGGTGCCGGCAGGCGGGCGACCGCCATAAGGACGGCACATGACGGAATTCGGCCAGTGAAGGCGCTCAGCGTGACAGGAGTGACAGCTGGGACGACGGGCGTGGCCGGATCGCGACAAACGGCGCGGGAGCAGACCGGAACCGGCTGTTCAGGTGCCTGCGCGGTGTGGTGGGACCTGGGGGCCCGACTCGTTGTCGCGCACGACACCCGGCTCGCCGAAGCCGGCCGCGGCGTCGGTCGGGTTCAGGCCGTGGTCGCCGGGCAGGGGCGGCGTCCCGATCGTGGTGGGTCCGGTGAGGTGCTCGGTGAAGGCTGCCTGCTCCTCGGCCGGGTCGCCCACCTTGCCCGAGTCGCCCCAGGACGAGGCGGCGTCCTCGACACCGGGAGTCCTGACGGTCGCGCCTTCGTGCAACGAGCCCCGCCAGGCGCCCGTGGCGTGCCCCTCGGTCTCGATGAACTCCTTGAACCGTTCGAGGTCTCCCTCTGCCAGCCTCTCGACGATGCCCAGCCGATCGCCGAGATCCTCCAGCACGCCCTCGGGTTCGAACTCGAGGGTGAGGTGCACGGTGGTGCGGTGATCCCCGGCATCGGCGAAGGTGACGGCGCCCGCGTTGGTCACGCCTTCGACGGATGCCCAGGCCACGGTGCGGTCGGGCACCTGTTCGAGGATCTTCGCGATCCACTGCCGGCGGACGCCGGCGATGTCGGCGATCCACTCGAGCCGGTCGTCGCTGAGCTGAGTGACCTGCTCCACCCCGTGCATGAACCGCGGGAACTCCTCGAACTGGGTCCACTGGTTGTAGACGGTGCTGAGCGGCACGTCGACCACCACGGACTTCTCCACCTTCGTCGTCATCACTCCTCCTCACGGATGCCTGCGCCGCCGCCTGTGGCCTCACCCACACTCCAGCCCGTACCCACCTCTCCCGGATCGAACGCATCACGCACGCATCACGGACCCATGCGCGGGTCTGTCGAGCACCCGCCCCCGTCGAGACCCCGCCCACCGCCCCCTGAGGAGGTCGCCCAGCGACCGTCACGAAGGGCCCACCAATCCGCTGGTCGAGCCGCCTACCGCCCCCTGAGGAGGTCGCTCAGCGACCGTCACGAAGGGCCGGCGAGATCCTGGC
>NZ_JARKOT010000022.1 GCF_029977985.1 Propioniciclava sp. | reverse complement strand
CAGTGCGTGGACGCCGGCGCCGACGTCTTCGTCGCGGGCTCGGCCGTGTTCTCCGCCGATGACCCCGACGCGATGGTCCGCAGCCTCGCCGACGTGGCGGAGGCCCGATGCGCGCACTGAGCCGGGCGGCGGCGTCCGATCGCAGCCGTGCGCCGCTGCGCACCCGGACGCCGGCCGGGGAGCCCGCCACCTACCGTCACCTCGCGCACGTCGTGCGGGCTGCGCTGCGCCTGTTCACGCGCGAGGAGTGGGACGCCGCCGCGCAGCTTCCCCCGGCGGGTCACCCCGTCATCGTCGCGGCCAACCACGTGAGCTACGTCGATGTGGTGGCGGTGGGCCGTTATCTGATCTGGTCGGGCCGTTGGCCCCGCTACCTCGGCAAAGCGGAACTGTGGAAGGTCTTCCCGATCGGTTGGCTCGGCCGCCGCTGCCGCCAGATCCCTGTGGAGCGCAACAGCGTGCGCGCCAAGGACGCCCTCGTCCATGCGCGGGCGGCGCTGGAGCGGGGCGAGTGCATCGTCATCTACCCCGAGGGCGGCCGCACCCACGACCCGGATCTCTGGCCGCAACAGGGCCGCACCGGTGTCGCGCGGCTGGCGCTGGCCACCGGAGCGCCGGTCATCCCGGTCGGCCACTGGGGCACCCACCGCGTCATGCCCGGCCGCACGCTCACCTTCCCCCGGCCCGGGCAGCGCATCCGCATCGCCATGGGCGACCCGGTGCCGCTCGACGACCTGGCCGGGCGCGACGAGGACGCCGCCGCCCTGCGCGAGGCGACGACGCGGATCATGGACGCCGTGACGACCCTCGTGGAGCAGCTGCGGGGGGAGCGGCGTCCGGGTGCCGTGTGGGACCCGCGCGTGGGCGCCCGCGTGCCGCGGACAGCGCCACCCACCGCACCTTCGGACGTTGACTCGGACGCTGACAAGGGGTGACAACGACCGGTGTGGTCGTGGATCATGGCGCCATGGCTGAATACACCGATCAGGAAAAGGAACAGGTACGGCGCGCGGTGCTGGGCGCCCTCGCCTACGTCTCGCAGGCCGACCCCGGCTTCTTCGCCGCGTTCTCGGAGAGCGCAGCGGGGGCCAAGGCTCTCTCCGAGGCTCCGGAGCCCGTGCGTGAGCTGCTCTCCGGCGGGCTCATCATGCCCGAGCGCGAGACCAAGGAGCAGTTCGATGCCACGGTGGGCTCCGATCTCAAGGCCGCCGTCGATCTCGTGGCTGCGAAGGATCCGGCCGAGGCCGACGCTCTCAAGGGCGTCGTCAACGCGGGCATCCAGCAGGTGGCCGAGGCGTCCAAGGGCGTCTCGCCGGCCGAGCAGGAGGCCATCGACACGATCCGGGCCGCGCTCGCCTGAGCACCGCTCCCGGCCGCGCCGCCGTGGGCCTCAGCGCTCGCGGCGGCGCAGGTAGCGTTCGAACTGCAGGGCGATCTGCTCGCCCGTCGCCTCGGCCGTGTCGTAGCGCTCCTCGAGCTTGCCGACGTATCCGGCGATGTCGGTCTCCTCGGTGAGCAGTTCGTTCACCCGGCCCTCCCATGTGGCCGCCGCCTGGGGCAGGTCGCCCACGTCGAAGGGGGTGTCGATGACGTCGGCCACCCAGCCGAGCAGCGCGAGTGTCGCCTTCGGGTTCGGCGGGTCGGCCACGTAGTGGGGCACGGACGCCCACACCGACGTCACGTCGAAGCCCGCCTCGCGGCAGGCGCCCGCGAGGACGCCGACGATGCCCGAGGGGCCCTCGTAGTCGGTGCCGTTCTCGGTGATCGGGATCGGCCGGCTGTGCGGCGCGTCGGCCAGCATCGCGCCCATGACGACTACGTGCTCGGGCCGCACCGAGCGCAGCAGGGACACCAGCGCAGCGCAGAACGCCTTCCACCGCAGGTTCGGTTCCGGACCGCTGATGAGCAGCAGGTCGCGGTCCGCCAACCGGGCGAGGAGGACCTCGGTCGTCGCCCACTGGAGCGTGCGCTCCCCGTCTTCGTCGCGGACGAGCACCGGCCGGTTCTCGGTGAAGTCGTAGTAGTCGTCGGGATCCAGCGCGAACACGAATTCGGTGTCACACGTGTCGGTGAGGTGATCGAGGACGCCGGTGGCGGCGTCTCCCGCGTCGTTCCAGCCGCTGAAGGCGGCGAGGACGACGGGGCGCCGGAGGTGGTGCAACTCGACGGGACCCATGTCCGCCACTCTAGCGGCGCCCGTTGGCGCCACGGCCGATCGCCTATCCTTGCCCGGTGACCCAGAGCTTGCGTGCCGCCTTGTCGAGCCGTGTCGTGGTGGCCGACGGAGGCATGGGGACGATGCTCCAGGGCTACGACCTCACGCTCGACGACTTCGCCGGGCTCGAGGGCTGCAACGAGATCCTCAACGTGACGCGCCCCGATGTGGTCGAGGCCATCCACGCCGCCTACTTCGCCGCGGGCGCCGACTTCGTCACCGCCAACACCTTCGGCGCCAACCTGTCGGCGCTGGGGGAGTACGCCATCGCCGACCGCATCGCCGAGCTCGCCGAGGCGGGCGCCCGCATCGCCCGGCGGGCTGCGGACGCGGCGTCCACACCCGAACGCCCGCGCTGGGCGCTCGGGTCCGTCGGGCCGGGCACGAAGCTGCCGAGCCTCGGGCACGTGGGTTTCCGGGCGCTCCGCGACGCCTACCAGGTGCAGGTGGAGGCCATGCTTGCGGGCGGCATCGACGGCGTCCAGATCGAGACGTGCCAAGACCTCCTCCAGGCGAAGGCGGCGGTCCAGGCGGCGCACCGCGCCCAGGCGGCCGCCGGGCGCGACATCCCCGTCCTCGTCAACGTGAGCGTCGAGACGAACGGCACCATGTTGCTCGGCTCCGAGATCGGCGCCGCGCTCACCTCGCTCGCGCCGCTCGGCGTCGACGTGATCGGCCTCAACGGCTCCACCGGCCCGGCCGAGATGAGCGAGCACCTGCGCCATCTCAGCCGCCATGCCCGCATCGGCGTCGGGTGCATGCCCAACGCCGGCCTGCCCGAGTTGACCGCCGACGGCGCGGTCTACCCGCTGGGTCCCGAAGGCTTCACGGCCGCCCTCACGCAGTACGTCGCCGAGTTCGGGTTGAACGTCGTCGGCGGCTGTTGCGGCACCACGCCCGAGCACATCCGGCAACTCGCGGACGCCGTCGGCGGCCGTCCGCTCGCGACCGACCGGCCGGGGCTCTCGGCGCCGGTGGGTGGCGCGGTCTCGAGCCTGTACGCCGACGTCCCGCTGCGGCAGGACACGAGCTACCTGAGCGTGGGCGAGCGGACGAACGCGAACGGCTCGAAAGCGTTCCGCGAGGCCATGCTCGCCGGCGACTGGGACGCCTGCCTGGACATCGCGAAGGGCCAGTCGCGCGAGGGTGCGCACCTGCTCGACCTGTGCGTCGACTACGTGGGCCGCGACGGCGTCGCCGACATGCGCGCCCTGGCCGAGCGGGTGAATACGGCCGTACCCCTGCCGGTGATGCTCGACTCGACCGAGCCGCCCGTCATCGAGGCGGGTCTCGAAGCCGTGGCTGGCCGGGCGATCATCAACTCGGTCAACTTCGAGGACGGCGACGGCCCCGGCTCGCGTTTCCGCACGGTCATGCCGATGGTGGTCGAACACGGCGCCGCGGTCGTGGCGCTGACGATCGACGAGGAGGGTCAGGCGCGCACGACGGAGTGGAAGGTGCGCGTCGCCGAGCGGCTCATCGCCACGCTCGCTGCCGACTACGGCCTGTCCGTGGCCGACATCATCGTCGACTGCCTCACGTTCCCCATCGCGACCGGCCAGGAGGAGACCCGCCGCGACGCGATCGAGACGATCGAGGCGATCCGCGAGATCCGCCGCCGGCACCCCGACGTCCAGACGACGCTGGGCGTCTCCAACGTGAGCTTCGGGCTCAACCCGGCCGCCCGCGTCGTGCTCAACTCGGTGTTCCTGCACGAATGCGTCGAGGCCGGCCTCACCTCAGCCATCGTGCACCCGTCCCGCATCGTGCCTATGGCGCGCATCCCGGAGGAGCAGCGCCGCGTGGCGCTCGACTTGGTGTACGACCGGCGCGCCGACGGCTACGACCCGCTCGCCCGGTTCCTGGAACTGTTCGAGGGAGTCACGACGAGCGGCGCCAAAGAAGCGCGCGCGGCCGAGCTGGCCGCCCTTCCGCTCGCCGAGCGCCTGCAGCGCCGCATCGTGGACGCTGACGACAAGGGCCTCGGCGACGACCTGGACGAGGCGCTCGCCACCAAGTCCGCGCTCGCGATCGTGAACGACGACCTGCTGGCCGGCATGAAGACCGTCGGGGAACTGTTCGGCTCGGGCCAGATGCAACTGCCGTTCGTGCTCGCTTCCGCCGAGGTGATGAAGAAGTCGGTCGCCCACCTCGAGCCTCACATGGAGAAGACGGACGCCGCCGGCAAGGGCACCATCGTGCTCGCCACCGTGAAGGGCGACGTCCACGACATCGGCAAGAACCTCGTCGACATCATCCTCACCAACAACGGCTACACGGTGGTGAACCTCGGCATCAAGCAGCCGGTGGGGACCATCATCGAAGCCGCCCTCGCGCACAACGCCGACGCGATCGGCATGTCGGGGCTCCTGGTGAAATCGACGGTCGTGATGCGCGACAACCTGGCCGAACTGCAGGCGCGCGGACTCGTCCAGACGCCGGTCCTGCTGGGCGGCGCGGCGCTCACGCGCGCCTACGTCGAGCAGGACCTCAACCAGATGTTCTCCGGCGAGGTTCGCTACGCGCGGGACGCGTTCGAGGGGCTCTCCCTCATGGACGCCGTCATGGCCGTCAAGCGCGGCGACGCCACGGCCCTGCCCGCTCCCCGGGAGCGGCGCGTCAGGCCACGCCCGCAGGAGGGCGAGCCTGTCGGCACCAGCCCCGCGACCGACGACGGCGCACCCGGCCGCCCTGTCCGCTCCGATGTCGTCCGCTCCGACGTCGCCCGGGGCATCGACGTGCCGACGCCGCCGTTTTGGGGCAGCCGGGTCGTGAAGGGCGTCAAGCTGGCCGAGGTGGCCGAGTGGCTCGACCACCGGGCCACCTTCATGGGCCAGTGGGGCTTGCGCGGCAGCCGCGACGGGGCGTCCTACGACGAGCTGGTCGAGGCGGAGGGCGTCCCTCGCCTGCGTCGATGGCTCGACCGCATCCAGACCGACCGCATCGGCGAGTTCGCGGTGGTGTACGGCTACTGGCCCTGCCACAGCGAGGGCGACGATCTC
>NZ_JARKOT010000245.1 GCF_029977985.1 Propioniciclava sp. | reverse complement strand
TCACGGAGGACACGGACACCTGGGCTCTCGCCGTCCGCCCCGAGGGAATCGTGCAGCTCGTCGACGATGACGGCACAATCCCGCCAGCAACGGGCCTGAGCGTCCACGAGGGGCCGTGCCGATCCTGCCGGCACGTCCCGCCCGTCACCGCCCCGTCCTGCTCGCAGGGCGGCCTCGCGCGGCCGCAGAGCGTGGAGGCCGGCCCCCGAGAGACCTACCAGCGTCGACGTGGGTCGACGCCGACCGAGCACGTCCCCCAGCCTCCCAGGCCACGGAGGGCGGCCAAGGCCGCCACCACTCCCCTGCCACCACTTCCGCCGCGGCGACGTCGCCCCACGCTCACCCTCACGTTCGACGCTCAGCCGAGCGTCACCCTGACGGGCGGGGCGGCCATCGGCCGCAACCCCGCCAGCGTTGGCGGGCGCACCCCCGTGGCGATCGCCAGCCCTGGGCGTCTCCTGTCGCGCACGCACGTGCTCGTCGACGTCGAAGAGCACGGCCGCATCATCGTCACGGACGCTGACAGCGCGAATGGCGTCGAGCTGGCCACGACGCCAGCCGTGCAGCTCACGCCCGGAGTCCCCAGCGTGATCGCCGCCGGCACGACCCTGCTGCTGGGAGACGTTTACTGCACGGTGAATCTGGCATGACACGCCGTGCATGCAGTTGCAGATATAGGTTCCGTCACCGATATAGTGGCTTTTATGAGTAACGTTCGTCGCCGCGACCGCGGCTCCCTCGTAGACGCGAGGAAGGTGGGCCTCTGGATCGAGGGGCCGGCCGACGCACGCCTCACTGCTCTGGCTGACGCCGCAGACACCACCCGTTCCGCGCTCACGCAATGGCTTATCGAGCGTATCGACGTGGACGCCAACGGGGTGCCAGTCGGATGGACCAGCGACCATCCCCGCGAGGAGGAGCTACCCATAGACACCCGCTAAAACCAGCGAACCCCCGCCCTTGGCGGGGCGGGGGTTCGGAAGCTGAACGCCTGATCTGTCGAAGTTTGGCGACAGACACAGATCAAGCGGCTAGAGAAAGCCCGACTGGCTAGGTCGGGCGGACCTCTAACGTCCTAGAACTAGGAGGTTGCTGCCATCATACAGCCAACCACTGCGAGAGTGTACTCTGACGCGCCCTGGGCGCTGACCGCTGCGCTCAGCCCGCGGCCGAGCGTGCGCGTGGCCACCAGAGACGCCCACGGCACCGTGCTCAACCAGTACACGAGCCAGCACCGCATCGACGGTCCCGAACCCGACCGCCCCTGGGCCGTCTACCTGGCCGACACCGAGCGTCGCTTCCACCTCCTCGCCTTCGACCTCGACGCCAAGACCGCCGGCAGCGCCGCCGCGGCCGAGCGCGACGCTGACACGATCGCCGGACTCCTCGACGACGCCGGACTGACCGCCGTCGTGTGCGAGTCCGGTCCCGGCGGCGGCCGCCACGTCTGGACGGCCCTGGCCGAGCCCGCCGACCCGGAGAGCGTGGCCACGCTGGCGCGCCTGGCGCGCCACCTGTGCCCCACACTCGACCTCGCACCGCTGAGCAACCCCGTGACCGGCTGTGTGCGGCCACCAGGTGCCCCGCACCGATCCGGCGGCCGCTCAGTCGTGCTGCGCGGCGACCCAGCGGCTCTCACAGCGCCCACGGGCACCAGGGCGCAGGTCCGCGCCCTGATTGAGCGCCTGGCCCAGCTCGTCGACGACGCCGAGCCCTCCCAGACGCCAGACCCCCGCCGGCCGCTCCCCCTCGACGACCACGGCCGGCTCTACCTGCCAGGCCCCCGCCGGCCCCTGCCGGCAGTCAGCGCCGCGGCGCTGCGCGAGGACGCCGCCGCAGGCGACGCCTCAGCGGTCCTATGGCGGGTCCTGATCGGCGCGGCCGCCGCCAGGTGGCACTACGTCGACGTCGCCGCCCTCGTGGACACCGAGCCCGGCCTAGAGCATGTCCGCACCTACCGCGACCGATCCCACCGCACGCCGCGCGGCCGTATCGGCGCCGAGCGCGTGCTGCGCCGGCAGTGGGACAAGGCCGTGCGCTACGTGGCCACCAGCGGCCGCCAGGTGGGCGACGATCCCACGTTCGACGCACGCGCCGACGCGATCGCCGCTCACGTCCGCCAGGTGCAGTCCCGCGCCGACGCGGCCGCCGGCCGCTGGACCCGCGGCGGCGGCCCCGCCGACCGCCGCGTGCTCGACGTGCTGTGCGTGCTCGCCCTACAGGCCCTCAGAGCCTCCGTGGAGGCCGACACCCGCCGCCTGGCCCTCCTGGCAGGCATCGGCCGCGAGACGGCCCGCACGGCGCTGCTGCGCCTCGCGGAGGACGGCTGGATCGCCCAGGCCCAGGCAGCCGACGGACCCCACGGGGCGGCCTGGTCGATCGACCCCACCGGCGCTTTCCACAGGGATGCAGGTACGAGTCGGTCACAAGCGGACCCGCGCCCCGCAGGGGCCGGGGCCGCAGAGAGAACTACCCTCCTCGAAGCTCTCACCGCTCGCATGACCGATGCCCGGCACGATCTGTTCACCCCCGGACCAGGGCTCGGCCATCACGCAGGAAACGTCTATGCCCGCACCTCGACCGATCCCCAGGACCTCGACGAGCTGAGTCAGGCCACCGGTGCTGACGCGGGCACCACCAGGCGCACCCTCAACCGACTCACATCGGCCGGCGTGCTGATCCAGACCCGCGACGGCTGGCGCAGACGCGCCACCGACTACCGTCGAGCGGCCGCTGCTCACCTCGACGTCGCAGGACGCCTCGACGACCGAGCACGCCGCTACCGCATCGAGCGCGAGCTGTGGGCATGGTGGCAGGCCGAGGAGGCATGGATGCGGGCACCGCGGCGCACAGCTCCGAGCCGACGACCTGGCCCCGGCCAGCTCGCACTCCTGCCCGAGCTGGGGACCAATGCGTACGGAGCACACCCCCGCCGAGCAGACGGCCGAGCCGACTATCGAGCGGCCCGAGCGATGCTCTCCGGCCCGTCGGCAGACACCGACGAGCCGTGGACCGCAGAGCGCGACCTGGTGCACGTCCTGGGGGCCGTGCGGATCGCGTAACCACGCGGCCCTCCGGGCCGTTTTCGACGGCCGCTTGCGCGGCCGGCAGCGAACGCGCCACGGCGCTCATTTTTTACCATTGAAGCCTTCGGCAGCATACGGTCGTCCGGCCTCCGCGCAAGTGCTTTCGCGGCATATCCTCCCTCACTCGCTGCGCTCCCTCAGTCCGGTATTCCACGGTCACTTGCACTCCGACCTCCCTCCCTAGCGGCACATGCGTGCCTTCAATGGCAAAAAAACGAGGGGGAAGAACCACACACACCCCGTTAGTACTATCACCGTCACCAGGAGGACACGATGGCCCGCAAGATCAAGCACACCAAGAGCCCCGAGCAGCGCCGCGCCGAGGTCGAGGCCCTGCAACAGTCGATCGCGGAGCAGGTCGAGCAGCTGCGCCAGTCCGAGCAGTGGACCCGGTTCCTCGCGTTCGCGCAGACCTTCCACCGCTACTCGCTGGGCAACCTTCTGCTGATCCTCGCCCAGAACCCCGAGGCGACCCACGTCGCCGGCTACCGCACGTGGCAGAGCATCGGCCGCCAGGTGCGCAAGGGAGAGCGCGGCATCCGCATCTTCGGCGGCCGCGAGGTGCGCCGCACCGTCGAGGACGAAAAGACCGGCGAGGAAAAGGAGGAGCGCGGCATGCGATTCTTCCCCGTCAGCGTGTTCGACAAGGCCCAGACCGACCCCATCGACCCCGAGGCCGACGACCCCGGCGAGATCGCCCACCAGCTCACCGGCGACGACCCCGCCGGCATTGCCGAGGCCGTGACCGACTGGCTCACCGGCCAGGGCTGGACCGTCGAGCGCGAGACGATCCCCGGCGAGACCAACGGCTACACCACCACCGACGGCAGCCGCCGCGTCGTCATCGACGCGGACCTGTCCCCCGCTCAGGCCGCCAAGACGGCGCTGCACGAGGCCGCGCACGTGATCCTGCACGCCGAGGAGGACGCCGCCGAGTACGTCGCGCACCGTGGCGTCAAGGAGACCGAAGCCGAGTCCGTCGCCTACATCGTGGCCGGGACGCTCGGCCTGGACACGGCCGCCTACAGCATCGGCTACGTCGCCGGATGGAGCGGCTGCGAGGCCGAGACGATCAAGGCCACCGCTGCCAACGTGCTGCGCGCTGCGCACACCCTGGCCGACGCCATCACCGAGGAGGAGACCCGGACCGCCGCATAAAACACCCCGGATAGTACTATCACCGCTGCGAACCCGTGGCGGTGATAGTACTATTAGAGGTAAAGAACGAAGGCCACTACGTCTACCGCAACACACCCCGACCCTGATAGTACTACTAGGGCGTGTTGCTAAAGGGGGATCGTCGGCACGCGGGCCACGATTGAGGGTGTGGCGCGTAACGAGATCTCCGATGAGGCCTGGGCCGTGATCGGTCCGCTGTTTCCGGCTCCGAAGGCGACGGGCCGTCCGCCGGTGGAGCGCCGAATGGTGGTGGAGGCGACCGCGTGGCGGTACCGCACGGGCGCTCCGTGGCGGGATGTGCCGGAGCGGTTTGGGAACTGGAACACGATCTACAAGAACTTCAATCGCTGGTCGGAGCAGGGCGTCTGGGCGCGCGTGCTCGAGAAGGTCCAGTCCCTCACGCATCAGCGCGGGGAGCTGGACTGGGTCGCGTCGATCGACTCGACGATCGTGCGCGTGCACCAGCACGGCGCAACCCTCCGCCGGGACACAGGGGGCTCGATCGAACTACAAGAAGTTCGGGGCGGAGCCGCCTGATCACGCGATAGGCCGCTCTCGCGGCGGGCTCACGACGAAGAACCACCTGGTGTGTGACGGGAGGGGCAGGGCTCTCGCGTTTCTGCTGACGCCGGGGCAGGCAGCAGACACAAGCATGCTCATCGACACGCTCTCTGA
>NZ_JARKOT010000292.1 GCF_029977985.1 Propioniciclava sp. | reverse complement strand
GCCATCGTGCGCGAGAGAGGACTTGAACCTCCACGCCCTTAATCGGGCACTAGCACCTCAAGCTAGCGCGTCTACCAATTCCGCCACCCGCGCAGGTGTCGATCGGGTTCCCCCGACAGCCCCAGCACTATAACGCGCCCAGCGGCGTGAGTCGAATCGGGTCCGCGCGGCGATCAGCCGCGGCCGTCAGGCGCGGCGGCGTCCGACCGAGCCTCATTCGTGCCGCCGGAGACATCGTCCAGGGCGGCGGCGATGGGTCCGGGCAGGACGGCCGCCTCGGCGTCCAGGTAGGGGGCCAGTTGGTCGGCGGTCCGGGCGCCCAGCAGGGGAGCGGTGACGCCCGGGGCGTCCCGCACCCACAGCCACGCCACCTGCAGCGGCGACAGGCCGAGTCCGTCGCCGGCCTTCGCCACCGCCTCCACGACCGCCCGCGAGCGCGCCTCGAGGTACGGCTTGACGTACCAGCCGAAGTGCTCCGACGCCGCCCGCGACCCCCGCGGCACGACGCCCCGGTACTTGCCCGTCAGCACCCCCCGGCCCATCGGCGACCACGGGAAGAAGCCCATCTCGAAGTGGCGCACCGCGGGCAGCACCTCGACCTCGGCGCGCCGCGCCAGCAACGAGTACTCCACCTGGGCGCTCACGATCCGGGCGCGCCCCGGGAACGCCTCCTGCCACGTCGCCGCGGACGCCGTCTGCCAGCCCACGAAGTTCGACACGCCGGCGTAGCGCACGACGCCGGTGGTCACCGCGTGATCGAGCGCCGCGAGCGTCTCCTCCAGCGGCGCCTGCCCCCACGCGTGCACCTGCCACAGGTCGATGTGGTCGGTGCGCAGACGCCGCAAGGAGTCGTGCAGGTCGTCTAGCAACGCCCGCCGCGAGGTGTCCACGACGCGCACGCCGTCGCGGAACGTGAACCCCGCCTTCGTCGCGATCACGAGGTCGTCGCGGGCCACCTCGGTGCGCATGAGCATGCCGAGCATGCGCTCGGCCTCGCCGCGGCCGTAGGCGGGTGCAGTGTCGACGAGGTCGCCCCCGGCATCCACGAACGCCCGCACGAGGGCGCGGGCGTCCTCCTTGGTGGTGTCGCGGCCCCACGTCATCGTCCCGAGCCCCATCCGCGACACGGACAGGCCCGACGTTCCCACGGTGCGCCGCTTCATGCACCCCACCCTAACGGGGCCGAACCGACCACCGCCGAGGCGACCGGCGGCGTCAGACGGCCGCGATGTGCCCGCTGAGGAGCAGGCCGGCGATGAGCAGCGCCAGCACGATGCGGTAGATGACGAACGCGGTGAAGTCGTTGGTGGCGACGAACTTGAGCAGCCACGCGATGGACGCATACGCCACCACGAACGACACGACGGTCCCGATGATGGTCGCCACCCAGCCCACGCCGCCCGGCGCCGAGATGTCGGACGCCGCCGACACGGCCTGGAAGCCCCCTGCAGCGGTGAGGGTGGGGATGCCGAGGAAGAAGCTCATCCGGGTGGCGGTCACGCGGTCGATGCCCATCAGCAGGGCCCCCGAGATCGTCGCCCCCGACCGGCTCACGCCCGGGATGAGCGCGATCGACTGGATGGCGCCCAGGATGAGGCCGTCCTTCCACGTGATGGTTTCCTCGCCGCGGGTCTGCTGACCCAGCCGGTCGCCGGCGAACATGACGACGCTCCAGCCGAGCAGGCCCGTCACGACCACCCAGAGGCTCCGCAGCGGCCCCTCGATGACGTCCTTCAGCAGGACGCCGATCACGGCCGTCACCAGGAAGCCGGCGATGATCGCCCAGCCCATCTGGAAGTCGGCGCCGCGCTTGTCCTTGTGGGTGAGGCCGGTGAACCAGGCGCCGGCGATGCGCACGATGTCCGACCAGAAGTAGACGATCGCCGCCAGCATCGCGCCCACCTGGATGATCGCGGTGTACGCAGTGACGCTCAGGTCGTCGATGGGCAGGCCCATGAGTTTCTCGACCACGGTGAGGTGGCCGGTGGACGAGATCGGGAGGAACTCGGTGACACCCTCGACGATGCCGAGGATGACCGACTGCCACCAATCCAACATGAGCGCTCCCAACGTGTCCGACGGTGCCGTCTGCCAACGAGCAAGGGTAGACCCCGCGTTAGAGTTTCCGGCAGCGTGTTGCCATCGCGCTGTCAGCGCCACCTGAGCAAGGAGCACCGATGCAGGCCTGGTCCCGTCCCGAGATCCCCACGCTGGACGTGGACCCGCGGCGTCCGCGGGTGTTCGACTCCGCCACCCAGGCTCTGGTCGAGGTCGGCCCGACCGGCGGGGACGCGCGCCTCTACGTCTGCGGCATCACACCGTACGACGCCACCCACCTGGGCCACGCGAACACCTACCTCGCGTTCGACCTCCTCAACCGCACCTGGCGCGACGCCGGCCTCGGCGTCACCTACACCCAGAACGTCACCGACGTCGACGACCCCCTCCTCGAGCGCGCCGGGGCCACGGGCGTCGCCTGGGAGGACCTCGCCGAGGAGCAGACCGAGCTCTTCCGCACCGACATGGAGGCCCTGCGCATCCTCCCGCCCGATCACTACGTGGGCGCGGTCGAGTCGATCCCCCTCGTCGTCGCCCTCATCGAGCGGCTCAGGGACACCGGCCTCGTCTACCAGGTCGCCGACGACGAGCACCCCGACTGGTACTTCCGCTGCTCCGCGGCCGAGGGCTTCATGGGCGTCGCCCATCTCGACCTGGACGCCGCCCGTGCGATCTTCGCCGAGCGCGGCGGCGACCCCGACCGCCCCGGCAAGGACGACCCCTTCGACTGCCTCGTCTGGCGCCTCGCCCGCGAGGGCGAGCCGGCGTGGCCCTCGAGCCTCGGCCAGGGGCGTCCGGGCTGGCACATCGAGTGCACGGCGATCGCCCTCGAACACCTCGGGCCCCATTTCGACGTGCAGGGCGGCGGCGCCGACCTCGTCTTCCCCCACCACGAGATGTGCGCCCTCGAAGCGCGCGCCGCGACCGGCGAGCCGTTCGCGCACGCCTACGTGCACGCCGGGATGGTCGGCTACCAGGGCGAGAAGATGAGCAAGTCGAAGGGCAATCTCGTCTTCGTGAGCAAGCTCCGCGAGGCCGGGCACGACCCGATGGCCATCCGGCTCGCCCTGCTCGCCCATCACTACCGCACCGACTGGGAGTACACCGACGCCGACCTCGCCGCCGCCGAGGAGCGGCTGGCCCGCTGGCGCGGCGTCCTGAACGAACCCTCCTCCCTCCCGGCTGCGGAGACGATCGCCGCCGTCCGGGACGCCCTCCGCGACGACCTCGACGCGCCGGCCGCCCTGGCGGCCGTGGACACCTGGGTCGAGGCGTCCGAGACCATCGGCGGCGACGACACGGACGCCGTTTGTGCGGTCGTCGCAGCCCTCGACGCCCTCCTGGGCGTGCGCCTGTGACGCAGTAGACTCACCCCCCGTGAAGTCGTTCGAGGAGCTGTTCGCCGAGCTGTCCGCCAAGGCCGTAGCGCGCCCCGAGGGGTCGGGCACGGTCAAGGAGCTGGACGCCGGCGTCCATGCCATCGGCAAGAAGCTCGTCGAAGAGGCGGCCGAGGCGTGGATGGCCGCCGAGTACCAATCGGACGCCGAGACCGCCGAAGAGATCAGCCAACTGCTCTACCACGCGCAGGTGATGATGATCGCCAAGGGCCTCACGCTCGACGACGTTTACCGCCACCTCTGATCCGTTCCACACGTTCCACCACACCGTGCCGGGAGGCCCGAGAATGAACGACCGTCCGCTGCTGCGCATCGCCCTGCCCAACAAGGGCTCGCTAGCCGAGGCGACGACGCACATGCTGACCGAGGCCGGCTACAAGCAGCGCACCGACTCCAAGGACCTCGTCCTGTTGGACAACGACAACGGGGTCGAGTTCTACTACCTGCGCCCGCGCGACATCGCGACCTACGTGGGGGAGCGCACGCTCGACCTCGGCTTCACGGGCCGCGACATGCTGCTCGACTCGGGCGCCGACGCCGAGGAGGTCGTGGCGCTGGGCTTCGGCGGCACGAAGTTCCGCTTCGCCGCACCGGCGGCGTCCGACTGGACGCCGCAGCACCTGGCCGGCAAGCGCGTCGCGACGAGCTACCCGGGGCTGCTCGGCGCCTGGCTGGCCGAGCGCGGCGTCGAGGCGCGGCTCATCAAGCTGGACGGGGCCGTCGAGTCGGCGGTGCGGCTCGGGGTCGCGGACGCCGTGGCCGACGTCGTCGAGACGGGCTCGACGCTGAAGCGCGCCGGGCTGGAGATGTTCGGCGAGCCCATCCTCATCAGCGAGGCCATCCTCATCCAGCCGCGCGGCGCCGGGCGCCCCGCCGGCCTCGACCTGCTGCTGCGCCGCCTGTCCGGCGTCATGACGGCGCGCAACTACAAGATGGTCGACTACAACATCCGCGCCGAGAAGCTGGACGCCGCCTGCGCGATCACGCCCGGCATCGATTCGCCGACCGTGTCGCATCTCGCCCGGGAGGGCTGGCTGGCCGTGCGGGCGATGATCCCGGCCGCCGACGCCCCCCGCCTCATGGACGAGCTGTGGGACGTGGGCGCCGAGGGCATCCTCGTCACCGACATCGCGGCGTGCCGGCTGTGAGCTCGCCCGACGCCGCCGGCTTCGGCGAGTTCTCGGCCTACCCGCGGGTGCTCCGGCGGCACGCGACGATCTGGACCGTCCTCCTGCCGGGCATGGCGCTGTTCGGCTGGTTCGCGCTGCCGCAGGCGATCCGGGTGCAGTTCACGGGCTTCCAGCTGGCGACGCTGGTGTTCTTCGTGGTCGTGATGCTCGCGATCGTGTGGTCCATGGCCGGGTGCTGGGTGAAGGCCGGGCCGGGGGGCGTCCGGTTCCGCAACGGGCTCCGCGTGCACCAGGTGGCCTGGGGTGACATCGCGTCGGTGCGCTACCGGCCGGGGGATGCGTGGGCGTTCCTCGAACTCGGCACCGTCGACCATCCCCTCGTCGGCCTGCAGCGCGTCGACCGGGGACACGTGGACGCCGATGTCGCGACGCTGCGCGAACTGCACGCCCGGTACGCGGCGGCCTCCTGAGCTTCCAGGGGCGCGCGCTCAGTTGATGCCGCGCTTGCGGAGGATGTCGGCGATCTCGTCGAACTCGGCGTCCTGGCTGGAACCCGCGGCCTGGGCGGGCTTGGGCGAGGCCTGCGGCGTCGGGGTGGGCGCGGTTCGGTTGGACGTGACCGCGCGGCGGTCGCTCGCGGTGGCCGGGGGCCGCGACGAGGGGCGTCCGGACGCCGTCTGCGGCTGCTTGGCCGCTTCCTTGCGGGCGGCGCGGCGATCGGCGAAGGACTCCGACGGGATGAGTCGGCTGCCGAGCATGAGCAGGGCGGACAGGCCGGCGAGCACGACGCCGGTCCAGACGAGCGGGGTGAACGTGAGGCTGGTCGCCCACGCGGTCAGCGTGTCCACGGCACCCTGGATCGCCGGGGCGAGCCCGAGCAGGTAGAGGCCGAACGGAAGCAGGGTGAGGCCGATCCACCAGAACACCGTCTTCACCTGGGCGCGCCGCCAGATCAGCGCGGTGACGACGACGAACGCCAGCGTCGAGGCAGCCGCGACGACCAGGTGGAGCACGTTGGGATCCATGGTGCCCACTGTAGGGCCCCACGCCAGTACGGTGGACGCCGTGCGTACCCTCGGACAGCCCAACGCCTCCTTCGCCGGTGACACGGGTGCGCCGGATCCCCGGGTGCGGGCGTTGCTGGCGGAGGCCTACACAGACGGTCTGGCCTACCAACGGGCCATCGTGGAACTGTGCAGCGCGCGGTTCCTGCTGCCGATCGTGGCGAGCGGGGACGAGTCCGGGCAGGGGCCCGACCCCGGCCGGCACGCGGAGATGGCGGTGGTGCTCGTGACCTCGGCGTCCGGGGCGACCGCGGTGCCGGTGTTCACCGGGCTGGACGCCTTGCAGGCCTGGCACCCCGAGGCCCGGCCTGTGCCGTGCACGCTGGACGATGTTGCGGCGACCGCCGCCGAGACGGGCTCGACCGCGATCGTGGTCGACCTCGCGGGCCCGGCGTCGGTGGTGGTGGAGGGCGACGTGCTGGCACACCTGGGGGAGGGCCACCGCCTCGTGGAACTCGTCGACGGCGGCTTCGGCTGGGTCGTGCTCTCCGACTGAGCGCCGAAGGCCCTCGCGTCGGTGCCGGGGGAGGGTCCGGACGCCTCGTGTGCACTCCCGTGCTGCACAACCAGTGCGGGGGCGCGCATTGCGCAGCACGGACCCGCACACGCCTGGGGCCTGCGACCACCGTCGGCGATGAGGGGCGATTAGGGGCGCGGCAACGGCGTCCGGTATGATGGAGCGGTTCGACCACCCGCGAGGGTGCGTTCGTGGCAAGTGGAGTGGCCAAGCTCCCACCCTTCCGGCCCAGAGCCGCGAGGGTTTCGGTGCCCCTACAGTTCAGGGCGAGTGCCGTGTGGCTTGGGCTTCCGCATGCTGCGGAAGCCCTTTTCGGTTCACCCGAACACCCGAGAAGCATGAGGGAAGGAAAACCCATCAGCACTGAACCGCGCATCAACGAGCGCATCCATGTGAACGAGGTACGCCTGGTCGGCCCGAACGGCGAGCAGGTGGGCATCGTGCGCATTGACGACGCGCTGCGACTGGCACGCGAGGCCGATCTCGACCTGGTCGAGGTCGCGCCGCAGGCCCGTCCGCCGGTAGCGAAGCTCATGGACTACGGCAAGTTCAAGTACGAGAGCGCCCAGAAGGCGCGCGAGAGCCGACGCAACCAGGCCAACACGGTGATCAAGGAGATGAAGCTCCGCCCGAAGATCGACGACCACGATTACGAGACCAAGAAGGGCCACGTGGTCCGATTCCTCCGCGGCGGCGACAAGGTGAAGATCACCATCATGTTCCGTGGCCGCGAGCAGAGCCGCCCGGAACTCGGCTTCAACCTGTTGAAGCGCCTGGCTGACGACGTCGCCGAAGACGGCAGCGTCGAGAGCCAGCCGCGGCAGGACGGCCGCAACATGCTCATGGTGCTGGCCCCGACGCGGCGCAAGGCCGAGGCCCGCGCCGAGGAGAAGGCGGCGAAGGCCGCCAAGGCCGAACAGCGTGCGGCCGACGCCGAGGCAGAGGCCCGTGAGGCCGCCGAGCAGCGAGCCGCACACCAGGCGGCCGCCCAGCCCAAGCGCAAGCGCGGGCCGGCCGACAACCTCGACCCCGACATCGATCTGTAAGCCCCGCAACCCCACCAGCCTCCGGGCCCGCAACCGGGTCCGGCACGAGAAGAGAAAGAGAGCGGCGACATGCCGAAGATGAAGACGCACTCCGGTGCCAAGAAGCGCATCCGGGTCACCGGGAGCGGCAAGCTCATGCGCCAGCGTGCGGGCAAGCGGCACCTCAACGAGCACAAGCCCACCACGCGCACCCGCCGCCTGAGCAACGACGTCGAGCTCGCCCAGGCCGACGTCAAGAAGGCCAAGCGCCTTCTCGGCCTCTGAGCCTCCCTCCCCGACCCACCGACAAGCACCAAGGAGAACCACCATGGCTCGCGTCAAGCGTTCCGTGAACGCGAAGAAGAAGCGCCGAGAGGTACTGGACCAGGCGTCCGGCTACCGCGGGCAGCGCTCGCGCCTGTACCGCAAGGCGAAGGAGCAGCTGCTCCACAGCTACACGTACAGCTACGCGCACCGCAAGGACAAGAAGGGCGACTTCCGCTCCCTGTGGATCCAGCGCATTAACGCCGCGGCCCGCGCCAACGGCATGACGTACAACCGATTTATCTCGGGCCTCAAGGCCGCCGGCGTTGAGGTCGACCGCAAGATCCTGGCTGACCTGGCCGTCAACGACGAGGCGACCTTCGCCTCGCTCGTCGAGCTGGCCAAGGCCAACCAGCCTGCAGCCGCCTGAGACTCACCAACGCCGCGCGGCAGCTTGGGGCCCCTCGCCCTGGGCTGCCGCGCGCGCATGTCCGGACGCCGCCGCCGCGGTCGGTGCGGGGTTGCGTCGGGTGTGGCAATGTGATCGCGGATTCATTCGGAAGGACTGTCATGACGAGCGAACGTCTCGAACTGGACGAACCCAGCAAGTCGGTGTTGGCCGACGCCCGCAAGCTGCAGCGCCGCAAGGAGCGCAAGGCGACTGGCCGGTTTCTCGTGGAGGGCCGGCAGGCGGTGCGCGAGGCGCTACGCACCCCCGGGCTGGTCGAATCGCTGTTCGTGCGCTGGGCACAGGCGCGCGAGAACGTCGATCTCGTCGAGGACGCCCGCGCCGCCGGCGTCCTGGTGTATGCGGTGAGCGAACAGAACCTCGCGACGCTCACCGACACGGTGACGCCGCAGGGCATCGTCGCGGTCTCCAAGCAGCTCGACGTGCCGCTGGCCGACGTGCTCGGCACCGATTCAGGGGCGAGGCTCGTCGTGATCTGCGCGCAGATCCGCGACCCCGGCAATGCCGGCACCGTCATCCGTTGTGCGGACTCGTTCGGGGCGGACGCCGTCGTGTTCACGTCCGGCTCGGTCGAGGTCTACAACCCGAAGGCGGTGCGGGCGTCGGTGGGTAGCATGTTCCACCTGCCGCTGGTCGTCGGCGTGGAGTTGGCCGACGCCATCGTCGCGTGTCGGGACGCCGGCCTGCAGGTGTTCGCGACCGACGGCGCCATCGGCACCGACCTCACCGATCTCGGGGATGCCCTCGCCCAGCCGACCGCGTGGGTCATGGGCAACGAGGCGTGGGGGCTGCCCCTGGAGCACGCCGAGCTGGCCGATGCGACCGTGGCGGTGCCGATCTACGGGCATGCGGAGTCGCTGAACCTCGCGACCGCCGCGGCCGTGTGTCTGTACGCGTCGGCGTCCGCGCAGCACGCGACGAAGACCCAGCCCGCGAAGAAGAACTGAAACGTTGACCGAGCAAGGAGGGCCCATGTCGGGGCCGAACGACACCTATGACCCCAAGGAAGTGGCCGCGCTGAGCGAGGAATCGTTGGCCGGCTACGTCGCGGATGCGCTGGCTGCGTTCGCGGCGGCGTCCGACAGCGGTGCACTCAAGCAGGCGCGGTTGGCCCACACCGGCGAGAGGTCGCCGATCGCGCTGGCCAACCGCGAGATCGGCGCGCTGCCGCCGGCTGCCCGTCGGGACGCCGGCCAGCGCATGGGTGCGGCGCGGGGTCGCATCAACGCGGCGCTCGCTGAACGCACCACGCAGATCGAGGCCGCCGAGCTCGAGCGGGCGCTCACGCAGGAGGCCGTCGACGTGACTCTGCCGGTGGCGCTGGCGCCGCAGGGGGCGATTCACCCGATCACCGGGCTCATGGACCTTATGGGGGACGTGTTCGTCGCGATGGGCTGGGAGATCGCGGAGGGTCCCGAGGTCGAGGCGGAGTGGATGAACTTCGACGCCCTCAACCTGCACCCCGATCACCCGGCGCGTGCCGAGACCGACACGCTGTTCGTCGAGCCGGCGGGTAGCCACCGGGTCCTGCGGACGCACACGTCGCCGGTGCAGGTGCGGGCGTTGCTCAACCGCGAGCTGCCCGTCTACGTGGTGTGCCCCGGCAAGGTGTTCCGCTCGGACGAGTTCGACGCCACCCACGTGCCGGCGTTCCACCAGATCGAGGGCCTTGTGGTCGACAAGGGCATCACGCTGGCCCACCTCAAGGGCACGCTCGACCACCTGGCGCGGGCGATGTTCGGCGATGTCAAGACCCGGTTCCGGCCGAACTACTTCCCGTTCACCGAGCCGAGCGCCGAGATGGATCTGGAGTGCTTCGTCTGCCACGGCGCCTCCGTCGGCAACCCGGACGCCCCCTGTCGCACGTGCCGCAGCGAGGGTTGGATCGAGTGGGGCGGCTGTGGCGTCGTCAACCCGCGCGTGTTGCGCGCGGCGGGCGTCGACCCGGACGAGTATTCCGGGTTCGCGTTCGGCATGGGTATCGAGCGGACGCTCATGTTCCGCAACAACGCCGAGGACATGCGCGACATGGTCGAGGGCGACGTGCGGTTCAGCCGGTCGTTGAAGGGAGAGGGACGCTAATGCGGGCCACGAAGGGATGGATCGGCGAGTACGCCGCGCTGCCGGCCGGGCTGACCGGCCGTGAGCTGGCCGAGGCGCTGGTCCGGGCCGGGCTGGAGGTGGAGCGCGTCGAGTCGATCGGCGGCGACATCACGGGACCGCTCGTGATCGGCCGCGCCGTGGACTTCGTCGAGGAGCCCCAGAAGAATGGCAAGACCATCCGCTGGTGCCACGTCGATGTCGGCCCGGAGCTCGCTCCGGACGCCGCCCCCGGGCCCCTGCGCTCCGGCGAGACGGTCTCGGCCCTCGTGTCCGAGGCGGGGGAGTACTGGCCGCGCGGCGTCATCTGCGGTGCGCTGAACTTCGCCGCGGGCGACCACGTGGTCGTGGCGCTGCCGGGAACGACGCTGCCCGGCGGGTTCGAGATCGGGTCGCGCAAGACCTATGGCCACGTCTCCGACGGCATGATCTGCGCCGAGGACGAGCTGGGCATCGGCGAGGACCACTCCGGCATCATCGTGCTGCCCGCGACGACGGACGCCGGTGAGCCCTGGGCGCTCGGCGCCCCTGCGTTGGCGGCGATGGGTGTGGTTGACGAGGTGCTCGACATGCCGATCACCTCCGACATGGGCTACTGCCTGTCGGTGCGCGGTCTCGCGCGCGAGGCGGCCCAGGCGTTGGGGGTCGGGTTCACCGATCCGATCACCCAGGTGACGCCGGCCGCGTCCCAGGGCGGCTACCCGATCCGGCTGGAATCGGACGCGTGCCCGCTGTTCGTGGCGCTCACGGTCGAGGGTGTGGACCCGTCTGTGCCCAGCCCGGCCTGGATGAAGCAGCGGCTGGCTGCCTGCGGCATGCGGTCGATCTCGCTCGCGGTCGACATCTCGAACTACGTGATGCTCGAGACCGGCCAGCCGAACCACTGCTACGACGCGGACGCCCTCGCCGGGCCGATCGTCGTCCGGCGCGCGGAAGCGGGGGAAACCCTCGTCACGCTCGACGGGGCGACGCGCACGCTCGACCCCGAGGACCTGCTCATCACCGACGGCACCGGGGCCATCGGCCTCGCGGGCGTCATGGGCGGGGAGAACACCGAGCTGCGCGACACGACGACCCGCATCGTCGTGGAGGCGGCGCACTTCGATCCGATCGCGATCGCGCGCACGTCGCGGCGCCACAAGCTGCTGAGCGAGGCGTCCCGACGGTTCGAGCGCTACGTCGACCCGGCTGCCGCCTACGGTGCCGCGCGGCGCGTGGTCGATCTGCTCGTCGCCCTGGGGGGCGGCACGCTGGTCGCCGAGACCGTCGCCGGCGGAGTCCCCGCGATGCCGACACAGACCATCGCCGCCGACCTGCCCGAACGCATTCTCGGCATGCCGGCGCCCGCCGACCGGGTGGTCGACATCCTGACGGCGTCCGGGGTGACGGTCGAGCGGGAGGGCGAGACCCTCACCCTCACCCCGCCCACGTGGCGCGGAGACCTCGTCGACCCGTACGACTACGTCGAGGAGGTGGGCATCAAGATCGGTTACGACCAGCTGCCCTCGGTGGTGCCCACGGCGCCGGCGGGCCGCGGGTACACGCGCGAGCAGCAGCTGCGCCGGGCGCTCACGCGGGCGATCGCGACGGCCGGGTTCGTGGAGGTGCTTACGTTCCCGTGGGTCGCCGAGACCGACGCCGACGCCCTCGGGCTCCCCGCCGACGACCGGCGGCGGCGGGCGGTGCGTCTCGCGAATCCGCTTGCCGACACGGCGCCGGTGCTGCGCACGTCGATCCTGCCGGGGCTGTTCGGGGCGCTCGCGCGGAACGCGTCGCGGGGCGTCGAGGACGTGGCGCTGTTCGAGGCCGGCCGCGTGTACTTCGACGTCGGCGACGAGCCGACGCCGCTGCCCGGCGTGGCCGTTCGCCCCTCCGATGCGGAGCTAGCCGCCATCGAGGCCACGCTGCCCGACCAGCCGCGTCACCTGGCGGCGGTCGTGACGGGCGACTGGCTCCCGGCCGGCTGGAACGCTCCGGCCCAGCCCGCGGGCTGGCAGCAGGTGTTCGGCCTTTCTGACATCGTGGGGAACACCGTGGGCGTCGACCTGACGCGCGCGGCGGCGTCCGTCATGCCGTGGCACCCCGGACGCTGCGCGGGACTCATCGTCGGTGGGGTCGTCGTGGGTCATGCGGGGGAGCTGCATCCGAGCGTCGTCAAGGCGTTCGGCCTCCCCGCGCGGACGGCGGCGCTCGAGCTCGACCTCGACCTCCTCCTCTCCCGCGCCGGCGAGGCGGGCGAGGTGGCGTCCTTGTCGACGCACCCCGTCGTGAAGGAGGACGTCGCGCTCGTCGTGGAGGCCGGCGTGCCGGCCGCCGACCTGCAGGCGGCCCTGGCGGCCGGCGCGGGTGAGCTGCTCGAGTCGGTGCGCCTGTTCGACGTCTACACCGGCCAGCCGGTGCCCGAAGGCAAGAAGTCGGTGGCGTTCGCGCTCCGCTTCCGCGCCGCCGATCGGACGCTCACCGACGCCGAGGTCGCCTCGGCCCGGGATGCGGCGGTCGCGCGGGCGGCGTCCGACTGGGGGGCCGAACTGCGCGCGTGACCGCACCGCTGCACACGCACACGCCGGCCGGAGCCCCACGGGCCCCGGCCGGCGTCGGTTAGGACGCCCCGTCCATGCGGACGAACGTGTAGCCGTGATCGCGGTACCAGGCGATGACCTCGGGCAGTGCGGCGACCGTGTTGGAGCGGTTGGGGGACACTCTCGCGTCGGACTCCCCGCTCGCCTTGCCGTCGTGGAACAGGACGATGGGGTGTTTGGCGCCGCCGGTCGTGGTGGCCCGATCGACGATGGCGGCGGTGGCTGACCGGGTCGTGCTGGCGGGCTGCTTCCAGTCGAGAGAATCGACGCTCCACATCACGACGGCCACGTCGGTGGCGCGGGCCGCGGCGGGCACATGGTCGAGGAAGCCGCCGGGTGGCCGGAAGAAGCACGCTGGGTCGCCCGTCAGCGCGCTCACGGTGGCGCGGGCGTCCGTGATCTGCCCGGTCACGTAAGCCGTCGTCCAACCGCCACTGACCTGCTTGGGGTAGCGGTGCTCCATCGAGTGCGTGCCGACGAGGTGGCCGCGCTGCGCCAGCGTGCGGACGATGTCCGGGTGGGCGGCCGCATGCTCTCCCGTGACGAAGAACGTGGCATGGACGCCCTCGGCCGCCAGCACGTCGGCCACCTCGAGGGTGAAGTCGCTCGGGCCGTCGTCGAACGTCAGCGCCACCGTCTTGCCCTGTCCGGGCGCACTCTTCACCTGCTCCCCGTCCGAGGCCGGGCAGGCCGCGAGTCCGGACGCCGTCGGCGTGGGCGTGGGCGTCGGTGTCGGTGTCGGTGTGGGCGTGGGCGTGGGTGTCTCGCTCGGCGTGGGGAAGGCCGTGGGCGTCGTGGACGCCGTCGGTGCGCTGGCCGTGGTGGTGGACACCGTAGGGGTGGGGGCGAGCGTGCTCGGCGTGGCGGTTGTGCTGCACGCGGTGAGGCCGAGGGCGAACACCGAGCAGAGCGCCCCGACGACGGCGCCGGGGTGCGAGGGGTGCAGGGGCGAGCGACCGGTCCGCATGGCCGCCATCCTCCCACCCTGAGGGCATCGCAGACCCACGCCACGGAGTGGTCTTCGTCCGTCTGGGCGCCGATGACCGCACGAAAGCCACTCGACGGTGTGGTTCCCACCCCCGCAGGACGCGTTGAGGGCGGGCACGCGGCGGCCGTGGAAGGATGGGTGGGCCATGCTCATCACCGACTTCCTGCCGCCCGGCGGCGGCGCCGACCCGGACGACCTCGAGACGGGCTTCGTCGCCTGGGCGACGGCGCAGGGGCTCACGCTCTACCCCCACCAAGAGGAGGCGCTGCTCGAACTCCTCGTGGGGGCCAACGTCGTCGTCACGACGCCCACGGGCTCCGGCAAGACGCTCATCGCCACCGCCGCTCACTTCGCGGCGTTCGCCCGCGGTGTGCGCACCTTCTACACGGCGCCGATCAAGGCGCTCGTCAGCGAGAAGTTCTTCGCGCTGGTCGACACGTTCGGGGCGGACAACGTCGGCATGGTGACCGGAGACGCGTCGGTCAACCCCGACGCCCCCATCGTCTGCTGCACCGCCGAGATCCTTGCCAACCTAGCCCTCCGCGAGGGGGCGGACGCCGACGTCGGGCAGGTCGTCGCCGACGAGTTCCACTTCGTCGCCGATCCGGACCGCGGCTGGGCCTGGCACGTGCCCCTGGTCGAACTTCCGCAGGCGCAGTTCCTCATCATGTCCGCCACCCTCGGCGACGTCACCCGCCTCGCGGCCCGGCTCACGGCCACCACCGGCCGCGAGACGGCCATCGTCGGGGGCGCCGAGCGGCCCGTCCCGCTCAGTTTCAGCTGGTCGCTCGAGCCCATTCACGAGACCATCGCCACGCTCGTCGAGACCCACCAGGCGCCCGTCTACGTCGTCCACGGCACGCAGGCTGCGTCGGTCGAGCGCGCCCAGGCGCTCCTCAGCCAGGGCATCCCGGACGCCTCCCGTCGTGCCGAACTGACCGACGCCCTGCGTGGGTTCGCCTTCGCCGGCGGCTTCGGCACGACGCTGCAGAAACTGCTCCGCGCCGGCATCGCCGTCCACCACGCCGGCATGCTGCCCCGCTACCGCCGCCTCGTCGAGCGCCTCGCCCAGCGCGGCCTCCTCGCGGTCATCTGCGGCACGGACACCCTCGGTGTCGGCATCAACGTCCCCATCCGGACCGTCCTCTTCAGCGCCCTCACCAAGTTCGACGGACGCCGCCAGCGTGTTCTCCGCAGCCGCGAGTTCCACCAGATCGCTGGGCGGGCCGGTCGGGCCGGCTTCGACACGGTCGGGTACGTCGTCGCCCAGGCGCCCGAGCACGAGGTCGAGAACGCCCGCATCCTCGCCAAGTTCGCCGACGACCCCAAGAAGCTCCGCTCGGTCCGCCGCAAGCAGCCGCCCACAGACTTCGTCAATTACACCGAGTCCACGTTCACCCGGCTCATCGAGTCCCAGCCCGAGGAGCTCCACCCCCGCCTGAAGGTGAGCCACGCCCTGTTGCTCAACCTCCTGCAGCGCGACGCCGACACCGGCACCGCCGTGCTGCGCCTCATCGATTCCACCCATCCCGACCCGGTCGGACGCCGCCGGCTCGTCAAGCGCGCCGCCCAGCTCGCCCGCTCGCTCGTGCGCGCGGGCGTCGTCGTGCGCCTCGACGAGCCGACCCCGGGCGGTCGCCACTACGCCCTGAACGTCGATCTGCAGCGCGACTTCGCCCTCAACCAGCCCCTCAGCGCGTTCGCCCTCGCCGCCATCGAGACCCTCAACCCGGACGCCCCCACCTACGCCCTCGACGTGGTCAGCGTCATCGAGGCGACGCTGGAGAACCCCATGGTCATCCTGCTCGCCCAGCAGTTCCGGGCCCGCGGCGAGGTGGTCGCCGAGCTCAAGGCCGACGGCGTCGAGTTCGACGAGCGCCAGGAGATCCTCGACGGCGTCACCTGGCCGCAGCCCCTCGGCGAGCACCTCGAACATCTCCACTCCCGGTACGCCGTCGCCCACCCGTGGCTCAACGAGACCCCGGTGTCACCGAAGGCGATCGTCCGTGACATGTACGCCCGCGGCATGACCTTCGGCGAGTTCGTCGCCCATTACAAGGTGCAGCGCTCCGAGGGTCTCCTCCTCCGCTACCTCTCCGACGCCTGGCGCGCCCTGCGCCAGACCGTGCCCGAGGCGTCCCGCACCCCCGAGTTGGCCGACCTGATCGCCTGGCTGGGCGAGGTCGTCCGCCTGGTCGACTCCTCGCTCCTCGACGAGTGGACGAAACTGGCGGGGCTCATGGGCGAGCCGGCGGCGTCCGGTGACGACGCCCCGCCGCCACCTGCCCGGCCCGTCACGGGGAACGAGCGCGCGTTCCGCGTGCTCGTCCGCAATGCCCTGTGGCGCCGCATCGAGCTCATGGCCGCAGACGACCTCGACACGCTCGCCGCCCTCGAAACGGGCCAGCAGGTCATCATGACCCGCACCGATTGGGACGCCGCCCTCGACGCCTACTACGCCGAACATGACGAGGTCGGCACGGACGCCGACGCCCGCGGTCCCCGGTTCTTCGTGGTCGAGGAGCGGGGCCGCACGTGGCAGGTCACCCAGATCGTCGCCGACCCGGCCGGCAACCATGATTGGGCGCTGCACGCGTGGGTCGACCTCGACGAGTGCGACGCCGCCGGCGAGTTGCTCGTCCACACCACCGATCTCTCCCGCCAGGACTGAGGCCCTCGGCACGAAGGCCCGCACCCTCAGGCTCGGCGGGGATCGTCCGGCGCGGTGTCGAACGCGTCCGGGACGCCGTCGGCGTCGGCGTCCGCCACCTCGGCCAGGGCGAGCCGCCGGTAGCGCCGGTTGCGGGGCACGAGGACGACGGCCGCGGCCAGCGCGGCGACGACCGATGCGACGAGGACGCCCACCTTCGCGGCATCGTTGTAGGGGCTGCCAAGTCCGAAGCTGAGCTCGCCGACGAGGAGCGACACCGTGAACCCGATCCCGGCCAGCAGGCCGACGCCGGCCAGGTCGATCCAGCGCAGGGACGCGTCGAGCGACGCGCGGGTGAAGCGGGTCATGATGAAGGTCGCGGTCACGATGCCGAGGGGCTTGCCCAGCACCAGTCCGCCGATGATGCCGAGCGCGACCGGCGTCCCGATGGCGTGCGCCAGACCGCCGAGCCCGCCCACGGCGACGCCGGCGGAGAAGAAGGCGAACACGGGCACCGCGATGCCGGTCGAGAGGGGCCGGTACAGGTGCTCGAAGGTCCGGGCCAGGCCGGGGCCGTCGCGGCCGTCCTTGCGCAGGACGGGGACGGTGAATCCGAGCACCACGCCCGCGATGGTCGCGTGGATGCCCGACGCGTGCAGGAAGGCCCACGCCACGAAGCCGAGCGGCAGCAGGATCAGCCAGGGCGCCCACCGGCGGGTGGCGAAGAATGCGGGGAAGCGCTGCACGAGGCAGGCGTACCCGGCGACCGGCAGGACGAACAGGAGCAGCGGCGTCAGGTGCACCTCGGCGGTGTAGAAGAGGGCGATGATGAGGATCGCGATGAGGTCGTCCACGACGGCGAGGGTGAGCAGGAAGACGCGCAGGGCAGCGGGCAGGTGGGTGCCGATGAGGGCGAGCACGGCGACGGCGAACGCGATGTCGGTCGCCGCCGGGATCGCCCAGCCGCCCAGCGACGTCGGGTTGGCCAGGTTGATCGCGGCGTAGATGAGCGCGGGCACCGCGACGCCGGCCGCCGCCGCGACCATGGGCACCGACGCGCGTGCCGGATCGCGCAGGTCACCGGCCACGAACTCGTGCTTGAGCTCCAGCCCCACGAGGAAGAAGAACACGGCGAGCAGCCCGTCGGCCGCCCAGTGGCCGATGGTCAGGCGGAGGTGCCAGGGGTCGAAGCCCACAGGGGTGTCGCGCACCGCGAAGTAGCCGTCGGCCAGCGGTGAGTTGGCCAGCACGACAGCCAGCAGCGCCGCGACCATGAGCAGCAGACCGCCGGTCGTCTCCTTGCGGAGGATGGCGCCGACGCGGAGGAACTCACCGTAGCTGCCGGGCTCGAGGATGCGTCGGCGGCGCGCGGGGGTCGGTGGTTGGGTCATGCGGGTCCGTTCGGGTTGTGGTTCGTCGTCACGGGAGATCCTCCCGGCCGACCAGACTTCCCGGCACTCCAGCAAAGCAGTTTACTGTCCGGCGCCGGCTTGTGGCCACCCGGACGCCGTCGAGGTCAGCCTTGCGCCGCGTCGGCGAGGGTGCCGATCTGGTCGCTCGGACCGGACACGATGAGTCGCATGCCCGCTCCGAGCGCACGGTCGTCGGGTGGGCTCGCAGCGTAGGCGCGCGGCCCGGTCATGATGGCGAGCGTGAACACGCCGAGGGCACGCAGGTCGCCGACGGTCCGGCCGATGAGCGGGCTCGCAGGCCTGATCTCCAGTTCCTCCATCGAGAAGGTCGGCTGGCCGGGGGAGAGGGCCTGGTCGATGAAGTCCACGACGCCGGGGCGCAGCGCGAGTTCGATGATGCGGCGTCCGGCCATCACATAGGGCGAGACCGCACGGTTGGCACCTGCTTGGCGCAGCTTGCTGACGACGGAGGCTGTTCCGGCCCGGCCGATCAGGAACAGGTCGGGGTTGAGCGCGCGGGCGGTGAGGGTCACGAACACCGAGTTGGCGTCGTTGTCGATACAGCTGACGAGCACGCGGGCGCGTTCGATGCCGGCTCGGCGCAGCACGTCGTCCGTGGTGTAGTCGCCGTGCACGAAGAGGAAGCCGGCGGTGGCCGCCCGGCCGAGGGATTCCTCGTCGACGTCGGAGACGACCACGTCCTGACCGGCCGCGCGCAGTTCCTCGGACACCTGGGCGCCCACGCGCCCGAACCCGCACACGATCACGTGCCCACTGAGCAGGTCGATGCGTTTCTGCATGCGTCGTTCCTCTCTCCGGCCGCTGGCGATGTCGGCCAGCATCGTCTCGGCCACGACTCCCACGGTCCCGAAGATCAGGACGACCGCCGCCACGGACAGAGCCATGGTCCAGATGAGCCCGGGCGGGTGCATGGGCTCGATCTCGCGAAACCCGACGGTGGCCAGGGTGTTCACGGTCATGTAGAGCGAGTCGAGGAAGGTCCAGCCCTCCAGCAGCATGTAGCCGACCGTGCCGACGAGCGTGACCGCTGTCGCGGCGGCGATCCAGAGCGCGAGCGTGCGTTGCGGCCGCCGCAGTGGCCGGAAGACCCTCCGCTGGGTCGCGCTCACGAGGTCATGGTAGGGCGCGGTCTTCGCGCTGGAGGCGTCCCTGGCCCAACCCACCCGCTCACACCTCGGACGCCGCCGGGGTCGATTGGCATAATCATGCGAAGTCGTGCATGATCATGCGCATGACGACACGGATCGCGGTTGCCGGCTGCACCGGCTACGCCGGGGGAGAGATCCTCCGCCTGCTCAGCGTGCGCGACAACATCGAGATCGGCGCGCTCACGGCCAAGTCCTCCGCCGGCTCCCGCCTCGGCGAGCACCAGCCTCATCTGAGCTCGCTCGCCGAGAAGGTCGTCGCCGACACCACCGTCGAGAACCTCGCGGGTCACGACGTCGTCTTCCTCGCCCTGCCCCACGGCGCCTCCGCCGAGGTGGCGGCGCAGTTGGACGCCGACGTGCTGGTCGTCGACGCCGGCGCCGACTTCCGGTTGTCCTCCGCCGACGACTGGCAGCAGTTCTACGGGACGCCCCACGCCGGCACGTGGCCCTACGGCCTGCCCGAACTGCCCGGCCAGCGCGCCGTGCTCGCGGGCACGAAGCGGATCGCCGTCCCGGGTTGCTTCCCGACGACCGTGACGCTTGCGCTCGCCCCGGCCATCGTCGCCGGCCACACCGACGCCCACGACACGGTCGTCGTCGCCCCCACCGGGCCCTCCGGCGCCGGTAAGGCGCTCAAGCCCCACCTTCTGGGCGCCGAGCTGATGGGGTCGGCGTCCGCCTATGGGGTCGGCGGCGGCCACCGCCACACGCCCGAGATGCTGCAGAACTTCCGCCTCCTCGGGGCCGACAACCCGACCCTGTCGTTCACGCCCGTGCTGGTGCCGATGTCCCGAGGCATCCTCGCGACCGTCACGGCCCCGCTCTGCGGGTCAGCCTCGGCGGGCGACGTCCGCGCCGCCTACGCCGACTTCTACGCCGACGAGCCCTTCGTCCACCTGTTGCCGCAGGGGCAGTGGCCGATGACGCAGTCCGTGCTGGGCAGCAACCACGTTCAAGTGCAGGTGACCGTCGACGAGGCGGCGGGCCGCATCGTGGCGGTCGCAGCGCTCGACAACCTCACGAAGGGCACCGCGGGCGGTGCCGTGCAGTCCATGAACATCGCCCTCGGCTTGCCCGAGACCCGGGGCCTCACCGCGTGGGGAGTCGCACCGTGAGCGTCACCGCAGCCAGCCAGTTCACCGCCGCCGGGATCAGCGCTGGCATCAAGGCCACCGGGAAACCCGATCTGGCCCTCGTCGTCAACACCGGCCCCCACCGGGTAGCCGCCGGCGTTTTCACCTCGAACCGCTTCCAGGCGGCGCCCGTGGTCTGGTCGATCGACGCGTTGGCCGACGGCCGGCTCGACGCGGTCGTCCTCAACTCCGGCGGCGCCAACGCCTGCACCGGCCCCGACGGCCTGGTCGACGCGCGCACCATGGCCGAGCTGACGGCGTCCGCCGTGCACACCAGCCCCGACAAGGTGGCCGTGTGCTCGACCGGCCTCATCGGCGTCCGGTTGCCGATGGACGCCGTCGCGGCCGGCATCTCGACGGCGGCGCACGCGCTGAGCCCGCAGGGCGGCCCGGACGCCGCGCGCGCCATCATGACGACCGACACCGTCAGCAAGCAGGCCGTCGTCACCTCCGAGGCCGGCTGGACCGTCGGCGGCATGGCCAAGGGCGCCGGCATGCTGGCGCCGGCTCTCGCCACGATGCTGGTCGTCGTCACCACCGATGCCGTGATCGACGCCACCGACGCCGATGCCGCCCTCCGGAAGGCGACCGGCCTCACCTTCGACCGCACGGACTCCGACGGCTGCATGTCGACCAACGACACGGTCATCCTGATGGCCAACGGGGCGTCGGGTCACGCCCCCGATATCGATGAGTTCACCCAGGCCCTCACCGGCGTCTGCGGGTCGCTCGCCCGGCAGCTCATCACCGACGCGGAGGGCGCCAAGCACGACATCGAGATCCTCGTCACGCACGCCGACTCCGAGGCGGACGCCCTCGACGTGGCCCGCGCGGTGGCCCGCTCGAACCTGTTCAAGTGCGCCATCTTCGGCGACGACCCCAACTGGGGCCGCGTCCTGGCCGCCGCGGGCACATCGAGTGCCACGTTCGACCCCGACCAGGTGAGCGTCAGCTTCAACGGTGTCACCGTGTTCGCCCAGGGTGCCCTCGGCGAGGACCGGTCGCTCGTTCCGCTCGTAGGGCGCGACGTGCTCGTCGAGATCGACCTGGGCGCCGGCGATGCCAGCGCCACCCTCTGGACCAACGACCTCACGTACGACTACGTGAAGGAGAACGCGGAGTACTCCTCATGAGCCCGAACCTCATCCGCACGACGGCCGCGCAGACCGCGGCGTACGAGAAGGCCGGCGTCCTCGTCGAGGCGCTGCCGTGGCTGGAGAAGTACGCCGGCACGACCATGGTCATCAAGTACGGCGGGAACGCGATGACGAGCCGCGTGCTGCAGGAGGCGTTCGTCTCCGACGTGGTGTTCCTGCGGCGGTGCGGCGTCCGGGTGGTCGTCGTGCACGGCGGCGGGCCGCAGATCAGCGCGATGCTCAAGCGCGTCGGGCTGGTGTCCGAGTTCAAGGGCGGCCTGCGCGTGACCACGCCGGAGACCATGGAGGTGGTCCGTATGGTGCTCGTCGGCCAGGTCGGGCGCGAGCTGGTCGGCCTCCTCAACGCGCACGGGGCCCTGGCCGTCGGCATGTCCGGCGAGGACGCCAACCTCTTCACCGCGCAGAAGCGCTCGGCGGTCGTCGACGGAGAGCAGGTCGACCTCGGGCTCGTCGGCGAGGTGGTCGGTGTCAACACGGCGGCGATCGCCGACATCATCGACGCGGGCCGCATCCCGGTGGTGGCGACCGTCGCCCCGGACGCCGACGGCGACGTCCTCAACGTCAACGCCGACACCGCGGCTGCGGCACTGGCGGCCTCGCTGGGCGCGGAGCGCCTCATCGTCCTCACCGATGTCGAGGGTCTGTACGCCGACTGGCCGAACACCGACTCGATCATCGCCGAGATCACCACCACCGAGCTGCGCTCGCTGCTGCCCTCCTTGTCGTCCGGCATGATCCCCAAGATGGAGGCCTGCCTCGCCGCGGTGGACGCGGGCGTCCCGCTGGCCACGATCGTCGACGGGCGGCAGCAGCACTCGATCCTGCTGGAGATCTTCACCGACGAAGGGGTGGGAACGATGGTGGTGCCGGCATGAACGACCAGGCTCGGAACACCGACCTGCTGGCCCGCTACGGCTCGGCCCTCATGAACACGTTCGGGACGCCACCGCGCGTCCTGGTGCGTGGCGAGGGTCCGTACGTGTGGGACGCCGACGGCGTCCGCTACCTCGATCTGCTCGGGGGGATCGCGGTGAACGCGCTCGGGCACGCCCATCCGCGCCTCGTGGCGGCGCTCGCCGACCAGGCGGCCACGCTGGGGCACGTCTCGAACCTGTTCACCAGCCCGCAGCAGATCGACCTGGCCGAGAAGCTGGACGCCCTCGTCGCGGGCGATTCGGGCCTGGCGGCCCGCGTCTTCCTCTGCAACTCTGGCACCGAGGCCAACGAGGCCGCTCTCAAGGCGACCCGCCGCACGGGCCGCACCCGGGTCATCGCCATGGAGGGCTCGTTCCACGGCCGCACGATGGGGGCGCTGTCGCTCACTGCGACGGCGGCTTATCGCGAACCCTTCGAGCCGCTGCCGGCGGGCGTGTCGTGGGTGCCGTACGGCGACGCGGACGCCCTCGCGGCGGCCCTCGACGACACCGTGGCGGCGGTCGTCGTCGAGCCGATCCAGGGCGAGTCGGGAGTGGTCGGACCGCCCGAAGGCTACCTGGCGCGGGTCCGCGCGCTGTGTGACGAGCACGGGGCACTGCTGTGGCTCGACGAGGTGCAGACGGGCATGGGCCGCACCGGCAGGTGGCTCGCCAGCCAGGCCGACGGGGTCGTCCCCGATCTCGTCACGCTGGCGAAGGGCTTGGGGGGCGGCGTCCCGATCGGGGCGTGCGTCGGGCTGGGGGCGGCGGGGGAGCTGCTGCAGCCGGGCCACCACGGCACCACGTTCGGCGGCAACCCCTTGGCGTGCCGGGCGGCCCTCGAGGTGATCGACGTCATCGAGTCCGAGGGGCTGCTCGCCCAGGTCGCCGAGACGGGCGCCTGGCTGGCCGCTGCGATCGAGGGTCTCGGCCTGCCACAGGTTGCGCACGTGCGCGGGCGGGGGCTGTTGCGCGGCATCGTGCTCACCGAGGACATCAGCCGCGAGGTGGCGCTCAAGGCGCTCGGCGACGGCTTCTTGGTGAATGCGCCCCGGCCCGACGTCATCCGGCTCGCGCCGCCGCTCATCATCACGCGCGCGGAGTTGCAGCCGTTCGTCGATGCCCTGCCCGGCTGGGTGGGGGCGTGAGCGAGCGCGCGGTGCCGGCGTCGAAGGCGGCCCGGCAGGGGCGGATCGTCGAGATCCTCACCCATGCGACGATCCGCTCGCAGACCGAGTTGGCCGAGCGGATGGCGTCCGACGGGTTCGCCGTGTCGCAGGGGACGCTCAGCCGCGACCTCGCCGACATCGGCGCCCTGCGCGTCCGGACGCCCGCCGGCGACCTCGCCTATGTGCTCCGGGAAACCGAGCCGGCGGACGCCACTCGTGCCGAGGGTCGCCTGGCCCGCCTGCTGGGGGAGTTGCTGCTGTCGGCCGAGGCGTCAGCCAACCTCGTCGTGCTCAAGACGCCGCCGGGAGCGGCCCAGTACCTCGCGTCCGCGATCGACCGGGCCGGCGTGGACGCGGCCCTCGGTACCATCGCGGGCGACGATTCGATCCTGCTCGTCAGCCGCGATCCTGCTGGCGGCGACGCGCTCGTGGACTACCTGCTCGGCTTGGGCGAGCGGGGCAAGGAGGCGTGATGACCGAAGCATCGGCCGGCGAGGGGCGACTGTGGGGCGGCCGGTTCGCCGGCGGTCCGGCGGAGGCGTTGTTCGCCCTCAGCAAGTCCACCCAGTTCGACTGGCGGCTCGCCCGCCACGACCTCGCCGGCTCGCGCGCGCACGCCCGTGCTTTGCACCGCGCCGGGCTGCTCACCGACGAGGAGCTCGCTGGCATGCTGGCCGGGCTCGAGCAGCTGGACGCCGACGTCGCGTCGGGCGCCTTCGTCGCCGCGGACACCGACGAGGACGTGCACGGTGCCCTCGAGCGCGGGCTCATGGAGCGCGTGGGTCCCGAGTTGGGCGGACGCCTGCGCGCTGGCCGGTCCCGCAACGACCAGATCGCGACCCTCATCCGGGCGTATCTCCGCGAGGAACTGCGCGGTGTGGCGTCCGACGTCCTCGACCTCGTGGACGCCGTGCGGGGCCAGGCCGAGGCACATCTCGGCGCCCCCATGCCAGGGCGGACGCACCTGCAGTCGGCGCAGCCGGTGCTGCTGAGCCACCATCTGCTGGCCCACGCCTGGCCGCTGCTGCGTGACGTGGACCGGCTCCGCGATCTGGACGCCCGCCTCGCCCTGTCGCCCTACGGGTCGGCAGCGTTGGCGGGCACGTCGCTCGGCCTCGACCCCGACTTCGTGGCCGCCGAGTTGGGCTTTGCCGGCTCGGTGCCGAACTCGATCGACGGGACGGCGGCCCGCGATCTGGTGGCCGAGGCAGCCTTCGTGCTGGCGATGATCGGGGTGGACCTGTCGCGGATGAGCGAGGAGATCATCCTCTGGTCCACCGTCGAGTTCGGCTTCGTGACGTTGGACGACGCCTGGTCGACCGGGTCGTCGATCATGCCGCAGAAGAAGAACCCCGACGTGGCCGAACTGGCCCGGGGCAAGGCCGGACGCCTCATCGGCAATCTCGCCGGCCTGCTCACGACCCTCAAGGGTCTGCCTCTGGCGTACAACCGGGATCTCCAGGAGGACAAGGAGCCCATCTTCGACGGTCTCGACCAGCTGCGGGTCCTGCTGCCGGCGGTGACGGGGATGGTGGCGACGCTGGAGTTCCACACCGAGCGTCTCGCCGAGCGGGCTCCGCAGGGCTTCTCGCTGGCCACCGACGTGGCCGACTGGCTGGTGCGCCGGCGCGTCCCGTTCGCGCAGGCGCACGAGATCTCCGGCGCGGCGGTGCGGTACTGCGAGAGCCACGGCATCGACCTGACGGAGCTGACGGCGTCCGATCTGGCCGCGATCGACCCGAGGCTGGGCGAGGGTGTGCTCGAGGTGTTGAGCGTGACGGGCTCGATCGACGCGCGCGACGGCCGCGGCGGCACCGCCCGGGCGCGGGTAGCGGAGCAGCTGGCCGAGGTGGCCGCCGTGACGGCTCAGGGCCGGGCCTTCGTGTCTTGACGGTTAGTCGGGACCGCCCGCTGGTCGAGAACCCGCGCCGGTCGAGCTCGCCGAGACCGTGGCCCCGTCCAGCCGACGACAGCCTGCACGCTAACCTTGCTGCTCGTGAACGCAGTGATCGAAGAACTCTCCTGGCGCGGGCTGATCGCCCACTCGACCGATCTCGGAGCACTCGCCGAGCATCTCGAGGGTGAGTCGCGGCAGGCCTATGTGGGCTTCGATCCGACGGCGCCGAGCATTCACATGGGCAACCTGGTCCAGATCATGGTGCACCGGGCGCTGCAGCGGGCCGGCCATCGGCCGTTTCTCCTCGTGGGTGGCTCCACGGGCCTGATCGGCGATCCGAAGCAGGCGGGCGAGCGCGTCATGAACGACGCTGACCTGGTGGCAGGCTGGGTCGAACGCATCCGGTCGCAGGTTGCGCGGCTGATCGACCTCGACGGCCCCCACGCCGCGACGGTCGTGAACAACCTCGACTGGACCCGCAGACTCTCCACCCTCGACTTCCTGCGCGACGTGGGGAAGCACTTCTCGGTGAACAGGATGCTCGACCGCGAGGTGGTGCGGTCGCGGCTGGAGTCCGGCATCAGTTACAGCGAGTTCAGCTACGTGCTCCTCCAATCGCTCGACTACCGAGAGCTGTTCCGCACCTACGGGGTGACCCTCCAGACGGGCGGCTCCGACCAGTGGGGCAACATCACGGCGGGCGTCGAGCTGATCCGGCGGTCGGAGGGCGAGCGGGTGCACGCCCTCGCGACACCTCTGCTCACCAAGTCCGACGGTGTCAAGTTCGGCAAGACCGAGTCGGGCACCGTCTGGCTCGACCCGGAGATGACGTCTCCGTACGCGTTCCACCAGTTCTTCCTGAACGCGGAGGACGCCATGGTCGTCGACTACCTCAAGGTCTTCAGCGAGCGACCCCGCGCAGAGATCGAGGACATCGCGGCCCAGCAGGCCGAGAAGCCCTACCTGCGCATCGCGCAACGCGCCCTCGCCGACGACATCACCGACCTCGTCCACGGGGTGGAGGAACGGAGGTCGGCCGAGGCTGCTGCCGCGGCCCTGTTCGGCCGCAGCGAACTGCGCGAGCTGGATGCGCGCACCCTTGCCGCCGTCGGCAAGGAGCTGGGCGCCCCGGTGCTCACGGTGAGCCACACTCTCCCCACCGTCATCGACGTGCTGGCCGAATCGGGCGTCGTCGCGTCGCGCTCCGCTGCGCGACGCGCGATCGAGGAAGGCGGCGCCTACCTGAACAACGCCAAGGTCACCGATGTGGACGCCGTCGTGACGGACGCCGACCTCCTGGCCGGCTCGTGGCTCGTCGTGCGGCGTGGCAAGAAGACCGTCGGGGCGGTCCAACTCCAGCGTTGACCCCCGGCGTCGAACCAACTCCGGTGCCGAGGCCGTTGAGTCGCTGGCAACGGATGACGCTGGATCACCGCCCGCGACACGCCCGGGCCGCGCGTCGGATTTGATCTGGGCGTGGAGCGCCTGTAATGTTTACCAAGCCCTCGGGGGAACCGGACGGGCCGGCCGTCTCACACAGGTGGCCGGAGCGGACGGGTCCGAGTGGCCGACCAACCCACCAACGACCATCTCATCCTCGCAAGAGGCTTGTTCGGCGTCGGCTGTCGCAGGAAGCAAATGAGTCGATTTGACTCGCTGAATGTGACTGACTAAGGTTGTTCGAGTTGCCCCGCACGGCGAGGAGAAATCCGAACCGAGCGGTTGGTGGTGGAAGTTTGAGATCTCAACAGCGTGCTTAGGTCAATGCCAGTTGGCCTGCCATTTTTTGGTGGGTCTGTTTTTTTGCACTGACAACGGTTTTGTTGTTGGTGTCCTCGTCGCCTGCTTTGGTGGGTGATGTTTCTTTGAGATGATTGCTGGCCCTTTTTTGTGGGGTTGGTTTTTGTCAGGTGGGTTTTTCAT
>NZ_JARKOT010000280.1 GCF_029977985.1 Propioniciclava sp. | reverse complement strand
GGCCGCGTCTGCTACCACCCTTGCGAGACCGCCTGCAATCGCATCGAACTCGACGGCGCCGTCTCCAGCCACACCGTCGAGCGCTACCTCGGCGACCTCGCCATCGCCAACGGCTGGCAGTTCAACCCGCCGGTGCGCCAGTCCGGACGCCGCGTCCTCGTCATCGGCGCCGGCCCCTCCGGCCTGTCGGCCGCCTACCAGTTGGCCCTCCTCGGCCACGAGGTCGAGATCCGCGACTCCTCGGACGCCCCCGGCGGCATGATGCGCTACGGCATCCCCGAATACCGCCTGCCCCGCGACGTGCTCGACGCCGAGGTGGCCCGCATCACCGCCCTCGGCGTCACCATCACCCTCAACCACACCGTGGCCGACCTGCTCGAGGAGCAGCGCGAGGGCAACTGCGACGCGGTGTTCGTCGCCAACGGCGCCCACCACTCCAAGCGGGTCGACATCCCCACCCGCGACGCCGGCCGCATCGTCGATGCCGTCAGCTTCCTCCGCGACTTCGCCTCGGGCGAGAAGCCCGTCATCGGACGCCGCGTCGCCGTCTACGGCGGGGGCAACACGGCCATGGACGCCGCCCGCGTGGCCCGCCGGCTGGGCGCCGAGGAGTCGATCATCGTCTACCGCCGCACCGCCGAGCAGATGCCGGCCCACGCCGACGAGCACGACGAGGCCGTCCGCGAGGGCGTCAAGATGAACTGGCTGCGCACCATCAACTCCCTCGACGACGACGCCCAGATGCAGGTCGAGATCATGGAGCTCGACGAGAACGGCAAGGCGCGCGGCACCGGCCGCTTCGAGACGCTCGAGGCCGACACCGTCATCCTCGCCCTCGGCCAGGAGGCTGACTCGGGCTTCCTCAAGGTCATCCCGGGCATGCAGTTCGACGGCGACGTGGTGCAGGTCGACCCGAAGACCCTCATGACCGACGTACCCGGCATCTTTGCCGGCGGCGACGCGGTGCCCTCGGAGCGGACCGTCACGGTCGGCGTCGGCCACGGCAAGAAGGCCGCCCGCATGATCGACCTGTGGCTCAACAGCCGGCCCCACATCGAGCGCGAGAAGCACGACCTCGCCACGTTCGAGAAGCTCAACCTCTGGTACTGGGGCGACAATCGTCGCACCACCCAGCCCGAACTGGCCGTCGAGCAGCGGCAGAACTTCGACGAGATCGTCGGCGGCCTGAGCCCCGACGAGGCCTTCACCGAGGCGTGGCGCTGCCTGTCGTGCGGCAACTGCATCGAGTGCGACGGCTGCCTCGGCTCGTGTCCCGAGGACGCCGTCATCAAGCTCGGCAAGGGCCTGCGCTACCGCTACGACTACGCCAAGTGCACCGGCTGCGGCACGTGCTACGAGCAGTGCCCGGTCCACGCCATCGAGATGATCGCCGAGCGCTGAGCGCGGCCGAGGAAGGAAGACTCCCATGACGCAGACGCTGGCCCCGGCGGCGACCCAGGCCATCATCGACGGCAACGAGGCCGCCGTCTCGGTGGCCTACCGGCTCAACGAGCTGTGCTCGATCTACCCGATCACCCC
>NZ_JARKOT010000270.1 GCF_029977985.1 Propioniciclava sp. | reverse complement strand
CTTCGTGAGCCCCAACCGTCACACGGGGGGTCCTCCTCGCCCCGGGGGAAGCTACTGGCCGAAGGAGAGACGCAGGTCGCGGAAGACGAGCTGGTTCAGCCGGAACCGGCCCTGACCGAGATCTTCGGCCTCGACGAGTGGCTCGGGGCTCAACCAAGTGAACCGCAGCAGCGAGCCCGGCCCGTTGGGGCGCACGCTGAACCGGATGACGTCGCCCGGACGGTCGGACCACAGCGACGACCACACCACCTCGCGCTCCCCCGTCGCCAGCACCCGCGGTTCCACCTCGCCGCCACGCAACGCGAGCCAGGGGCGTCCGGTCGGACGCCGCGGCTCGCTGAGCGTGGCCACGATCACGGCCGTGGGTGCCGGCATGGGCTTCTCGCGTGAGCCGAGTTCGTACAGGTCGGCCAGGTTCAGGTCCACGCCTCCAGTGTCTCACCGGGCCCGCGGATGTGCGGCGGTGAAGACCTCGCGCAGGTGCTCGGCGGTGACGAGGGTGTAGATCTGCGTCGTCGTCACCGACGCGTGTCCCAGCAACTCCTGGACGACCCGCACGTCGGCGCCTCCGTCGAGCAGGTGGGTCGCGAACGAGTGCCGCAACGTGTGCGGGCTGACGTCGGCGTCGATCCCGGCGCGCCCGGCGTGCTCGCCGACGATGCTGAACGCCGACTGCCGGCTCAACCGCTCGCCGCGGCTGTTGAGCAACAGCGCCGGCCCCGGACGCTTCGCCCGGCCGATCAGCGCTGGACGCCCCCGCACCAGCCAGGCGCCCACGGCGTCCCGGGCGTACGAGCCGAGCGGCACGATCCGCTCCTTGCGACCCTTGCCGAACAGGCGCAGGCCGAGATCGGGGTCGTCGAGCTGGGCGGTGACGTCGTCCACGTCGAGACCGACGACCTCCGACACGCGGGCCCCGGTGCCGTACAGAAGTTCGAGCAGCGCGGCGTCCCGCAGGCCGGCGGGCGTGGAGCGGTCGGGGGCGTCCAACAGCGCCTGCACCTGGTCGAGCGCGAGCGCCTTGGGCAGCCTGCGGCCCTGCTTGGGCACGGCGACCCGGACAGCCACGTTGTCGGGCGCCTCGCCGTCGGTCGCGCAGAACGCGTGGAACGAGCGCACCGCCGCGAGCGCCCGCGCGACGCTCGACACCGCGAGCGGACGCCGCCCCTGCGCCCCTGCGCGCAGCGCGGCGGCGAAGGACGCCACGTGCTCCGGCAGCACGGAGGCCACGTCGGCGATGCCGGCGGCCTCGAGGTGGGCGAGGTAGCGCGCCAGGTCGCGCCGGTAGCCCGAGACCGTGTTCCGGGACGCCCCCACCTCGGCTGTCAGGTGGTCCAGGTAGGCCGCCACCGCACGCTCGGGAGAGGTCATGGGGCCAGACTAGGCAGCCCCGGGCTCAGCGTGGCCGCGGCTGCCCGCCGAGGGAACGAATCTGCTCGTCGCGGGCGTGCTTGACCTCGCGGGCCGCCCAGGGTGCGCTGGGGGTCCGAAGGGCGCCGAGGCGCCCCGTGCGCAGGGCGGCGTGCGCGGCCAGCGCGCCCACCACCATGGTCGGATTCTGGACGCGGCCGGCGAAGATGGCGTCCACCAGGTCGTCGAGGGCGACGAGGCAGACCTCCATGTCGGCCTCCTCGTGCTCCAGGACGAACCCCTCGGGCCGCGCCGCCGGCGCAAGCCCGCGGGCGAGGTACACGCGCAGCGACTCCTGCAGGCAGCCGGGGGACGTCATGAAGTCGACGAGCACGCGCCAGTCGGACGCCGTCAGCTGCGCCTCCTCGGCCAGCTCGCGCTCGGCGGCCTCCAGCCAACTCTCGCCGGCGGCGTCCAGCAACCCCGCGGGTGGCTCGACGAGCCGGAAGCCGACCGGATGCCGGAACTGGCGCACCACGACGACGCGCTCGGCCTCGTCGAGGGCGATGACGCCGACTGCGCCGGTGTGCAGCAGGTAGTCGCGCTTCATGGTCTGGCCCCCCGGAGTCTCGACGACGTCGCGCACGAAGTCCTGGACGACGCCCTCGGCGAGCACCTCGTGCGACACGACGGGCCAGGCCAGTGGCTCGTCGGCGATGGCGTCGCCCGCCAGGATCGGCAGATCGAGCATCAGGACTCCTCGGTGAACAGCCGCTGGCTGCGCATCCGCTCGACGGCCGCCCGGAGCAGCCCCACGAACAGCGGGTGCGGCTTGGTCGGGCGCGACTTGAGTTCGGGATGGGCCTGGGTCGCCACGTAGTAGGGGTGCAGCGCCCGGTCGAGCTCGACGAACTCGACGAGCTTGCCGTCCGGCGAGGTGCCGGACACGTGCAGCCCGGCCGCCTCCAGTTGCTCGCGATAGTCGTTGTTGACCTCGTAGCGGTGGCGGTGCCGCTCCGAGACCTCACGGGTTCCGTAGGCCTCAGCGATGATCGACCCCTTCGTGAGCGTCGCCGGGTAGGCGCCCAGCCGCATGGTGCCGCCCAGGTCGCCCGCCCCCTCGACGTAGGCGTGCTGCTCGGCCATCGTCGAGATGACCGGGTACTCGGTGCCCGGGTCGAACTCGGTGGACGCCGCCCCCTCGAGCCCGCACAGGTTGCGGGCGGCCTCCATCACCATGCACTGCAGGCCAAGGCAGAGGCCCAGCGCGGGAATCTGGTTCTCTCGGGCGTAGGTCAGTGCCCCCAGCTTGCCCTCGACGCCCCGGATGCCGAACCCTCCCGGGACTACGACGCCGTCGACGTCGTGGAGTTGCTCGGCCGCCCCCTCCGGCGTGGCGCAGGTGTCGGACGCCACCCAGCGGATGTTCGCTTTCGCCCAGTTCGCGAACGCGCCGGCGCGCAACGCCTCGGAGACGGAAAGGTAGGCGTCCGGGAGGTCGATGTACTTGCCGACGAGAGCGATCGTGACCTCCTCCTTCGGGTGGTGCACCTTGTCGAGGAGGTCGTTCCAACGCTTCCAGTCCACATCGCGGAAGCTGACCCCCAACCGGCGGACCACGTAGGCGTCCAGACCCTCGTTGAACAGCACTTTGGGGATGTCGTAGATGCTCGGGGCGTCCGGGCAGGAGATCACAGCCTCCTCGTCGACGTCGCACATGAGGGCGATCTTGCGCTTGATGCCGGGCGGGATGTCGCGGTTGGAGCGGCAGACGATCGCGTCCGGGGTGATGCCCACCTGCCGCAGGGCGGCCACCGAGTGCTGCGTCGGCTTGGTCTTGAGCTCGCCGGAGGGGCCGATGTAAGGCACGAGGGAGACATGCAGGAAGAAGACGTGCTCGCGGCCCACCTCCCGGCGCACCTGACGGGCGGCCTCGAGGAACGGCAGCGACTCGATGTCGCCCACCGTGCCACCGATCTCGTGGATGACGATGTCGGTGCCCTTGGTGGCCATGGCGAGCATGTCGTCGCGGATCTGGTTGGTGATGTGCGGAATCACCTGCACGGTGTCGCCCAGGAAGTCGCCGCGGCGCTCCTTCGCGATGACCGTCGAATAGACCTTGCCGGTCGTGACGTTGGCGTCGGCGGAGAGATTGGCGTCGAGGAAGCGTTCGTAGTGGCCGATGTCGAGGTCGGTCTCGGCGCCGTCCTCGGTGACGAACACCTCGCCATGCTGGAACGGGTTCATGGTCCCGGGATCGACGTTGAGGTAGGGATCCAGCTTCTGCATGGTCACGTTCATGCCGCGCGCCACGAGCAGGGACCCGAGCGACGACGCCGTCAGACCCTTCCCGAGCGAGGAGGCGACGCCCCCGGTGACGAAGATGTGCTTGGTCTGCGATGTCTGCCCCACGGGATTCCACCATATCGTCCGCGTCCGACGCCGCGCACCCGCCGCCCCGCGGGCTGGCGTGACGGGTGCGTTATGTCGCCCCCGTGTTGGGGGGGGGGGGGGGGGGGTGGGGGGGGGGGG
>NZ_JARKOT010000268.1 GCF_029977985.1 Propioniciclava sp. | reverse complement strand
CCCCCCCCCCCCCCCCCCCCCCCCCCCAACACAGGGCGGGCCCGAGCGGGAGGAGGTGGGTGCATGGAGACCAAGCCACGCGCCCTGCCGAACGTGGGCGTCCTGGGACCGACGACCCTCGTCCGGGACGGGCGCCCGGTGCACCTCGGCGCCCTGAAGCCGCGGGCGCTCCTCGCCGCGCTGGCACTCTCCGCGGGGCACCCGCTCTCTGTCGACGAGCTCGTCGACCTCGTCTGGGGGCCCAACCCACCCGCAGGCGCCCCGGCGACCCTCCACGGCTACATCGCCGAGCTGCGGCGTGCCCTCGAACCCGAACGGCCCCCGCGCGAGCAGCCCCGCATCCTGCGCACCGCGGGTCGCGGCTACCTGCTCGACCTTCCCCAGGACCATCTGGACGCCGGCCGCCTCGCCCGGCTCGTGCTCGAGGCGGTGGAGGCGGGGCGCGTCATCCCCGACGCCGACCGGCCCTCGGCGAGTCCCGAGGACGTCGGCGTGCTCGTCGCCGCCCTGGACCAACTCGACCGGGCGGCCGCCCTCGTCCGCGGTCCGGCGTATGCCGACCTCGGCGAGTCGACCCGCGCGGCGAGCGAACGCTCCCGCATCGACGACCTCCTGATGACCGCCGCCGAGCATGCCGCGGCCTACCGCCTCGCCCTCGGCCGCGACAGCGAGGCGCTCGTCGCGCTGCGCGACCTCACCGCCCACAACCCGCTGCGCGAGCGCCTCTGGCTGCTGCTCGCCCTCGCCCTGGCCCGGATGGGGCGGCAGGGGGACGCTCTCACGGCCCTGCGCACCTTGTCGGAGCGCGTTGCCGACGACCTCGGCCTCGACCCGACCCCCGCGGTCCGCCGCCTGCAGCAGGACATCCTCCACCAGGCCACCACGCTCGGCCTGCCCTCCGCCCCGCCCCCCGCCAAGGCCCCGATCGGGAGACAGGACGCCCTCGCCACCCTCGAGTCCTGTCTGGACGCCGCCCGCACGGGCTCGGGCCGCATGGTGTGGCTCACGGGCGAGATCGGGATCGGCAAGACCACCCTCGCCCGCGCCCTGTTGGCCCGCGCCCGCTCTCGCGGCTTCGTCGTCGCCGGGGTCGACCCGCCGGCCAGCCGCGACGCCCCCGACGGATGGGCGGTCACGGAGGCGATCGGCGCCCTGTGCGCCACCGGCACGGCCGGTGACATCCCGCTGTCCTCCCCCGACGCCGCCACCTCCGGTTTCGGGCTCGGCGAGCGGCTCGTGGCGTGCGTGCGAACGGTCGGACGGAAGGCGCCCGTCGCCCTCCTCGTGGACGACGTCGAGTGGACCGACGCGGCGTCCGTGAAGGCCCTCGCCCACCTGGCCGACCGCCTCGCCGGCCTGCCGTTGTGCCTCGTCCTCACCCACGTGGTGGGCGCGCAGACGATCCTGTTGCGGGATCTTCGCCACGCGGCGACGCGCGCGGACGGCGTCCGGATGGACCTGCCGCGGCTGGGGGTGGCCGACACCGAGGCGCTGGTGCGGCAACGCGGCTACCTGCTGCCCGAGGAGCAGTGGCCGGCGCTGCACCGGCGTGCCGACGGCAACCCGCGGTTGGCGCTGCTGCTGGCCGAGACCGGAAACCCGGCAGGGCCGCTGCCGCTGCCCGTGCTGGAGTACGTGAGCCTCCAACTCGCGGCGGTGCCCGACGAAACGATCGAGGTGCTGCGGCTCATGACGCTGCTCGGCGAGCCCACCGAGACGGCCGAGCTCACGCGCTTCCTGCCGGCCGACGCCGTCGAGCTGGGCGTCGGGGCGGGCCTGACCCAGGGTGTGCTGCGCCGCGTGGCGGGCGGCCCGCTCCGCGTGGCCCATCCGCTCCTGGCCGAGCAGGTCGTGGCGGACACGCGTCCGGACGCCTACGAGCGGCTGCGAGCTCGCGTGCGCCTCCAACAGGCCCGGATGCTCCGCTGGGCGGGCCGCGCCGCCGAGGCGGACGCCGCCTGGGACGACGCGATCACCTCCGCCGAGCTGACCCGCGACACCGCCCTCCTCGCCGCCGTCGCCGCGGGGCGCGACACCGGCACCGTCTGGCACGGTCGGGCCTACGGCGACACTCACCACGGCGCGGTCGCGGCGCTGCGCCGCATCATCGCGCGCACCGACGACACCGGCCTGCGTGCCGAGGCGCTCGCCGCACTCGCCACCGAGAGCTACTATGCCGCGCCGCCGGCGGAGATCGACGCCTGGGTCGAGGAGGCGCTCGCCCTCACCGAACACCACCCGGACGCCGCCCTCCGGCTCCGCGTCCTCGGTTCGGCCCTGGCCGCGCGCTGGCGCCCCGAGACGGCCGACTGGCGGGCGGCGACGGCAACGAAGATGGCGACCCTGGCCCGTTCGTCCTTCGACGCCGCCGCCGAGCTCGTCGCCGAGGTGCACGGCGTGGTCACCGCAGCCGACCTGGGGCGTGTCGCCGAGGTGGACCGCACCTTGCCGGGTCTGCTCCACGTGGCCCGTCACGACCGCGGCCTGGCGTTGCTGCCCCTGCTCGAGCTGATGGCGGCCTCGTGGGCCGGCATGCTGGGCCGCCACCGGCAGGCGGACGCCGCTCTCGCCCGAGCGCGCGCCCTGCCGGAGCCGGGCGACGGGCGGCTCACGGAGGGCGTGTGGTTGACCACGCTGCTCAACGCGTGGTGGCGCGGGGTGCGCGAGCCGGCCGAGCTGGCATGCTCCGCCTGGGCGGCGCGGCGCGAGGACGCGGGCCCCACGGCCAACCTGCGGATCGCCTTGCTGTTGCGCCTCGGCCGCCGGGATGCGGCCCGGGCGACGGCCGAACGGGCGGGCGTCCGGGTGGGCGGCACGACCTACCTGGCGCCCTTCGACACCGCCCTCGCCGCCGAGATCGCACACGGCCTCGGCGACGCCGAACTGGCCGGACGCGCGTACGCCGTTCTGGCACCTCACGCCGGGCACATCGCGAGCGTTGGCTCCCTCGGGCACCTGGGGCCCGTCGACTGCCATCTCGCGCTGGCCGCCGCCACGATCGGAGACGCGGACGCCGCCCGGCGCCATGCCGCCGACGCTGGCGCCCTCATCAGCGCGTGGGGGGCCACCCCGGTGGCGGACTGGTTCGCACAAGCGCGCGGCGCCCGTCGTGAGTGACGGACGCCGCACGCCCGGATCCGGTCAGCGCACCCGGACCCACCCGGACCAGCTCGTGCCCAAGGCGTTGCGGCTGCCGACGCGCACGAAGGCGATACTCCGGTTGACCGGCCCGGTGGTCGCGGTCGTCGCGTTGGCGGGCACCGTCAGCGAGCCGGCTGCCGGACCGCCGGACCGGCTGCTCCACTCGATGAGCTGGTCGGCCTCGTTGGTGGCGTTGTCGGTCCACCGCACGGCGATCACTCTCCCGCGCGGGTCGCGGTCGGCGTTCGCGCTCACCCCGGTGGGCGCGGCCGGCGCCGACACCCGCACGGACACCACGTTGCTGGGCTCGGACGCACCGACGGCGTTCGTCAGCCGGACCCGGTAGGAGTAGGTGGCGCCCAGCTGCACGGTGGCGTCCGACCAGGTCGTGGCCGGGGTGGTGAGGGTGGCCACGGTGGTCCAGGTGGTGCCGTCGACCGACCGCTCCACGAGGACGCCCGTCGCGCTCGCGTTCCCCTGCCAGGCCAGGTTGACCCGCGGACCCACGGCCAGGGTGGCCGTCAGGTTCGTCGCGGCCGCGGGCGGCTGGCCGGTGAGGGTCACCACGTCCGAGCTTGCGGACGCCGTCATCTGGCGCACGCCCGCATACCCCGCCGTGTTGCGGGCCGTGACCCGGTAGGAGGCACGGTCACCGGCGTTGCTGCCCGGATCGGTGAGGGTCCGGACGCCGCCCGCCGTGTTGACCTGGTCGAGCGGCGACGCGCTCGTGGCGACCACCGCCCAGGTGGTGCCGCCGTCGGCGGAGCGTTCGAGGTCGTAGCTCGTCTCCGCGATGGAGTTGTCGCGGAAGGTGAACGCGTTCCGGGCGGCGGACCCCGACCCGACGACGGTGCGGGTCACCTGGTCGGGCTTGCGCGGCGGTAGCACGTAGCTCATCGGCCGCATCATGTCCATCTCCTCGTGGGACAGGATGTGGCAGTGCCAGACGTACTCCCACCCGTAGTTGACCAGCTTGTTGGTCATCGGGGTGCCGAGCGGGTCACCCTGGGTGTCGACGCTGTTGAACATGCTGGTGTCACCGAGCGGCATCATCGGGTTCATCGGCCGCACCGAGTTGGGGATCTCCCACGGCAGGACAGGGGTGATCGGTCTCAGGGCGACGATCGTGTCCTCCAGCGGTGAGACGCGCACGGTGTCCTTCCAGCCGTTCTCGTTCGGGTCGTTGCGGATGATGATGTTGTCCCACGTCACCCGGTTGAGCACCTGCACGTCGAACAGATGGAAGTGAATCGGGTGGGTGTCGACGCCGTTGTGGGTGATCCGCCAGATCTGGGTGCCGTCGGCCGTCGTCGTGATGGGCGTCGCCGACATGCCGGTGGGCAGACTCGTGCCGTCGATCAACTCGGTGGGCGCGTTGACATAGGGCAGCAGCACCGCGTTGGCGAGGCCGGGCGTCGGTGGGCTCTTCTCGAGGCCGAGGTTGCCCGACATGCGCCCGAACGGGTCGAACGACGTGGCGTTCATCTCGTCGTGCACCGACTTCAGGTCGAGCTTGATCGCCTGCCTGCTCGACTGCCTGGCCAGCGTGTTGAAGCCGAACTCGCCGGTGTCGCTGATGCGGACCAGGCCGTCGCACGTCTGACGCGGCGCCCCGGGCACGTTGCAGTTGGCACCGCTCGCGAAGCTGGTCCCGTAGGCACTGTTGTAGGCCGCCTGCCCGACGATGATCGGGTGCTGGCCGGACTCGAACACGCCGGTGCCGTTGACGGTGTGCCGGAAGGCCGACGTGAGCTTCGTCAGGTCGAACGGGGCCGCGGCGGGGGCGTCCGCGACCGTCACCTGCATGATCGTGCGCGTGTTGGGGCCGTAGCCGGGCAGGATCTCCGGGGCGCCGGCCGGGCTCAGGTCGGGCGCGCCGGTGTAGTAGTCGTACTGCGGCACGCGCGCCGGGAAGGCGGCGGGGGCGTCGTTGTAGAGGATGAGGGTCTTGCCGGCGAACTTGCTGAAGTCCACGACCGTGTCGGCCCGCTCGGCGGGCGCGATGAGCAGCGCGTGGGCGTCCACGTTGCCGACGTCGAAGCGGGTCGGATCCTGGATCCACGTGATGTGCTGCTGGCCGTCGACGACCGTCGGTGTGGGCAGGAAGCCACCCTCGTTCGCGAACTGGATCCAGTCCGGGCCGGCGGTGGAACTGTTGTGCACCGGCGTCGGCGACACGGTCGGGTCGAGCTGGGCGGCGGCGAGTTGGTCCGGGTCGAGCTTGACCTCGGTCTTGCCGTTGCCCTGGTCGGGGTCGGCGACGTACCACTGCAGGTTGAAGAACCGGTCGTTGGCCGCGTTGAGCAGCCGGAGCCGGTAGCTCTTGGGCTGGACGGTGAGGGTCGGGTAGGCGACGCCGTTGACGAGCGGCGTGTCGTTGAACTGTTCCATGCCGGCCGATACGTTCGGCGTCCCCGGGATCTGCTGCGGCTCGCAGTAGGGATCCGTTTGGTACTGCCAGGTGGCAGGGTCGTCCAGCTTGCAGGCGGGGTCGTAGGAGGGGTTGGCGATGGGGCCGTACGTGGTGTCCGCGGCCGGCGGGTAGAACCAGGGGCCGTACATCCAGCGGCCGTAGGCGCTCATGCCGCCGGGGTCGCCCGGATTCTGGGCGGGCATGTAGACGTGGTGGTACCACAGGTTGCCCTCACCGCCCCACCGGGCGGTGTCCCAGGTGGGGTCCTGACCGTAGGTGGCGATCGACCCGTCGGGGTTGAGCGTGTCGTGGATCTGGGCCTCGCCCGGCACGAACGTGCGGTCCTGGACGATGAGCGGCAGCGTGTCGGCGGCCCCCGGCAGCAGCCCGCCGTCGACGAGCCGCTTCTCGGTGGGATCGGTGATCGCGTACCCGGCTGCCTCGCCCGCGTACACGTTCAGCCGCGTGATGCCCCACGAGTGGTCGTGGTAGAACATCAGCCGGGCGCTCTGCTGGTTGGTGTAGTAGAACGTCTGGCAGCCGTCGTCGGCGGCCTGGCACCCCGCGTCGCCCATGTCGGGCACGTTCTGCACGCTGACGCCCTGCGGCCACGGCGTGTCCTCGCCTGCGGGGGTGATCCACTGGTGCGGCGTCCCGTCGCTGATCCACGGCGTGATGCCGCCGTGCAAGTGCAGGGTGGCGCGGTTGTCCTTGAAGCAGGCTGCCGGTTTCGGGCTCTGCGAACATTCCTGGTTCCGGACGCCGTCGGTCACGGTCCCCTCGTCGGCCGGCGGCGTCATGGTCATGGGCACCATGCCCGCCCCCATCATCGTGGAGTCGGTCGGCAGGAACAGGTCGCCGTTGGCCCCGGTCGGCAGCAGGTTGCGGAAGACGATGCGGACGGGACGGTCCTTGGTGGCGTTGATGAACGGCCCCAGCCACTGCGGGGTCGTGACGCCCATGAGGCCGGTGTCGACCTTCGTGCCGTCGAGCAGTTCGTTGACGAGTGGCACCCGCTGGCTACCCGGGACGCCGCCCGTGTCCACCTGCACGTACCCGCGCACGAGCGTGGGCGGCAGGTCGGCGCTGAACTGACGCCGATACTGGACGAGCGCGATCGTGTACTCGTCGGCCTCCTGACCGTTGTACGTCTTCACCGTCGGGACGGCGATCGGCAGGTAGCGCGCTGCGGCGTCCGTGGGGCAACCGCCGGCGGCGGGGTTGCAGGGCAGCGGCAGCTCGTCGACGAACTTGCGGATGCCCACGTCGAGGTAGCCGGCGCCGGGATCGGTGACGGTGATCGCGGTCACGGCCCCGACATCGGTGGACGCCGTCGCCGCGGCCCCGCTGCCCGCTCCGCCGACGACGTCGGTGATCGTCACGGTGGGCGCGGACGTGTAGCCGGAGCCGAAGGAGGTGACGGTGAGCCCGGTCAGCTTCAGTGTGGTGTGGGGTTGAGCTGACCTGCCCTCGCCGTTGGGCGGGAGCGGTTCGAACAGGGTGCCGTTGTGGACGGCGACCGCGGGGGCGGTCAGGTAGCCGGAGCCGGGCTCGTCGACGACGATCCGGGTGATCTGGCCGTCTGGGGTCATGCCGGCCTCCCCATCGGCCTCGACGGTGGCGACATGACCCTTGGCCTGCGTTCCGGTCTCGAGGTCGGGCAGCGCGAACTCGACGGTCGGCATGGTGTAGCCGCTGCCGCCGTCGTCGATGACGACGGCGTCGACGCCGCCGTCGGCGGTGAGCACGGCGCCGGTACCGCCGCCGCCCGCCAGGGTGACGCGGAAGCCGGAGTAGCCGGAGCCCGCGGCGGCCACCGTGGCACCCGTGACGGTGCCGGTCGTGGCGACGGTCGCCTGGGCGGTGGCGGGATGGGCGGGGTCGCCGCCGGCGAGCACGACCGACGTGGTGGCGGGATCGTAGCCGGCGCCCGGGGTGAGGATGTCGATCTGGACGAGGCCGCCGGTGAGCGGGTCGACCTTGGCCTTCGCCGTGGCGCCCGTGCCGGCACCCTGGATGGTGACGGTGGCGTTCGAGGTCGTCAAGGCGCTGTTGGCCCAGTTGGGCCAGGGGCCGAAGTAGTGCGGGCTCCCGGTGTTGGTGGCCGCCTGTGCGGGGGCGGCGGCGCTCGTGGCGAGCAACGTGGCGGGAACGGCGAGCGTGGTGGTGAGGACGAGCGCGAGCAGGCGTCGAAGCGGGGGGCGCATGGAGTGGTCCGTTCTCCGGGCGATCGACACCGCCGAGGCGGCCCGGGCGCTCGCGGCGGGCCCGGCCTGGGGGCGTGCGGTCGACCGGGCGTGAGCAGTCTGCTCCCGGCCTCTGGGGCCGCGCTGGGGCGCCGTTGAGGGGCAGTTGTGCCCGGGGGGCGGCTACCCCTCGATCGCGGCACCGAGGAAGGGGTCGACGAGAAGGACCGCGCGGGCGGCCGCGGCGCGGGCGGCTGTGGGATCGCGGTGCGTGAGGCCGATGCCGTGGACCATCGACACGAGGAGCACGACATCGTCGACGGTGAGGTCGGGGCGCACGTGGCCTGCAGCGAGGGCCCGGGCCAGGGGGGCCTCGAGCAGGGCGACGACCCGGCGTCCCCCGGCCCAGTCGGATTCGGCGCTGGCACGGACGACCGCTTCGACGAAGGCGGCCGAGGCGAGTGTCTGCTCCACGAGGGTGCGGACGAGCAGCGCGATGGTTTCCGGCTCGCGGTGCGTGGCCGCCGTCGCCTCGAGGGCCTCGATGTTCTCGGTGAAGATCGCGAGCGCGAGCGCGAGGCGCGTCCCGAAATGCCGGTACAGGACGCCCTGCCCCACGCCGGCGTCCCGCGCGATGGCGCTGAGCGGCACGCCGTACCCATGGGCCGCGAACTGCCGCCGACCAGCGGCGATGAGGGCCGCGCGGTTCGCCGGGGCCACGGCCGGCCCACGGTTGCGGGGGGTGTCGGCGTCCGGCATGCTGGGACCCTAGCGCAACCGGACAGCGTTGTCCGGATGGAGGGAGCAGCGTCATGGATACCGACCACACCTACGACGTCGTCGTCGCCGGCTCGGGGGCCGCTGCGTTCGCCGCCGCGATCACCGCGGCCGACGCCGGCCTCACCGTGCTGATGTGCGAGTCGACCGACCGCTGGGGCGGCAGCTCGTCGATGTCCGGGGGCGGCCTGTGGTTGCCCAACAACCCGCTCATGCAGCGCGAGGGCGCGGGCGACAGCCGCGACGAGGCCCTCGCCTACATGGAGCGAACGATCGGGGACGCCGGCCCCGCCACCTCGCGCGCCCGCAAGGAGGCGTTCGTCGATCACGTCGCGGCGCTCGTGCAGTTGCTGGAACGACACGGCTTGACGTTCGCCCGCGGCGCCGACTACCCCGACTACTACCCCGAACTGCCGGGCGGGAAGGTCGGCCGGGTCATCGAGGTGGAACCGTTCGATGTGAAGCGGATCGGCCCCTGGTGGGCCTCCTCGCGCGGCCAGGACGGCGTGCCCGCGCCCGTCAAGACCGACGACTTCTGGCTGCTGCAGCGCGCCTGGTCGACGCCGGGAGGGATGATCCGCGGAGCCCAGGTCATGGGCCGGGTGGCGACCATGCTCGTGCGCGGCCGGCGTCTCGTGGGCATGGGGGCCGCGCTGGCGGCGTCGCTGCTGGAGGTCGCGCAGCGGCTCGGCGTCGAGCTGTGGCTGTCGGCTCCGGAGACCGAGCTGGTGGTGGAGGACGGGGCGGTCGTCGGCGTCCGGACGCAGCACGAGGGCCGCGAGGTGGGCGTCCGCGCGACGCGGGGCGTCGTGCTCGGGTCCGGCGGGTTCGACCACAACGCCGAGTGGCGGCAGCGGTACCACGGGATCGACGGCACGGGCTCCTCGGGGTCGAAGGGCAACCTGGGCACGGGCATCGAGGTGGCGATGGCGGCCGGCGCCGCCGTCGACCTCATGGACGACGCCTGGTGGGGCGCCTCGGTGCCTCCGGTGGGGCCGGACGGGGCGGCCGCGTTCCTCGTCAGCGAGCGCTCGGTGCCCCACAGCATCCTCGTGGACGCCGCGGGCGACCGGTTCGCCAACGAGTCCGAGAGCTACGTGGACCTCGGGCACCACATGCGCGAGCATGCGGCGTCCGTGCCGGGAAGGTACTGGATGGTGACCGACGTGCGGCACGCGCTGAAATACCTGCGCAGCTACGCGCTCGACCCGCGGCTGACGAAGGCGCGCACCGAGGCGGGCATTCGGCACGTGGCAGCCACGCTGGGCGAGCTGGCGACGAAGCTCGGCATGGAGCCGCGTCGGCTCGAGGCCACGGTGGCACGGTTCAACGGGTTCGCGCGCACCGGCATCGACCAGGACTTCGGCCGCGGCAACTCGGTCTACGACCGCTACTACGGCGACCCGCTCGTGCGGCCGAACCCGAACCTCGGCACGCTGGAGAAGGAACCGTTCACGGCCATCGAGATCCTCGCCGGCGACCTCGGGACCAAGGGCGGGGTGGTCACCGACGAGTTCGCGCGCGTGCTGCGCGAGGACGGCTCGGTCATCGCGGGGCTGTACGCGTCGGGGAACTGCTCGGCGTCCGTGATGGGGCGGACGTACCCGGGTCCGGGCTCGACGCTCGGGCCGGCCGCCGTGTTCGGTCACATCGCCGGACGCCACCTGCTCACCCGGGAGGTGTGACATGCGCATCCGCGACAAGGTGTTCGTCGTCACCGGTGGCGGCAACGGCATCGGGCAGCAGGTCGTGTGGGGGCTGCTCACCCGCGGGGCGCGGGTGGCCGCCGTCGACGTGAGCGAGGCGGGACTGGCACAGACGGCGTCCCGGGCGTTGAGCGTCGACCGGCTGAGCACCCACGTCGTGAACGTCACGGACGTGGCAGCCGTCAACGCCCTGCCGGAGGCGGTGGTGGCGGCGCACGGCGCCGTGGACGGGTTGCTGAACGTGGCGGGGATCATCCAGCGGTTCGTGAAGTTCGGCGACCTCGAACCCGCCGACATCGAGCGGGTGATGAACGTGAACTTCTACGGGGTGGTCAACCTGTGCCGGGCGTTCCTGCCGCTGCTGGTGGCGCGGCCACAGGCGGCGCTGGTCAACGTGTCGAGCATGGGCGGCTTCGTGCCCGTGCCCGGCCAGACGATCTACGGGGCGCCCAAGGCGGCAGTCAAGCTGCTCACCGAAGGGTTGCGCGCCGAACTGCACGGGACCAACGTGGCCGTCTCGGTCGTCTTCCCCGGCGCCGTGGGGGACCAACATCACGGGCAACAGCGGCGTGGAGATTCCCGCGATGGCCGGTGCGGCGGCGCAGGCGCCCAAGACCACCCCGCCCGAGGAGGCGGCGGAGATCATCGTCCGCGCCGTCGAGAAGGGGACGTACCGCGTCTTCATCGGCAACGACGCCCGCTCGCTGGACTGGCTCAGCCGCCTCGCTCCCGAGCGCGCGCTGACCCTGATCGCCCAGCAGATGGCGCACCTGCTGAAGGACCGCTGATCCGCCTCGCGGCGCGCGGGCCGGGCGGGCTCGTGACAGGATCGGGGGCGTGAGCTCCGCATCGAATCGCCGCCGCGCGACCCGGGCCGAACCCGACGGGCCGCCCGTCGAGCGCTCGGGCCGCGTTTGGCGGATCCGCTCGGTGGACGCCGCCCGGCAGGTGCTCCGCGCCCGCCGGGCCACCCGCCAAGCCGGGTTCACGGCCGAGTTCGTCCCGAAGGGCTTCCTCAAGCACCATCCGATCCTCATGTCCGACGGGCCGCTGCATGACGAGCAGCGCTCGAAAGTGGGCCGGTTCTTCGCGCCCAAGGTGGTCGCCGAGCGCTACGCCGGCCTCATGGACGCCGCCGCCTCGGCCCGCATCGACGCCCTCGTGGGCGAGTTCGACCTCGCCGAGGTAGCCCTCTCCTACAGCGTCGAGGTGACCGCCGAGGTGGTCGGCCTGACGCACTCCGACGTGGAGAAGATGGCTCGTCGGCTCGTCACGTTCTTCCGCCAGCCGCCCGCCGACCTGACCCGCCCCGACCTCGGCCGGAGCCCGCGCCAGTGGCTGCAGGCGGCGGTCAACGGGCTGGTGCCGATCGTGCGTTTCCATCTCGCCGACGTCCGCCCCGCCCTCCGCGCCCACCGCCGCACACCGGCCGACGACATCATCGGCCACCTCATCGCGCAGGGGTACACGAACGCCGACATCCTCGTGGAGTGTGTGACGTTCGGCACGGCCGGCATGGTGACGACGCGCGAGTTCATCGCGATGGCGGTCTGGCACCTGCTCACCGACGCGGCGCTCGCCGGCCGTTTCCGCGACGGGACGCAAGCCGAACGCCTCGCGATCCTCAACGAGATCATCCGTCTCGAACCCGTGGTCGGGCACCTCTACCGGCGGGTCACCGAACCCTTGGAGGTGACCTGCCCCGCGGAGACGGTCACGCTGGCACCCGGCGATCTGATCGACGTCTGCGTCCGGGCGGCCAACGCCGACCCGGAGACGGTCGGCCCCGACCCGCTCGCCCTGCGCCCGGGCCGGGAGCTGCCTCCGGGGGTCGACGCCTCGGTGCTCACCTTCGGCGACGGCGCCCACCGCTGCCCCGGTCAGCCGCTCGCTCTCCTCGCGGCCGACGCGCTGCTCACCCGCCTGCTCGCCCGCGCTCCGGTCGTCGTGCGCGAGCCCACCCTCGGCTGGGACGACCTCATCGAGGGCTACACCCTGCGCGATTTCGTGCTGCGGGTGGGGTGAGGCGCCTGCGCTCGGCGGCTCGGGCGCGCCGGTCCCGCTCGGAGCCCCTAGGGTGGGGGGGTGACGACGTCCGACGCCTTCGACCGGGGCGCCGCCCACTACGACCTCATGGTCGCCCTCAACCCCGGCTACCACCGCGAACTGCGCCGCGCCGCGCGGGCGCTCGTCGCCCGGTCGCCCCACAGCACCTACCTCGATCTGGCCTGCGGCTCCGGCGCCTCCACGCGCGCCCTCGTGGACGCCGCCGCCCCGGGCGCGACGATCCTGGGTCTCGACGCCTCGGCGGGCATGCTCGCCCAGGCGCGGGCGAAGGACTGGCCGGACGGCGTGCGCTTCGCTCGGGCCGTCGCCGGCGAGCTCGACGTGGACGCCCTCGGTCGCGGCCGCTTCGACGGCGTGCAGACGTGCTACCTGTTCCGCAACGTGCCCGCGGCGAGCCGCGTCGCCGCCATCGGTGAGGTGTTCGACCTGTTGCGCCCGGGTGGCTGGCTGGTCGTGCAGGAGTATTCGGTCGCGGGCGACGCCCGGGCACGCCGCGTGTGGGACGCCGTCTGCCACGGGGTGATCATCCCGCTCGGCTGGGTCGTCGACCGCAACCGCGACCTCTACCGCTACCTGTGGCGCTCGGTGGTCGACTTCGACACGGTGGCCCGGTTCGCCGACCGGCTCGCCGCCGCAGGCTTCGCCGACGTCGCCTACCAGACGGCGTCCGGCTGGCAGCGGGGTATCCTGCACACGTTCGTCGCACGGAAACCGGAGGAATGATGGCCTCGACCGACTCGGCCGGCCCCCACGCGACCACCCCTCGCCTTCCCGGCCGGGACAAGCGGGCGGTGCTGCACCGTGCCGACCCTGGAGCGCTCACCGTCCGCGAGCCACGCCACGTCGTCGTCGTGGGCGGCGGCATCGCCGGCCTGGCCGCGGCGACGGCGCTGGCCGAACGCGGCGTCCGGGTGACGCTGCTCGAGGCGTCCGACCGGCTGGGGGGTCGCGTGGCGGCCTGGCCGCTCGGCGACGGCCGCACGATGAGCCGGGGGTTCCACGCGTTCTTCCGGCAGTACTACAACCTGCGCGGGCTGCTGCGCCGCGTCGACGACGACCTGGACGTCCTCGTCCCCATCGACGACTACCCCCTCCAGCGCCCCGACGGCCTGCGCGACTCCTTCACCGGCTTGGCGACGACGCCGCCCTGGTCGGTCGCCCAGTTCACCGCCCGCAGCCCGTCGTTCACCCTCAAGACGCTCGCCCGGGTCAACGTTCCTGCCGCGCTCGAACTGTTGCGCGTCGAGTTCCCGGGCACCTACGCCGCCTACGACGGCGAATCCGCCGCCGCGTTCCTCGACCGGCTGCGGTTCCCGCCCGACGCGCGCGCCCTCGCGCTGGAGGTCTTCGCGCGGTCGTTCTTCGCCGACCCGGCCCTGTTCGGCGCGGGCGAACTCGTCGCCATGTTCCACACCTACTTCATGGGCTCCGCGGAAGGGCTTCTCTTCGACGTGCCCGACGACGATTACGACGCCGCCCTCTGGGCCCCCCTCGGCGCCCACCTCGCCGAGCTCGGCGTCGAGGTGCGCACCAGCGCGCCCGTCGAGGCCCTGTGGCTCGGCCCGGACGCCGCCGGCGTCACCTGTGCCGGCGAACGCCTCGAGGCCGACGCCGTCGTCCTGGCCGCGGACCCGCGGGCCGCCCGCGCGCTCGTCGCCGGCCTCGACGCACCGGACCCCAGCCACGCCCTCACCCGCTGGCAGGACGCCGTCGCCGCCACCTACAACGCTCCCCCGTTCACCGTGGTCCGGCTGTGGTTGGACGCCCCCGTGCACGCCGACCGGCCGGCGTTCGTCGGCACGTCGGGGTACGGTCCGCTCGACAACGTGTCGGTGCTCGAGCGGTTCGAGGCGGGCGCGGCCGCGTGGGCCCGCGAGCACGGCGGCTCGGTGGTCGAGCTGCACGCCTACGCGTGCGATCCCACGGTGATGACGGACGCCGACGCCGCGGCGTCCGTCGTGGACGCCCTCGTCGCCGAACTGCACCGCATCTTCCCCGAGACCGCGGCGGCGGGCGAGGTGCACCGGGAGGTGCTGGTCCGCGACGACTGCACGCTGATCGGGCCGGATCGGTGGAACGAGCGGCCGGGCGTGACGACGCCGGCGAAGCGGCTCGTCCTCGCGGGCGACTGGGTGCGCTGCGACTATCCGGTGGCCCTCATGGAGCGGGCGGCGACCACGGGGTTCCTCGCGGCGAACGCGCTGCTGCGCGACTGGGGGGTCGCCGGCCACGACGTGTGGACGGTGCCGATGCGCGGGCTGCTGCGCCCCTGACCCGCCGGGGTGCTCGGCGTCAGGCGAAGCGCCGTTCCGGGACGCCCAGCGTGACCGCCCGCAGCGCGAGGCCGAGCTTCTCGGCGTCGGGGACGCGATGGCGCCCCGAGAACACGTCGTAGCCGGACGCCTCGATGCGATCGAGGATGCGGCTGTACAGCACCAGCGCCGTCCCGACGCACCGCCGGGAGGCGGGGGGCAGGTAGGCGAGTCCCTCCTGGCCGTGCGCGTAGAGCGCCCGGTTGCGCACGACCTGCTCGGCCATCATCGCGCGCCACTGCGGGGTGACGCGCCGCTGCCACGGGTCCGCCCGGTGGCGGGCCAGGTCGGCCTGGGGCAGGTAGACCCGGCCCCGGTCGAGGTCCTCGGCGACGTCGCGCAGGAAGTTGGTCAGCTGGAAGGCGTTCCCGAGCGCTCGGGCGGGCTCCTTCGCCGCCGGTGAGGTGGGCTCCAGCACGGGCAGCATCATCTCCCCGATGACTGCCGCCGATCCCTCCATGTAGCCGTCGCGCAGTTCCTCCCAGGTCGCCCAGGTCGCCCGGGTCAGATCGGCAGCCATGGCGGCGAAGAACCGCTCGAAGCACTCCGGGTCGGTGCCGCGGCGCCGGATGCTGTCCACGATGGCCGCCATCACGGGCTCGTCCGACCCGCCTCGTTCCAGCGCCCTGAAGAACCACCGCCGGAACGTCACCAGCCGCTCGGCGGGGGTGCCCTCGCGCGGCACGGCGGCGTCCACCTTCTCCGGCTCGTCGACGATGTCGTCCGCCAACCGGCACAGCGCATACACGGCGTGGACGTCGCGCCGCTGCGCGCGCGGCAGCAGCATCGCCCCCCACCAGTAGGTGGTCCCGTGCGCGCGGGTCAGCTCGGCGCAGCGCCGGTACCCGTCCTCCAGCGGTGTGGTCATCGGCTCCCCCCAAGATGTTCGGCCACCCGCGCCGCGGCCAGCTTCCCCGACACCAGCACCATGGGGATGCCCACCCCCGGCGTCGTCCCCGACCCCGCGAACACCAGCCCCGGCACCCGGCGGTCGACGTTGCGGGGCCGGAACGGCCCGGTTTGGGTGAACGCGTGCGAGAGCGCGAACGGCGTACCGGCCGCGAGCCCCTGAGCCGCCCAATCCTCCGGTGTCACGAGCGCCTCGGTGACGATGTCGGTCGGGTACCCGAACTCACGCAGGAACGCGAGCATCCGTTCCCGCAGCACGGGTGCCTCGGCCGCCCAGTCGATCCGGCCCACCGCCAGGTTGGGCACCGGTTCGAGCACGTAGAGGGTGTGGCAGCCGGCGGGCGCGGCGTCCGCGACATCGAGCGTGGGGATCGCGACGAACCGCGACGGATCCGCCATCGGACGCCCCCGCTCCAGCAGGTCGACGAACGCCTCGTCCCACGCCGCGCCGAAGTGGATGTTGTGGTGCCCGACACCCTCGGGCAGGTCGCCCCGCACGCCGAGGTGCCACACGAGCGCCGAGGGCGAGTACGAGCCCCGCCGCGCCACGCGCGGCGCCCGCAGGCCGGGCAGCAGCCGCTCGTAGGCGACGGGCAGGTCGGCCGTCACGACGACCGCGTCAGCGGCCAGCTGTTCGCCGCCCACCAGTTCCACCCCGGACGCCGCCCCGTCGGCCCGGCGCGTCACCCGGCTCACCTCGGCGCCGTAGCGCAGCTCGGCGCCGGCGTCCACGAGCGCCGCCGCCATCCCGCGCGGCACGGCGTGCATGCCGCCCTCGGGGAACCAGACGCCCTCGATCGAGTCCATGTACGTGATCACCGCATACAGGGCCAGCGCCTGCGCCGGTGCGAGCCCGGCGTACATGGCCTGGAAGCTGAACACCTTGTGGAGCCGCTCGTCGTCGAACCAGCTCGCCACCTCGGGGCCCAGCCGCCCGAACCCGCGCAGCGCCAGCAGCTTGGCCGCCGCGACGGGGTGGCGCAGCAGGTCGAGCGGGGTGTCGAAGTTGGCGTCGATGAAGTGGGGCACCTCGACGTCGTTGAGCGCCTTGAGCCACGCCACGAAGCCGTCGAACGCGGCGGCGTCCTTGGCGGAGCATTCCCGGGCGATCTCGGCGCGCATGGCGTCCCGGTCGTGGTGGACCAGCAGCCGCGAGCCGTCCGCGAAGAAGGTGTGGTAGGCGGGGTCGACGAGGCGCAGGCTCACGTAGTCAGACGCCGACCGGCCGGCCGCTGCAAACGCCTCCTCCAGCAGCCTGCGCATCGTGAAGACCACCGGGCCGGTGTCGAAGCGGAACCCGTCTTGTTCGAGCAGCCCGTTGCGCCCGCCCGGCACCGCCTCGCGTTCGAGCACCGTCACCTGGTGCCCGGCCCCGACGACGTGCAGCGCGGCGGCGAGCCCCGAGAGTCCGGCCCCGACCACCACCACGTGCTGCCGGCTCATGCGTCCCTCCAGGCGACCGTGCGGGCGGCGTCGGTGATGCCGGCGACGCCCTCGGCCGACAGGGACGCGGTCTCGAGCACGCCCAGCGCGGCGGCGACGGACTCCGTGATGAGCCGTTCGACCTCGGCGTCCACCCCGGCGGCGCGCATGGCCACGGTCAGGGCCCCGACGTCGCGGCGGCGGAACGCCGGCGTGCCGAGGCGGCGCACGAGGGCAGCCTCCGAGCCCGTCAGACGCTCACGCGCGATGGAGAGGAGCACGGTCGCCTTGGCCTCGAACAGGTCGTCGCCGGCGGGCTTGCCCGTGACGGCCGGGTCGCCCCAGACGCCCAGGTAGTCGTCGCGCAGGGCGAAGGCGCGCCCGAGGTGGTCGCCCACCTCGAGCAGCACCTGCAGGATCGACGAGGACGCCCCCGCCGCCACCGCCCCCAACTGCAGGGGCCGGGCGACCGTGTAGCGGCCCGACTTGGCCCGGGCCACGTGTTCGGCGTGGCCGCGGTCGCGGCGCCCGGCGGCGGCTCCGGTGAGGTCGGCTCGCTGGCCGGCGATGAGCTCCACGCTGAGCGCGTACCAGACGTCGCGCATCGCCCGCGGCAGGCCGTCGACGAGCCGGTCGGCGACCGTGTGGGCGAGGTCGCCCAGCAGGATCGCGAGGCTGAGGCCGAACAGGTCGCGGTCGCCGAAACCGGACGCCGCGCGGTGCCAGTCCGCCGCCTGGACGTGCGCGGCGGGACGCCCCCGGCGGGAGGCCGAGGAGTCCATCACGTCGTCGTGGACGAGCGCGAAGAGGTGCAGCGTCTCGAGGGCCGCGGCCGCCCGGACGAGGTGCTTGTAGCCCGCCGCCCCGTGGACGCCGCCGGCCGCGATGTAGCCCCAGTACGCCATCCTGATCCGCAGTCGTTTGCCCTGACCGACGAGCAGGTCCCCCAGCCAGCGGGGCAGGTCGAGGGCCAGGACGTCGACGCCGACGTCGCCGAGGTGGGTGGCCCACTCGGACGCCAGCGCCTGCACCTCGGCGGTCAGCAGGTCGTCGACGTCGCGGACGGCAGCCTCGACGTCGACCCCGGGGCGGTGCTCGATGCACGCGGCACCGGGGAAGGCGGCCTCGATGAGCGGCACCTGCAGGGCGGCCCACGGGCTGTAGACGTGCGGCGTGGCGCCAACGGCGGCGGTCAGGTTCGCCCAGGGCACCCAAGCCCATTCGGCGACCTCCTCGGGGTTGGGCGTCGGGTCCTCGCCCACGACGAACCCGGCGAACACGGGGCAGATCTCGTTCTCGACGACGCCCGACGCGTCGGTGGCGCGGTAGCGGAAGTCGGGCAGCAGCGGCACGAGGGGCCCGACGTGCAGTCCGAGTTCCTCGCGGATGCGGCGCCGGGCGGCGTCCGGGAGCGACTCCCCCGGTTTGGGGTGGCCGCAGCACGAGTTCGTCCAGACGCCGGGCCAGGTCTTCTTCGCGAGCGCGCGACGGGTGAGGAGCACCTCGCCGCGGTCGTTGAAGAGATAGGTCGAGAAGGCGAGGTGGAGGGGTGTCGCCGCCGTGTGGACGCGGAGCCGGTCGGCGGCCCCGAGCGGGTTGCCGTGGTCGTCCACGAGCACCACGTCGTCCCCCGTCAGCGAGGGTGGGACGGGAACGGTGTCGTGGGACGAGGGGCGGCTCATACGGTGTCCAATGTTTGTCCAATGTTTGGATCGACTCTACCCATGACCCCATCCTGCCGACAAGACAAGCTGTTCAATGTTTGTCGGACCTTTGCTAGCGTGTGCGCCGACGGAACGGGGACACGCGTGTACACGGTCAAGCAGGTCGCGGCGCTCACGGGAGTGAGCGAGGCGACGTTGCGCGCCTGGGAGCGACGCTACGGCATCGTTGCCCCCACCCGCTCCCCCGGAGGCTACCGGCTCTACGACGACGAGCACGTGGGCCGCCTGCGGCGGATGGCCGCGCTCGTGGACGCCGGCGTCCCGGCCTCCCACGCGGCCCGGGCCACGCTGGCCGAGGAGCCGGCCGCACCGGGGGCGTCCGAGAATCCCGAGCCGGACGGCGACCTCATCGACGCGGCCGCCTCCCTCGACCCCGCCCGCCTGCACGCGACGGTGGCAGCCGCGTTCGCCGCAGCCCCCTTCGAACAGGTCGCGGACCACTGGCTGCGCTCCCAGCTCGACCGGCTCGGGCGGGCATGGGCGTCCGGGCGGCTGTCCGTGGCCGAGGAGCACTTCGCCAGCGCCGGCCTGTTGCGGGCCATGGCGGCCACCTTCGACGCGGCACCCGACGACGGCTCGGGGCCGAACGTCGTCGTGGGGCTGCCCCCCGGGGCACGCCACGAGCTGGCCCTGTTCGCGTTCGCGACCTGCCTGCGGCGGCGGGGGACGTCCGTGGTCTACCTGGGCGCCGACGTGCCGGTCGACGCGTGGGAGCGTGCCGTAGCCGACCGCAGGGCGCGCGCCGCCGTGTTAGGCGTCACCGCCCGCCGCGAGGTGCCGAAGGCGCAGGCCGTCGTGGACGCCCTGCGCGCCGTGACGCCGCCCGTGTCGGTGTGGGTCGGCGGGTCGCACCGCCACGGCGTCCGGGGCGCCCACCTGCTCACCGACGAGGCGTCGGACGCCGCAGCCACCCTCCACGCGACTCTTTCGGCCGGCGGGGCGTGACTCGGTTGCGGCGCGCGATGGCCGCAGACAAGACCGTGGCGGACCCGGTCCACGCGGCGTAGGCGCCCAGCGCTGCGGCCTTGCCCGGTCCGGCGGCCGCGGCCCGCCGGGCGAGGTCGGTCGAGGACGCCGCGAGCACCGCAGCACCGGCGGTGGCCAGCGGCAGGTTGCGGGCGCGGAAGAACAGGCCGCTCCAGGCGGCGTTGAGCGCGAGGTTGGCCGCGAGGGCGCGACCGAAGGCGCGGGCACGCCCCGGCTGACCGGTCTCGTGCAGGTCGGCCAGAGTCGCGGTGGCGCCGATCGCGATGAGCCCGTAGAGGCCGGTCCACACCACGGGGAACGCCGTCGCCGGGGGCTGCCAGCGCGGCTTGTCGAGCGCGGCGTACCACCGGCTGTCCGGGTTGCTCAGCAGCCCGCCGACGAGGGCACACGCAACGACCCCCGCCCCCACCCGGGTGAGGGTGCGCGACCAGCGGAGCGGGTCGACGCCGGCCGTCGCGGCGCGCACCGCGTCGTCGAACCCGGCAGGACCCCCGGGTGGGTCGCCGAGCAGGCGGCCGGCGTCGTCCTCGTGCTTGACCGCGTGGTGGACGAGGCTGCCCACGAGCGGCTTGGCGATCGCGGAGTCGACCGGAGTGACGAAACCCACCCAGTGCGAGGCCAGCCCCGGCGTGAGGACCGGCACCGTGCCGATGTGCCGTGGCCACAGGCCGACCACCTGGGCATAGCGGCGCATCATGGCGGCGTAGCTGAGCACCTCGTCCATGCCGATGTCGACCGTGCGGTTGAGGGGCGGCTCCACCTCGCCGGCCCGCACGAGGTAGTGGATGACGTCGTCGACGGCGATGGGCTGGATGCGGTTGCGCAGCCATCGCGGCCCGATCGCGGCGGGCAGCCGCTCGGTCAGGTGGCGCAACATATCGAAGGACGCCGACCCGGCACCCAGGACGACCCCGGCCTGGAGCACGGCGGTGGGCACGCCGGAGGCCAGCAGGATCTCCCCCACCTCGACCCGGGAGCCGAGGTGCGGCGACAACTCCCCGGCCGGGTGCAGCCCGCTGAGGTAGACCATCCGACCCACCCCGGCCGCGCCGGCGGCGTCCGCGAACGTGCGGGCCAGGGCGCGGTCGCGGGCGGCGAAGTCGCCGCGCCCGTCCATCGAGTGGAGGAGGTAGTAGGCCGCGTCGGCCCCCGCGACGGCGCGGGCGACATCGCCGGGCTCGGTGGCGTCGCCCTCGACGACCTCGACGCGGTCGCGCCAGGCGGCGTCCAGCTTGTCGGGGTTGCGCGTGAGGACGCGGACGGACCAGCCGGCCTCGAGCAGGGCGGGCACCAGCCGGTGCCCCACGAAGCCGGTGACGCCGGTGACGAGGGCGGTGCGAGGGTTCATGTCAGGCTCCGATGCTGAGAACGGGCGGGAGGAGGAACAACATGCTTAGCGACCACGTGAGGTGGGCCGTGATCGGCCCGGCGACGCCGCCGGTCACGCGGCGCTGGGCGGCGGTGAGCAGGCCGAGGCACAGCGCGGCGAACGTGAGGAGCAGCACCCCCGAGAAGAGGGTGGACGCCGCGTAGAGCAGCGCCGACCCCCAGCCGTTGGCGCGGGGAGGCAAGGAGGCGTAGGCGGCCCCGCGGAAGAAGAGTTCCTCAGCCACCCCGTTGGCCACCGTGACGAGGGCCACGATGCCGAGCGAGCCGCAGCGCGCGTGATCGAGCAGGCTCTCGACGGGAGCCCGCAGGAGCGGCACCTGAGCCACCACCAGGGCGCCCAGCAGGAACACGGCGAGCAGGGCCAGCCCCAGCAGGAAGCCTTGCAGGATGCCGCGGCTCGGGGTTCCGCGCCGGCTGCGTCCACGACCGAGGTGCAGCGGTCCGGAGGCCAGGGCCCCCAACACCCACACGGCCGCCACCCCGAGCGTCGCCGGGTAGAAGGCGGGGTCGCCCGGGCGGACGGCTAGCGCCAGCCCCAGGGCGATGGCTCCGGCGACGAGGGTGAGGCCCACGACGATGCGGCGCCGCAAGCGGAGGGCCGGCGTCTCGGCGCGGGTGCGCTCGACCGGGTCGAGCAGCGAGGCACGCAGGAAGGCCCCGACCTCGCCGACCAGCTGCCGGATCACGCGCACCCCTCTCGTCGTGGTCGCCCTTGTGGATGCGGCTTCGGGCCCGTGGCGGCCGCGCGGCCACGGTAGCGCATAACCTTGGACAAAGATAGAACACAAGCGCGAGCTGGAGGTCGACGCGATGGCCGAGGGACACGCGATCCACCATCTGGCGCGCCGGCTCGAGCCGCTGGCCGGCACGACCGTGCGCGCCTCCAGCCCCTCCGGGGCGGCGGACGACCTCGCCGCGATCTTCGACCGGCGGACGCCGCTGCTGGCCGAGGCGCACGGGAAGCACCTGTTCTGGCCCTTCGAGGGCGCCCCCACGCTTCACCTTCACCTGGGCATGTTCGGCCGGGTGCAGGTGCGCCGGCACCGGCGGGTCCCCCGGCCCGGTGGCCCGCCGACCGACCTGCCGGTGCACGGCTCGGTGCGGCTGCGGCTGACCGAGCAGGTGCGCAACGTCGACGTCAAGGCGCCCACGATCTGCGAGGCGCTGGGCGCCGCCGGCGTCGCCGCCGCGCATGCTCGGCTGGGCGAGGATCCGTTGCGCCCCGACGCCGACCCCGATCGCGCGTGGGCGAAGCTCGCGGCGTCCGGACGGCCGATCGCGGACCTCTGGATGGACCAATCCCTGATCGCCGGGGTCGGCAACGTGTACCGAGCCGAGGTCCTGCACCGGGCCACGCAGGACCCGTTCACGCCCGGCCGAACCCTCGGGCGGGAACGGTTCGATGCGCTGTGTCCGACCTCGTGGCGATCATGCCCGCCGGTGCGGCGTCCGGACGCATCCTGACGACCGCCGGCGATCTGGCGTGGTGGGCGAGCGTCGCGGACCGGGAGCGGCCGCCTCGGCCGACGCCGCGGTATGCCGCCTACCGGCGCACCGGCTTGCCGTGCCCGCGGTGCGGCCACCCGATCGCCGCCCGCGACCTGAACGGCCGGCGTCTCAACTGGTGCCCGGGGTGCCAGGGCGGCGCGGCGTCCTGAACGAACCGGGGGTCGGCCCGGGGGTCTCGCAGAAGGTCCGGGCGGCCTGACACGATGGCGCCATGATGACGGATCGGGAGTTCCAGCAGTCCGAGGGGTTGGGCGACTGGCGGGTTCTGGGCGGCGGCGCGGCTGCGTGGTTCGACGGCGACGGACACAAGGCGGGGGCGGCCCTGGCGCGGGAGGTGTTGGCGCTGGGCGTGTTGGATCTCGACGTGCGGCGCAGCGGCGTGCTCGTGCACGTGCCGCGCGGGGCAGGTTTCGGGCCGGACGACGTCGCCGCGGCCCGGGCGGTCAGTGCGGCGGCAGCTCGTCTCGGCCGGCGGGCCGACCCCCGCGTGCCGCGGGGTTACCAGGTGACGCTGGATGCCGCCGACGCGGCTGCCGTGCTGCCCTTCTGGGCGCGGGTGCTGGGTTACGACCACGCGGGCGAGGAGCATCTCGTGGACCCGTGGCGGCGTAGCCCGTCGCTGCGTCTTCAGGAATCGGCGACCTCTCGCGCCCTGCGACAGCGGCTCCATCTCGACGTGAGCCGGCCCGGCGGGGTAGCCGCGGAGGCGGCCGACGAGGCGGGCGGCACGTTCGTGGGCGGACCTTACGAGCTGTTAGCGGCCGACGCCGAAGGCAACGAGGTCGATCTCGTCCCGGCCGGGCCCATGGCCGACGGCGCCGACGGCTGGCACGCCCTATTCACCGGGGCCGCCGCGTGGCGTGCCGAGGGCGACGCCGCGGCTGCTTTCGTGGACGCCGTGGCCGCCCTGGCCACCGAGACCGGCGTCGCGGTGAAGCTGGATGTTCGCCCGGGGCTGGTGTTCGTCGACTCGGGCAAGGACGTATGGGAGACCGACCCCCGGTTCGGCGGGTTTGCCTCGCGCGTGTCAAGCCTGGCGCAGAAGGCGGGGCTCGCGCCCGCACCGGAGGCGCTGGGCTTCGTGCAGGTGGTCGTCGACGCGGTCGACGTGCCAGCCGTGCGGGCCTGGTGGCGGGAGATGCTCGGCTACCTGGAGGATCCGCGGGAGGGCGTCACTGATCTCGTCGATCCGCGCCGGCTCGGCCCCGAGTTGGTCTTCCAGCCGATCGACGCGCCCGACCCGGGTCGACTGGCGCAGCGGAACCGCTTCCGCATCGACCTGTTCGTCCCCGACGACCTCGCGCCGTCCCTCGTCCAGCGGGCCGTCGCCACCGGCGGGCGGGTGGTCAGCGAAGCCAACGCGCCGTTCGAGCTCACCGTCGCCGATCCCGAGGGCAACGAACTCGGCATCGCCGTCGTCCCCGGCCGCCAGGGGGCCCGCGCGGAGCAGGCGTGACGTCGCGACGGGAGAGCGCGCCAGCGCTGAGGCCTGCCCTGACGTGCCGGCCGGGGTGGCGAGCCCCCCCGGGCGCGTGACAGGCTGTGGCCCTTTCTCAGCGGGGTTGCATCCGAGAGGTGACCTCCTGCGGGGCGGCTTCGCTGCCCCACTGGGCGATCACGTCGACCGCCCGCGCACGGACGCCTGGGACACGGCCGCCATCGCGATGGCGTGGTAGTGCGCACCGAACTCCGCCTCGAGCGACGTGGCGCGGCCGCACTCCTTGTGCTGCAACCGACTAGGCAAGCCCGAAGTAGCGATCGAAGAACGCAGCCAGCTTCGCCAGTGTCGATTGCTTCGTGGCCGCGTGCCCACCTGAGGGCGCAAACCTCGATGCGGGCGGAAGAATCCTGGTGATGGCCGTCCCTGTTGTCGGGATGGCTCCGTCCCGGAAGGCGTCCGCCACGAAGGCCTGCGTCTCGGCGGGCCTCATCGCCTCCGACGAAGGGGCGTGGTCGGCCTCCAGCCTGGTCGCCCAGGCGGACGATCCCGCCGCGCTGCTGGGGACGGTCGTGGCCTGCTACCTGGACGCGGTCGGCGTGGCGGCGGAGCGGACGCTCACCGACGAGGACCGCGCACGCATCGAGTGGGCCGGGGCGTTCTACGGGCTCGTCGAGGAGGAGGCGTGGCCGACGTTGCGCGCCGCACTCGCGATGCGGGCGCCGGACGGGGAAGACCCGGTCCGGGTGCTCTTGGACGCCGTGGCGTGGGCCCCCTTGACGGCGCTCGGGATCGCGCCGCGGTGCTCGATCACCGGCTCGACGTGGGGACCGCGGCGGAGAGATCAGGGCCGCTCCCCTGGCTGCCGCGGGTGCCGTCCCGGCTGCTGCGTGACGGCGAATGGGGCGACTACCTGGGCAGGCGGTCCGAGTTGGTGCGGACGTCGGCGGACGAGGTGCGCGCTTCGGCCTCCGGCGGCGAGCCGTGGGCGTCCGGGCTGAGCGTGCCCCAGACCTTGGTCGGCGACGTCGCCGTGTGGCGGGCGGCGCACCAGGTGCTGGCCAGTGACGAGCGACCGACGGGTCCGGTCTGTCCCCGGGCGGCAGAGGCGCGTTGGCAGTCGCGGCTGGACGCCCGGGTCGAGGCCGCGGACGCCGCAGGCCGCACGTGGTCCTCGCGGGCCGTCGCATTTGAGCCGCAGCTTGGCGGCGATCCAGGTCTGCCCAAGCTGGGCCGGGCGCTGGCTGCGCTGGCCGGCGAGCGCGAGGACGCCGGGCACCTCCTGGTGGAGGCCCTCGCCGAGCCGTTGCCGGACACCCACGCCGCCGACGCGCTCCGCTTCCGCGTCGCGGGCCACGCCGCCCGCGAGGCACCGCCGACGCGCTGGGAGACCGTGCACGCGCCCCGACCCACCAAGGACCAACTGCACGGTTGGCGTCCCGAGCCTCCGACCCCCGGCCGCACCGTCTGCCGGTGACCCTCAGGAAGGAATCGCACATGCCCACGAAGAAGCCCGAGCCCGTTCGCCCCGCAGAGACCCGCTGGGTCTCCCTCCAGGACGCCGCCGCCCGCTACGGGGTGTGCGTCTCGACGCAGCGACGGGCGATCTCCCGCGGCGAACTGCGGGCCGGACGCCTCGGACGCAGCATCATCCGGATTCGGGTCGACGACTTGGACGCCCTGTTCCGCCCGATCCCCAGCGCGCGGACGATCACCGCGCGACGTTCGGCGTAGGCACGGCACGGCTGGGCCGCCGCTCCCACCCATGGCGCTATGTCCTAATCATTGTGACATCGACGCGCATCGCGATAGCCTCGTGTCACAATGATTAGGACATCAGGACATCGAACATGACTCTGTTCTCCTCACCCCAGCTGGGCCTCGACGACACCACTGTGATCGACGAGATCCATGCCATTCGACGCTCGCTGGCGTCGGTGCTTCGCACGCCCAAACGCTGGACCGGCGGGCTGAGGCGCACCTCTCAGGCTCGCGCGATCCAGGGTTCGAACAGCATCGAGGGCTACACAGTGTCCGATCAGGACGCCGCGGCTGCCGTCGACGACGAGCCTCCCCTGACCGCGGATGAACAGACCTGGGCGGAGATCATCGGCTACCGACGCGTCCTCACGTACGTCCTCGCGATGGCTACCGACGCGCACTTCCGGATCGACGAGTCGATGATCCGGTCGATGCACTTCATGCTGCTGGAGCACGACCTGGCCAAGAGTCCCGGCCGCTATCGATCGGGCGCCATCTACGTGCACGACGACGAGCAGGGCCGCGCGGTCTACGAGGGTCCGGACGCCGGCCTGATTCCGGACCTCATGGACGCCCTCGTGAAGGACGTCCATGACGACTCCGGCGAGGCCATGGTCCGCGCGGCGATGGCCCACCTGAACTTGGTCATGATCCATCCCTTCCGCGACGGGAACGGACGCATGGCCCGGGCCCTCCAGACGATGGTGATGGCGCAGGACCGCGTCCTCGAGCCCACCTTCAGCAGCATCGAGGAGTGGCTGGGCAACAACACAGCCGACTATTACGCGGTGCTCGCCGCGACCGGAGCCGGTTCGTGGCATCCCGAGCGCGACGCCCGCATGTGGGTCCAGTTCAACCTGCGGGCGCACCACATGCAGGCCCAGACACTGGAACGTCGATTCGCCGAGGCCGAGCGGCTCTGGGCCACTATCGACCAAACGGTTCGGGAGCACGACCTCCCCGAACGCGCGGCCGACGCCCTGTTCGACGCCTCGCTCGGACTCCGCGTCACGAGACCCGCCTACGTCAGTCGCGCCGGCGTTGAGGAACGCACCGCGAGCCGAGACCTGTCCCGGCTCGTCGAACTCGGCCTCCTGGACGCCCACGGCCAGACGCGCGGACGGTTCTACACCGCGGGGACGCCGCTACGGGAACAGCGCCGACTCGATCGCGGCCGGCGCGAACCACTGATCGACCCGTGTCCGGGCCTGGTCACCGAGATCCGACGAGCCGCGGACGCATTGAAGAGCTAACTCAACGGCCCTTGGCCAGACGGGACAGCGCGTCGGCGATGGCACGGTCGCGGTCCTTGGCGGCGTGCTGGTACAGCTGGGACGCCACCGCCGTCGAGTGCCCGAGGCGCGCCTGCAGCTCCGCCGTCGTCGCCCAGGCCTGGTCCGCCAGCGTCGCCCCCGTGTGGCGGAGGTCGTGCCAACGCAGGTCGCTGCGTCCGGCGGCGGCCCGCGCCTTCGCGAAGTAGGCCGTCATGCCCGAGTGCCAGATGTGGCCTCCCGTCGTGGTCGGGAACAGCAGGGCGTCGGGGGAGCGTTTCACGTGCTCGGCCAGGTGCCGTTCGACGATGGGCCACACGTGCGGCGGGATGGCTACGTCACGGACGCCGGCGTCCGTCTTCGGCGGACCGACCACCGGTCCCCCCTGCGGGAACGTGACCGCCCGCCGCACCTTGATGCCCCGGCTTGCCAGGTCGATGTCGCGCCGGCGCAGTTCGGCAAGCTCGCCATAGCGGAGAGCGTACCAGGCCGCGATCGGGACGGCCGCGGCGAGCCGTTCGGGCATATGGCGGGTCATGGTGTCGATCTCGGCGGGCGTGGCGGGCTCGAGCCGGCGCTTCTTGATCGTCGCGCCGGCGCCCCGGATGTGCACCGGCGAGGACGAGATCAGCTCGTTCGATCGCCGTGTTCATGATCGCTCGCAGCAGGCCGTACGCCTTGGTCTGGGCGCGCTTGTTCGACTTGTCGAAGCCGGCGTGCCACTGCCGGACGGAGACGCTGGTGATGTCCTCGACGGCCAGCGTGCCCAAGGTGGGCACGAGGTGAGTCTCGAGGATCTGCTCGTAGTCCTTGAGCGTCAGCCCGCAGGGGCTGCCCGCTGAAGCTCTTGCGCTCGGCTAACCAGCGGCGACCATAGTCGGCGAACGACTCGCGGTTCGCCTTCCGCCGCTCCGTCGCCTCACGCTCCGCGGGCGACGCCCAGGCCGGGCCCCGGTGTAGGCGTCCTCGATCTTGCGCCGCTCGGCGGTGAGCCACAAGATCGCGGCGTCCTTGGCCTGGAAGGCCGATGGCGCCGCGTAGCGCACCAAGTCGCGGCCGGCGTAACTCGCCTGGTACCTGCCGGAAGGCACTTGCGGATAGGTCCGAAGCTGCGGCGCCCTTCCGCTCCGCCCATCCCGTCTCCGACGCTGTTTGCCCGCAGATTCGTGCGATCCACACGCGATCCACGTGCTGTCCAGCCTCGTACCTGGGCCCAGGTCTGCCCACGCAGTGCCCCGCAAGGAGGGAGCTCGAAACACCTAGTCATTCGAGTGTTTCTGCTCGTGGGCCCACTGGGAATCGAACCCAGAACCCGCGGATTAAAAGACCGTCTCGGAGTTTATGTTTACTAGGCAAGCTACGGTTCCGTAACCAGTTTCATGCGCTCCAAATGTTGACGATTCAACTTTTTTAATCCGCGGATCGCAGGTCTCTTCGGACCTAGCTCGGTTGGCTCGATGACGGTGAACCCCTTGGTCAGCCAATCGCAAGGGCGGTCTCCGAGTAGAGGTCCGGAGGCATCGGCGTCGCTAGCCTCCAGGTGATGGCGATGGGACGCTCGCCCGTGTGCGAGACGTGGCTCGCTGTTCCGAGGTAGGTGTAGGGGGCTGTGCCGAACTCGTTCTTTCGCTCCTGCCTGACGAAGAGCAGCACCGTGCTGCCACCGGTGATGTATCGCTGACCCGTCTCTGAGCCGACGGACGTGGTGGACTGCGATTCCCAGTGGAAGAGGGTGGGACTGATCGGATAGTCGCGGTACATCGTGCTGGGCGAGTACTCGGCCTCGGACTTGTTCAGGGTTACGAAGAACGCGTCAACCACCCGGCCGTTGAGGGTGGTCTTGAGCACACCCTCACGGAACTGACTGGGTGGCCGGTACAGGTCCGCGTGGCCAAGCGCGGCCAGGATCTCCTCGCGCTGGTAGCTCCCGTGAAGTGCCAGCGGGAGATGTTCAAGTCCAACCTCCGGCCGCGTGAGCCGGCGACTGTTCGCGAAGGCCATCTCGATGATGAGTTGCATCTCTTCACGAGCCTCGCCGTGGTCGACGAGCGCCGTCCACCCCTGGTTGAAGTCGGCATATCCCCCGCCACTGGGCCAGATGGTGAAGTAGAGCATTCGTGCGAAGGGATCGCCTTCGTCGAAGCCACGAGCGCCCGAGAGCAGCTGACGATATGCGTCGACCCGGCGGGGATCGTCCACGTGCGCCAACGCGCGGACCCGCTTCAGCAGAGGCTCCTCTCCCACCGGTGCTTCTCCCAGCGTTCCCGCCTGACGCCTGAGAGTCGTCCAGGAACGATCGCCTCGGACCACCTGCCACAGGTCTGCGCCGCTGTCGTCCAAGAACTGCGAAAGGCTGCTGGTGGGATGCGAACGGAGTTCCCTAATGAGCATGCTCCAACGCAGCGCGAGGTGTTGGCGCACGCTGGCCAGGACACTGGCCTGGGTCACTTCGTCGAGGACGATCTGGCAACCAGACGGCAGGAAGGGGAATCCGCGGCCGACGTCACGTTCCAGGCCCTTGCGCGTTGCTCCGGTGAGGGCCCGGTAGCGAAGGTCGAGCCTGAACTCAGCGCGGTTGTTGCCCACGAAGTCCAAAACGGTCAGCACGTCCTTATCGGGTGCAAGCCTCAGCCCCCGGCCCAGTTGCTGCAGGAAGAGGGTCGGGCTCTCTGTTGGGCGCAGGAACAGCACGGTGTCGACGACCGGGATGTCGACGCCTTCGTTGAGCAGGTCGGCCGCGAAGACGACATTCACGGTTCCGGCTCGCAGATCGACCAATGCTTGAGCACGTTCGGCACTGGCCGTCTGGCCACTGATCGCAATCGCCGGGATGCCGGCAGCGCTAAACCGGTCAGCCATGAAGTGCGCGTGGTCGACGCTGACGCAGAACCCCAAGGCTCGCATTCGACGCGGCGCGCTGATCTTGTCGCGCACCTCTTTGAGCACGATCGCCGCGCGCGCGTCGTTGCCGGTATAGAGGCGGGACAGTGCTCCTTCGTCGTATCTGCCTCTACTCCAGGGAACTTGGGTCAGGTCGGTGTTGTCGCCAATTCCGAAGTAGTGGAAGGGACTCAGCAGGCCCTGGTTGATCGCGTCCCAGATCCGAAGTTCTGCGGCGGTTCGGCCGTCGAAGAAGGCGCGGACGTCCGTGCCGTCTCCTCGCTCAGGTGTGGCGGTCAGGCCGAGGAGTTCTCGGGGTTGGAGGTGGTCAAGGATGCGCCGGTAAGTGGGAGCCTCGGCGTGGTGGAACTCGTCTACGACGACGATGTCGAAGTGGTCGGCCGGGATGTTCTCGACGCCGTACTGGCTCAGGGCTTGAACGCTGGCGAAGACGTGATGCCATCGCTCCGGCCGGGCACCGTCGACATACAGCTCGCCGAAGTTCGCGTCCACCAGGGCTTCCCGGTAGGTGCGCCGCGACTGCTGAAGGATCTCGCGGCGGTGTGCCACGAACAGCAGGTTGAGTTGCGATCCTGCCGTGCGAGCAAGGTTGCGGTAGTCGAGTGCCGCCATCACCGTCTTGCCAGTTCCCGTAGCGGCGACCACGAGGTTTCGGTGATGGTCGTGATTCGTCCGTTCCGATTCCAGTGACTCGAGAATCGCCTGTTGGTAGGGGTAGGGACGCAGCTCGAGACCCGACAGGCTGATAGCAGCCCCGCCGGCGCGCTCTCCGCGTGCCTCAGCGAGGGCATCGTCCAGCCGGTCGCGATCAGTCGCGGGATCGTAGGAGCCGAACGAGTCGGAGTTCCAGTAGGTCTCGAAGGTGGCGAGGAACTTGTCGAGAAGGGTGGGCGTCCCGACGCGAGAAAGACGAACGTTCCACTCGATGCCGTCGAGGAGTGCGGCCCGAGAGAGGTTCGAAGACCCGATGTAGGCCGTGTCGAACCCGCTGTGACGCCGGAAGAGCCACGCTTTGGCGTGGAGGCGTGTTCGCCTGGCGTCGTACTGGATCTTGACCTCCGCGCCGTAGTCGCGAACCAGTCGATCGAGTGCTGCTCGCTCCGTTCCACCGAGGTAAGTCGTGGTGACGACGCGGAGGCGAACGCCGCGATCTCGGGCGTCGCGAAGTTCAGCCTCGAGCAACCGCAGGCCCGGCCACATCACGAACGCGCAGAGGAGATCGACCTCGTCGCATGTTGCTAGTACCGCGTCAGGCAACCTTGGCCCTCTTGATGGTGGCGGCTCGTTTGATGACCTTGCGGAGTCGTGGGTCGGTGGCGTGGTTGTTGCGCCAGATGATGTAGCGGCGGATCATGCTGGCTTGCTCGCGGTGGCTGGG
>NZ_JARKOT010000266.1 GCF_029977985.1 Propioniciclava sp. | reverse complement strand
CCCCCCCCCCCCCCCCCCCCCCCCCCCCCCCCCAACACAGGGGGCGTCCCCAACCGTCGCACGGACCTCAGGAGGCGTTGCGGAGGGTGATGTCGCCGGAGGCGGTACTCGCCCGGACGGTGATGAACCGCTGGCCTTCGTCGGGCTGACCGGCAGGGGCGAGGGTGACGCTCACGTCCCCGGTCACGGAGTGGACGTCCTGCCAGATCGGCACGTCGCGCGGCAGTCCCACCGACAGGTCTCCGCTGCCGCTCTTGAGCGTCACGGTGTCGCCGTCGAAGACACCCACGTCGAGGTCACCCGAGCCGGACGTCGCCTCGACGGTCCCGGACGCCCGCCCGATCCGCACGTCGCCCGAACCGGTGCGCACCTCGAGGCGTCCGGCGGCGGTGTCGACCGTGATGTCGCCGGACGCAGCCGTCAGGCTGCCCTCCGCGAGCGCGCCGACGGTGATGTCACCACTCGCCGTCTTGATCGCGACCCGGCCGCTGCGGCCCGCGATGGCCACGTCTCCGGCAGCGCGCGCGGCGATGTCGAGGGACGCCCCCTCCGGCAGGGTGACGAGCGTGGTCAGGTCGGCGCGGGCATCACCCGCGCTGAACGACCAGAAGCCCAGGTCGATGGAGATCCCGCGGCGTCCGGGCGCGTCGCTCAGCAACGGTGGCACCTCGACGATCACGGTGTCGGCCTCGCTCCGGATGTTGACCGGCGCGAGGTCGATCTCGTCGCTGCACCGCACCTCGACGGTCACGGACTCGGTCGGTTCGTGGCGCACGATCACGTCCCCTTGAGTGACGATCCGGACGACGGTGGACTCGGTTGCGGGGAACTCGCGACGCAGTTCGGTGGCGATCACGGTGTTTCCTTTCGGTCAGGCCCAGCCGGTGACGTGGCGTCCGGTGCGGACACCCGACCGACCGGCGGGGGGGATCGTGAGTTGGGCGCGGACCGCGTTCACGATCCACGTGTTGAGCGACTGCCCGGACGCCTCCGCCGCCGCATCGGCCCTCGTCTTCACGCCGTCGGGCAGGCGGAGAGTGATACGGGCGATGCCCGCATCCTCGACCTCGGGCAGCACGAGCGTGGGCTCCACCTCGGACGCCGCCGCTCGCCGTTGCACGTTCCACGCCGGGTCGGCGCCGTCCATGCGGATGTCGACGAGGTCGCCGTCGAGTTCGGCGCTGAGCTGAGCGGCGGCGTCCGCAAGCGCCTGGATGAGACGCAACCGCAACGCCGGTTCGAGCGCCACGAGCAGACGATCCGCGGTGGCGCGGGTGGCGTCGTCGGCGAGCGCGGTGGCCTTGGCGAGGTCGTCCCGGAGGCCGGTGAGGTATGGCGTCAGATCCATGACTCCATGGTGACACCATTTATGGTGTCATGCAAGACACTACATGGCGTCTTTCTGATGCAAGGTCGCGCGCACCCGCCCGTGTGACAGTTGGGGGCCACCCCCGTGCGACGGTTGGGGCTCACAAATGGGGCGCTACAGCGCCCTATTCGTGAGCCCCAACCGCCACACGGGGGCGGGGCGGGGACAGGTAGGGTCCTCTCCCATGAGCACAGCACTCGTCACCGGCGCGACCGCGGGGATCGGCGCAGCGTTCGCCCGCCACCTGGCGGCTCGGGGCGACGACGTCGTCTTGGTCGCCCGGGACGGCGCCCGCCTCGCCTCGCTGGCCGACGAACTCGCCGACGCCCACGGCGTCCACGTGGAGGTCGTGCGCGCCGACCTGGCCGACGCCCACGACCTTCACGCGGTCGCCGAGCGGGCGGCGGCGTCGAAGAACCCGATCGACCTGCTCGTGAACAACGCCGGCTTCGGCATGACCGCGACGCTCCTCGACGACCTGACCGAGCACGATCGCGCCTGGGCGGTCATGGGCCAGGCGGTCGTCGTCCTCAGCAACGCGGCCGCCCGCGCGATGCGCGCCCGCGGCACGGGACGCATCCTGAACGTGGCGTCGCTGTCAGCCTGGATCACCCAGGGCGAGTATTCGGCCCTGAAGTCCTACGTGAAGCTCTACACCGAGGGCCTCGCGAGCGACCTGCACGGCAGTGGCGTCACGGCGACGGCGCTGTGTCCCGGCTGGGTGCGCACCGAGTTCCACGAGCGGGCGGCGATCGGGACGGGTGCGATCCCGGCCTGGGTGTGGGTGGACGCCGACCGCTGCGTCCGCGAGGCGCTGGCCGATGCGGATGCCGGACGGGCGCTGTCGATCCCGACGAAGCGTTGGAAGCTGGCCGCGTTCGCGCTGCAGCACGCCCCGCGCGGGGCCGTGCGGGCGCTCTCGCGTTCGCTCGGCGCCAGCCGCCGGGCCACGCAACCCTGACGGGTGGGGCACAATGGTGCGTTGTGACCGGCAGGCGCGCCGGGTGGACACCTGCGCCGTGACGAGGGGAGACGCCGATGGCTGACGAGGCCGATCTGGGCAAGTACTCCGCGACACCGCAGGCGATCGCCCGTTTCGTCGCCCAACAGCTCATCATGAAGCCCTATGTGTGGTCGGCGCTGTCGATCCATGTGCACGGCGAGCGCCACCTCGACGACCTCCAGGCGCCGTTCATCGCCATCGCCAACCACTCCAGCCATGCCGACACGACCGCGATCTTCGGGGCTCTCCCCCGCCGGCTGTCGCGCAACCTGGCGGCCGGTGCCGCCGCGGACTACTTCTTCAAGCAGAAGATCCGCTCGCTGCCGACCCGCCTGTTCTTCAACACCTATCCGATCGACCGCGGCGGCATGCGCGCCCATCAGGGCATGAGCGGACGCCTCCTCGACGACGGCGTCCCGCTGCTCATCTATCCCGAGGGCACGCGCAGCCGGACGGGCGCGATGGCGAAGTTCAAGAACGGCGTCGCGGCGCTGAGCATTCAGCACAAGGTGCCGGTGCTGCCCATCGCGCTCGTCGGCTCGTATGCGGCCATGCCGTACGGCCAGAACCTGCCGCTGCCGGGGCGTCCGCCGGTGCACATCGTGTTCGGCATCCCGCAGCGGGCGCTGCCGGGCGAGTCGGCGCCTCGCTTCACCGAGCGGCTGTCGAACATGGTCCTCGAGTTGCACGACACGACGGCCCGCGCCTACGGCATGCCCACCCAGGCCGACTTCCAGCGCGCGGTCGCGCTGAAGAAGGCGGCCGAGAAGAAGGACGCCTAACCCTTCGCGAGTGCCGCGATCGGCACCGTGCGGGTGCGGTGCACCGCCGCGAGGGACGCCACGCCCGCCACCAACGCCCACCCCAGCAAGGTGAGGGCGGCGATGACCGGCGACAGCCCGACGCCGACCGCGCGCACGGCGTCCAGGGCCGGCGTCAGGGTCGACCCGACGCCCAGCGCACCGATCACCGGCGGGGCGACCGAGGTGGCCGCCGCGATGGTGGTGAGCAGCCCCATGGCGAGGGCGACGATGCGCCCCGGGGTGCCGAACAACGCCGCCAGCGCGTGGTTGACGAGCGCGAACGCCACCCCGGCCACCAGCAGCACCCCGACGAGCGACGCGGACGCCGCCGGCGTCAGCCCGAGCACGAGCGCCCCCGTGACGCCGAGCAGCAGCGCTTGCGCGCAGACGATCGCGACGCCCGGCCCGGCGGTGCGGGCGAGCAGGGCCAGGTCGGTCTCACGGGAGGTGAGTGCGTCGGCGGGCATCGGTCGCAGCACGAGGAACGTCGCCAGCGCCCCCACCCACAGGGCGAGCACGAGCAGCAGGGACGCCCACGCCAGGCCGGGTCGGACGAGGCCGGCCAGTCCGTCGCCGTCGACCGGGGCGGCGACCACGGTGGCCATCGTGGCGGCCTGGTCGTCGGTGTAGTCGGGGATCTGGTCGATGCCGCCGGCGATGCCGTCGGCCAGCTGGGTGGTGCCGTCGGCGAGCTGTCCGGCACCGTCGGCGAGCTCGCCGAGCCCGCCGGACAGCTGCAGTCCGCCGGCGTGCAACTGGTCGAGACCGTCGACGAGTTGACCGGCGCCGTCGGCGGCCCGGTCGATTCCGCCGGTGTAGAGGGTGATGCCGGCCGAGAGCTGGGCGAGGCCGTCGGCGAGTTGCCGCGTGCCGCCGGACAGCGAGCTCATGCCCTTGGAAAGTTGGCCGGCACCGTCGGCGAGCTGCTGGGCGCCGCCGGCGAGGGCGGTCCCGTTGTCGGCGAGCGTGCGGGCGCCGGTGGCGAGGGCGTCCGCGCCGTCGGCGAGTTGCCGGCCGCCGGCGGTCAGCTGGTCGCCGGCCGCGACGAGCTGGTCGAGCACGGCGAGGGTGTCGGCCTTGGTGAGGGGGGTGCCCGCCGGGATCGACGCCTTGAGCGCCGCGTACGAGGCCTGCAGTTCATCGGCCCACGACCCGAGCTGGTCGACGTAGCCCTGGGCCTCGTCGAGCGCGTCGAGGATCTGCCGGGCGATCGGGCTCAGCTGTCCCGCCGTGTCGGCGAGCGCCGCAGCGTCGGAGGCGGCGGCGTCCAGCGCGGCCTGCACCTGCTGAGCCGCGGCGGACGCGCCGGCGGTCCAGGCTGCGCAGTCGGCGGCGTCGAGCTCGGCGGGGCAGCTGACCTGCCCGGACGCCAGCATCGCCACGTCGTCGCTCGCTCGGGCGACCGAGGTCGACACCGTCCCGGCCTGGCCGAACAGTGTGTCGGTGCGCGTCACGAAGTCGCGGACCTGGGCGATCAGATCGCTGAGCGCAGCGGTGGCCTGCTGGGCGTAGGCGGGCGCCTGCGCGACCCACGCGTCCACCTGCACGAGCCAGTCCCCCCACTCGGGCAGCCCGGCGATCGCGTCGCGCGCCGGCTTCAGCACGCTGTTGATGCCGCCCGCGTACTGGCCGACACCGTCGGCGTACGTCCGCACACCCTCGGCGTAGGTGTCGAGGCCGTCGGCCAGCTGGGTCACCCCGCCGGTGTAGGCGCGGACACCGTCGGCATACGTCCCGGCGCCCGTCGCCCAAGCGGCGGTGCCGTCGGCGAGGAGGGTCGCCCCGCCTGCCAGCTGGGACGCCCCGGCCGCCGAGCGGCTCGCCCCGGAGCGCAGCTGGCCGCCCGCCGCGGACGCCTGGTCGAGGCCGTCGGCCAGCTGCCCGGCACCGTTGGCACTGAGCCCGATGCCGTCCGACAGTTGGCCTGCTCCGGTCGCGACGGCGTCCGCGCCGGTTGCCAGCCGGGATGCGCCGTCGGCGAGCTGCCGAGTGCCGTCGACGAGTTCGAGCATCTGCTTCTTCTGCTCGCCGAAGCCGAGGTAGACGTTCTTCAGGTACTCCTCGGTGAGGAAGCCGTTCAGGGCGTTGACCGCCGCGTAAGCCACTGCCTGTCCGATGGCGGTCTCGCTGATGCCGACGACCGGCGACGTCTCGACGGTGACGGTGGCCTGCTCCGCCTCCTCGACCGGTTTGGCGAACGACGTGGCGGCCGCCGAGAAGTTCTCCGGGATGGTGACGACCGCCGCATAGGTGCCGTTCTTCAGGCCCGACGCGGCGTGCTCGGCGTCGGCAAGCACCCACGTGACGTTCTGGACCCGCTCGGAGTCGACGATCTCGGCTGCCAGTTGCCGCCCGAGCGGCATCATCTGGCCGTTGATCTCGACCATTTCGTCGTCGTTGACGACCGCCGCCTGCACGGTACGCAGCCGGTCGTCGGAGTGCCAGGTGCCGAACAGGACGCCGCCGGCCACCAGCGCCGGGACGAGCAGCAGCACCAGCCACGAGATCCAGGTGGGCTTGTTCGTCATGAGGGTTCTCCTACCGTGACGGCGTCCTGTCGGGCGCGCTGGGGAAGCAGGGCCCGGACGCCGTCGGCGTCCGTCGCCCCGAGAACGAGGGTGGGGGGCTCGGTCCGCGCCGCAAGCTCGCGGAGGGCGTCGCGGGCGGCGAGGTCGAGGCGGTCGGCGTCGTCCACGAGGACGAGGTCGCCGACGCTGCCCCCCAGGGCACGGGCGGCGCCTGCGGAGGCGCCGTCGACGAAGGTGGACCGGCGGCGGAGGCGTCCTGCCTCCTGGGGGAGCACGAGGCCGAGTACCTTGAGATCGCCGGCGGTGAGCGTGAGGCGCCCGGCGAGGGCGAGCAGGAGGGCACGGCGACCGGCTGGCTCGCCGGTGAGGACGAGGGTGCGGCCGGGCTGGACGTCGACATCGACGCCCTCGAACAAGGTGACGTCGTCGGTGGCGGCGCCGAGGCCCTCGCCATGGATGACGGCGCGGGAGTCAGGCGACGGCCACTGTGCGAGGGACAGTTGGTGGGTGATGGCTTCGCCTTCGGCGTCCAGGACGGGGAGGCGGCGGTCGAGCGCGTGGGGCAGCCGCCACGCGCGCTCGCCGAGGAGCTTCATGACGGCGGGGCCGAGGGTCATCCGGATGAGAAAGGCGTCGATGGCGACGCCGAGGGCGAGACCGAAGGCGATGGGCTTGAGGGTGACGTCGCCTTCGGGGATGAAGAAGGCGAACACGGACACCATGATGAGCGCCGCGGCGACGACCACCTTGGCCGAGTGGATGAAGCCCTGCTCGACGGGGTCGGTGTGGTTGCCGTGGACGTGCTCCTCGCGCATGCGGGTGGTGAGGAACACCTCGTAGTCCATGGCGAGGCCGAACAGGATGCCCATGAGGATGATGGGCAGGAACGAGATGATGGGCTGCGCCTCGGCGAGGTTGATGAACTGGCGGCCGATGCCGTCGTTGAAGACGAGGGCCGTGATGCCGAACGCCGCCCCCACGCTGAGCAGGTAGCCGAGGGCCGCCTTGACCGGCACCCAGATCGAACGGAAGACGACGGTGAGCAGCACCAGCGACAGGCCCATCACGAACACGCCGAAGGGGAACAGGGCGCGGCCGAGCTGATCGGAGACGTCGATCGCGATGGCCGTGAAGCCGGTGACCGCCGTGGTCACCCCGTACTGCTCCTGCCAGTGCGGTTCGAGGGCGCGCAGACGCTGGACGAGGCCGGTCGTGGCCGGGTCGTCGGGGCCGGTGGTCGGGATGACCTGGATCATCAGCGTGTCGACGTTCGGGTTCGGCACCGCCGCGGCGACGAGCTGAACGCCGGCGTCGGCCTCGACGTCGGCCTTGATGCCGTCGATGACGCCCATGGGGTCGGTGGACTCGACGATCGTTCCGGTGATGACGAGGGGGCCGTTGTAACCGACCCCGAAGCGCTCGGAAATGACGTCGAAGGTGACGCGGTCGGCGGCCGCCGGGTCGTTGCGGCCCGAGTTGGGCAGGGCGAGGTGGAGGTGCTGAGCGGGCAGGGTGAGGGCGCCGAGGGCCACCACGACGACCGCCACCGTGAGCAGCGGGACCCTCGTCACCACGCCCACCCACCACTTCGACGCGTTGAACCGCGGCCGGGCGGCCGGGACCGCCTCGCCGGTGGAGTCGCTTCGGGCCCGGACGCGCGGCCGCTTCGGTCGCAGCCGCTCACCGGCGAGACTCATCATGGCCGGCAGCAGGGTGACGGCCAGGGCCACCTCGATGGCGACGGCGAGGGCGGCGAAGACGCCCATGATGGTCAGGAACGGCATGCCGGCGATGCCCAGCCCGACGAGCGCGATGATGACGGTGATGCCCGCGAACAGCACGGCCGAGCCCGCGGTGGCGGTGGCGCGGGCGGCGGAGGCGGCGGCTTCCATGCCGGTGGCCAGTTGGTCGCGGTGGCGGGAGACGATGAAGAGGCTGTAGTCGATGCCGACCGCGAGGGCCAGCATGAGCGCGAGCATGAGGGTGGTCGAGTTGATGGCGAACACATGGGAGGCCGCCATGATGAGCAGCGAGCTGATGCCAGCCCCCATGAGGGCACTGACGAGGGGCATCGCGGCGGCGTAGAGCGAGCCGAGCGTGAAGAACAGCACCACGATGGCGACGACGACGCCCACGGCCTCGACCCAGGTGAGGTGGGGCATGCTCATGGAGAACAGATCGCCGCCGACGTGGACGGTCGAGCCCGGGATGGCGTTCTGGAGGGCGGTGCCGGCGTCGAGGAGTTGGCGGCGCTGGTCGTCGGTGAACGTCGAGACGGTGATGCCCTGGTCGGCACGGACGGTGAGCAGGGCGGCGGCGCCGTCGTCGCTGATGAGGCCGTTGAGGTACTCGCTGTAGGGGAGTTGGACCGTGTTGACCCAGTCGATCCGTTCGAGCTCGGACGCCGCCCGTTCGAGTTCGGCGCGGACGGCGGGGTCGGTCATCGTCTGCCCTGCCGGGGCGATGACGACCATCGTGGCCGAACTCATCGCGGCTTCGGGAAACGTCATGCGCAGCTGGTCGAGGGCGGCCTGGGAGGAGGCACCGGGGATGCGGAACTCGTTGTCGAATTGTGCGCCCAACACCCCCACCAGTCCGCCGAGCAGCACGAGCACCGCGAACCACGCGGCGATGACGCGCTTGGGCGCGCGCCAGGATGCCTGCGCGAGGCGGTAGATGAACGTGGACACGCGCTCCCCTGTCTCGATACGTTCCTGTATCCGATACAGAAGTGTATGCGATACAGTTGTGTATCGACAATCGTGGTCGGCGGGTTTCCGAGAGGATGGGCGCATGGGGAGCGACGTGGTGAGCCCACGGAGGGCGGCAACGCGCGACCGGCTCTGCGACGCCGCCATGGGCGTGATCGCCGAGAAAGGCGTGCTGGGGGCGTCCATCGAGGAGATCTGCGACGCAGCCGGCTTCACCCGCGGCGCCTTCTACTCCAACTTCGCCGGCCGCGACGAGCTGTGCGCGGCCATCATGGAGCGGCAGGCGTCCGTCGCCCTCGCGTTGTTGGGCGACACGGTCGCGCACGTCCGGTCGAGTCCCGACGAAAGCCTCGACGAACTCATCGAACGCGCCGTGAAGATGTTCCTCTCCGCGCAGCCCGGCGACCGGCCGTCGATCCTCGTCACGCAGGAGCTACAGCTGTACGCCGCCCGCGAGCCCGCCTTCGCGCCGGTCTACACCGAGCAGCAGCGCCGCGGCATGACCGCGCTCTCCGAGCTGGTGGCGCGGGCACTGACGGCGCACGGCTACGCCTGGACCATCGACCCGGTGGACGCCGTCGGCGTCCTGTATGCGGTCCACAACCATGGGGAGTTGAGCACGATCCTCGGCTCCGGCTCCTTCGCGGGCGAACGTCGGATTCGGCTGCTCACGCAGGTGGTGCGGTCGTTGATCCGGCCGATCTGACGCGCGCCGTCCCGCCGTCAACTACTCCACCGACCGGTGAAGTACAGCCACGACCAGGTCACCTGGGCGGCATAGCTGAGGACACCGGCGATCCAGGCCAGCGCGATCCACCCGCGGGAGCCGCGTTTGGCCTCGGCGAGGTCGTCGATCTGGCGCCACAGCGGGAACCACAGCAGCACGGCACGTGTGACGCTCATGAGCCAGTACGACAGGGAGAACGCCAGCACCTGGACGCCCACCCAGCTCGCCTCCGCGAGCCGGCGGCGGACCAGCGCGATCAGCGTCGCGGCGAGGCCGACGATCCACGAGATCATCTCTGCCCGGAACACCCACACCCACTCGGGATGCTCCGGGGTGGGCACCCACAGCACGTCCCAGTGGTTCTTCAGCGCCTCCCACGGCCAATGGAACCCGCGCTGCCAACCCGCCTCCTGGGCGCTGAACCAGGCCGTCCACGAGCCGGTCAGGCCGTACAGGTACGTCACGTAGGCAGCCAGCACCGCCGCCGGCAGCACGAGCCAAGCCAGTCGGTCGCCGATGCCGCCGTCACCGCGCCCCCGCTTCTGGGTGAGCGCCAGGATGACGAGCGCCCCGATGAGGAACAGCCCCGAGACCCGCAAGGAGCACGCCAGTGCCGCCAGCAGGGCCGCCTGCCCCCACCGGCGCTGCGATGCGCGTTCCCACGCCCAGAAGGCCGTCGCACAGAACGGGGACTCGGTGTACGGCACCGCCGTGAACACCGCGGTCGGCGCGAGGAGCCACGCCACCGTCCCCCACAGGCCGGCCAGGCGGTAGAGGGCGAACGCGGCCGCCAGCGAGCAGGCGAGCGCCACCACCGACCCGAGCAGCACCGGCGACAGCCCCACCGAGGACAGGCCGCGCAGCACGAGCGGCCAGCCGGGGAAGAACGCCATCTCCTGGGGCTGCGCATAGCCCTCGCGCGCGATGTTCAGGAAGTGCGCGACGTCCCACTGCGCCACCACCGACTCGAGACTCTTGTGCCCGGTGACGGCGAGCGTCACCGCCATGATCGCCATGACGAGCCGTGTCGCCAGCCACACCTGCACGATCATCAGGCGCTCGCCCTCCAGACGGCGCCGCCTCACCATCCCGGCCTCCGAGCGGCCAGTGCGACGGCGTCCGGCGCATGGTCGAGGACGCCGCCGCCCGGGTCGTCGACGTGACCCAGCCGGACGGGGTCGTCCCACGGATGCAGCACGTCGACGACCACGCGGGCGGCGAGCCACAGCTGGACGCCGATCCGCACGAGGACGGCGATGCCGTAGAGACGGGGCGCGCCGTCGCCGGCGTAGAGAGACCCGTCGAGGTACATCCAGACCGCCCACCAGTAGAAGGCCTCCGCGAGCGTGAACGCCACCCCGTCGACCCAGCGCGGCCGGGCGAGGAGGACGAGCGGCAGCAGCCACAGCATGTACTGGGGGCTGTAGACGACGTTGGTCACGCAGAACACGACCACGACGAGGAACGTCACCTGAGCCACCCGCGGGCGGCGGGGTGCCAGGAAGCACAGCACGACGATCGCGAGCACACCGGTCACGAACAGAGCCCGGGACAAGGCCGCCGCCGGCAGGGTCACCTGGGCGAGACCGAGCACGTACCAGACCGAGCCGAGGTCGGCGTCCCGGCCGGCGTGGTAGGTCCAGATGTTCAGCCAGCCCTGCGGCGCGGCCACCATGACCGGCAGGTTGACGGCGACGAACGCCGCCACCGCGCCGAGGACGACGCGGGCGAGCGCGCGCAGATCGCCGGCGCGCAGGCTCAGCACCACGAACGGCAGCAGCAGCAGCGCCGGATAGAACTTGGTGGACAAGCCGATGCCGACCAGCACGCCGGCCAGCGCGGGACGCCGCCGAGCCCAGGCGAGCAGCGCGCCGCTGGTGACGGCGACGGCGAGGAGATCCCAGTTGATGAGGCCCGACAGCACGACGAGCGGGGACGCCGCCACCCACGGCGCGGTGCGCGGCGCGATCCGCACGTGCACGGCGACGAGCGCGAGGAACGCCACGAACAGGCCGAGGGCACTCAGGCCGAAGAAGGCGAGCCGGCCGCCCTCGGCACCTCCGGGCAGCGCGCCGGACAGCAGCCGCGTCCCCCAGATGAAGCCGCCCGTCAGGACGGGATACTCGAGGTCGACCTGCAGATAGGGAACCAGGCCCTGTTCGATGCCGCGCGGCCCCCACAGCGACTGGATGTCGGAGTAGCAGCCGACGCGGTAGGGCGTCGCGGGGTCCATGACGCACGGCACCTGGCGGGCCATGCAGACGAACCAGGCGACGGTCGCGAGCGCATAGCTCCACGCCGGAGGCGGCGCCCACGCGCGGGCGGAGGCGCGGCGTCCGACCGGCCCCCCGAGGATGGCTGAGGGGCCCGTGGTCCGCATGCGGACCACTGTACGGCTATCAGCCGTTGCGACGCCCGGGGGGCGTGCCCCCCTGGCCCGGCGGCAGGACGGACTCGGTCGGACCGGCGGCCGGCTCCGTCAGCGTCGGCTCGGCGGTGGGGGCGTCCGTCGGGGCGTCCGTCGGCTCCGCGGTGGGCTCTGGGCTCGGCGTGTCCGTCGGCTCGGCCGTCGGCTCCTCGCTCGCGACCGGCGTCGTGGTGCGCGCCGGCGCAGGCGCCGCGGAGAAGCGTCCGCTGGAACGCTGCGTGGCCGTGGCGTCCGGCAGCTCGACCTCGGGCAGCCCCGCCTGGGCCACCTTCATGTAGGCGAGCCACGTCTGGGCCGGGAAGCCGGAGCCATAGAAGCCCGACGAGAAGTCGTCGAGATCACCGGTGCCCTTGTCGCCGGCGACGAACATGACGGCCGTCGATATCTGGGCGGTCGAGCCGATGAACCAGGACGCCTTGGTCTGCTTGGTGTCGCTGTCGTAGTAGGTGCCGGTCTTGCCGGCGACGTCGACCCCGAGTTGCCCGGCGGTGCGTCCGGTGCCGGATGTGGTGACCTGCTTGAGCGCCGCGACCGCGTTCTGGGCGACGTCGGCCTCGATGGTCTGCTGCGGGTTGACCTGCGCGGTGTAGAGGCCGGCGCCGTTGAGGTCCTTCACCTCGGCCACGATGTGGGTGTCCGTGCGCTGACCGCCGTTCACGAGGGTGGCGAGACCGCGGGCCGCCTCGACGGGGGCGACCTCACCGAAGCCGAGCGTGATCGCCGGGACGGCCGCCCAGTCGTGGTTGGTGAGTCCGGCGTCCTCGGCCGCCTGGATGACCGACTCGGGACCGTTGTCCATCTGGAGGACGAGGTCGACATAGGCCGAGTTGATGGAACTGGTGGTGGCCTTCTGCAGTGTCACAGGGCCGTAGTTGGAACCCCCTGCGTTGCTGATGGGCTTCGACTCACCGGGCGGAGTGAACTCGTTGCCGTTGAGGACCGTGTTCAGCGTGGCGCCCTGGCGCAGGCCGGCGACGAGCGACCACGGCTTGAAGGTCGAACCGGTGGGTCGAGGCGTCGTGGCCCAGTTGCGCCCGGTCGTGAAGTCGGGGCCGCCGTACAGTGCGATGATGCCGCCGGTGGCGGTGTCGATCGACGCAATGGCCGGGTGCAACGAGTTCGGGTCGAGGCCCTTCGGCTTGGCGGCACGCTCGGCGGACGCCTGGGCGACGTCCTGAGCCGCCTGCTGGGCGGTCGCGCTCACGGTGGTCAGGATGTTGAGCCCGCCGCCCCGGATCTGGTCCTCGCTGAACCCCTTGGCTTGAAGCTCCTTCTCCACCATGTCCATCAGGTAGCCCTTGGGGCCGCCGAAGCGCGAGTCGGTGGCGAGGTCGGTCGGGAACTCGGGGAGGGAGTCGTAGATCTCGAGCCGCTGGGCGTCCGTGATCGTGCCCGTCTTGACCATCTGGTTGAGCGTGTACTGGTAGCGCTCGAGCAGGTCGGCGGCCTGCTGCTCGCCCTTGGCCGGGTCGAGGTTGTTGGGCGAGTTGATGATGGCCGTCAGAGCGGCGGCCTGGCCGAGGTTGAGGTCGGCGGCGTTGACGCCGAAGTACACCTTGGACGCCGCCTGCAGGCCGTAGGCTCCGCGTCCGTAGTAGACGGTGTTGAGGTAGCCGGCGAGGATCTGCTCCTTCGGGACTTCGCGGCTCACCTTGAGCGCGATGACGATCTCCTTGAGCTTGCGCGTGAGCGTCTTCTCCTGCGTCAGGTAGAGGACCTTCACGTACTGCTGGGTGATCGTCGAACCTCCGACCGTGTCGGCGCCGGGCGTGATGGCAGTCTGCACGGCGCGCATGAGGCCGGGGACGGAGATGCCGGGGTCGGTCCAGAACGTCTCGTTCTCGGAGGCGACGACGGCGTCCTGGGCGTACTTCGACATCTGGTCGAGCGGGATCGACTCGCGGTTCTGGATGGCGAAGGAGCTGATCTCGGTCGTTCCGTCGCTGTAGTAGACGCGCGTGACGTTGGTCTGGAAGTCCTTGTTGGGGTCGGGGATCTCGGTGGTGGCGTAGATGACGCCGAACGCCGCGAGGGCGGCGATGCCACCCAGCACGACGAACGCGCCCAGCCACTTGAAGATGCTCAGCGCGACGGACTTGCCGCTGCGACGTCCGCGCGTTGCTGCGTTGCCGGACGCCTTCGTGCCCTTGACGCGCTTGGGCGTGGGTTCAGCCATGGATGTCCTCAACCGTTCTCTGCCGACGGGGCGGTTTTGCGCTCCACCCCGTCACCCAACAGGTAGCTCTTGATCATGTGGTTCCAGCCGCACGCGTGACAGACCTCCACGACGCACACCTTGAACGCGCCGTATTCGTTCTGCATCGCGTCGAGCTCCTCGCTCGACTTGATGCGTCCGGAGTACTGGCCCAGTTGCTCGCCGAACACGTGGTTCAGGACGACCATCTGTGAACGTCCGCAGACCGGGCAGTCGACCGGGTGCGGTTCGCCGTGATGGAGCGCCGCCCTGACCAACGGGGGATCCGCGTCGCAGGCCGCCGCACGGGCGAATGCGCGCTGCGGGCCCTGCAGAGTGCGGAGCGTGTTCCGGCGTTGCAGGGCGTAGTCAACCTCTTGACGCTTCGACCACATGACGTTCCCATGGTAGAGATGCCGCCTGCGTTTCCCTAGGCAAGTTGCCATGCTCGCCCAACCGCAGAGGGACGCCCTCGGCCCGGCCCGGTGCCCGACTGGTCGAGCAGCGGGTCAGGAGCCCGCTAGACTGGTCCCCCGCCGGGGCCCATGGCGCAATTGGTAGCGCACTTGCTTTGCAAGCAAGGGGTTAGGGGTTCGAGTCCCCTTGGGTCCACCCAAAGTGTCTTACGGGAACACGCGACAT
>NZ_JARKOT010000254.1 GCF_029977985.1 Propioniciclava sp. | reverse complement strand
GATCATCTGCAGCAGTGTTGCGAAGCCCGCCCGGGCACTCCGGTAGTTCGCGACGGACCGATCGAAGATGCTGGCGTCGTACACGGCCTGGGCCGTGTCGACCCGGATCTCCCAGAGCAACTGCGTGTAGTACGCCTGCTGGCAGACATCGGCCGTGCCGGCCTGTTCGAGACGAGCGAGCGCCTCGTCGAGGTTCTTCACCGGGGTGGCGAGGCCGAACCCGGTCGGGATGGCCACGTCGGCCGAGCGGATCGCGGCGAGGGCGTCCTCGACCGCCGGGCGGGCGAGTGCCCCGTCGAGGCCCGGGCCAGCGACGTTGGTGCATTGCGCGTTGGGCGCCGGCGCGGGGGCCGGGCACCGCAGGGCTGCGGCGCGAAGCGTGGCGTTGGACACCGCGCCATCCCCACCGAGCGCCGTCACGACCGTGGGCGACAGCCGCTTGAGCTCGGTGCACACGGACGCCGGCACCGCCGTCGGCTGCACGAGCAGCACGGGCGAGCCTTCGGCACCGGCGCGGGCGGCACCGGAGAGGGCGTCCGGGAAGTTCTGGCCGGAGGCGATGAAGGCAAGGCGCGGCGCGTTGAACACCGCGGCGGACAGGGCTGCGGCGGTGGCGTAGCGGTCGGTTCCCTCGATGCGCGTGGTCTGTCCGTAGGCGCCGGCAGCGGTCTGGACAGCGTTGCTCACCGCCGCGGTGCCGCCGAGGACCACGATCTTCGCCGGGTGCAGGCGGCTCAGTTCCTCCCTGGCTGCTTCGCTCAGGGTGCCCGGATCGGTCAACAGCACGGGGCCGCCCTGGTGGCCCGCGGCGGCCGCGCCCGCGAGAGCGTCGGGGAAGCTGCGCCCCGAGGCGAGGTAGACGACGGGGACGTTGCCCTCGAAGACGGAGCGGGAGATCAGCTGCGCGGTCTCGTACCGGGTCGCGCCGGCGATCCGCTCCACGAAGCCGGAGACGGTGCGCGCCTGGGCTTCGACCTGCGAGCCGAGCGCGGCCTCACCGCCCAGCAGGATGATGCGGCTCGGCTGCAGGCGGCGGATCTCGTCGAGCACCGGCGCCGGGATCTCACCGCGACGAGCGAGCATGACGGGTGCGGTCTTGACGGCCGCGGCGGCGCCGGCAGCCAGCGCGTCCGGGTAGTTCTCGCCCGAGGCGATGTAGACGGTCGGCGCGGAGGGCTGTGCGAACCACTGGCGCGTGATGGACACCGAGGTGCCGTAGCGGTCCGTCCCCCCGAGGCGGTCCTGGTACGAGAAGCCGGTCGGAGTGGCGGCGTGCGCCGACGGCGTCATGGCCACCATCATCAGTCCGGCGAGCGCGGTCCCGACCGCGCGGCGAACCCAGCGGCTCATCATTGTGCGTCCTTTCGCTTGAGGTCGTTGAAGAGGGGGTCCCCGCCGCTCACCCTAGCGGCCCGGCGCCTGACCCTCACCTGAGGACACGAGAACGCGCGGGCACGGCAAGAGGCCCCCGCCCGGATGGGCGGGGGCCTCTTGGCTTGTCTTACAGGCTACGCCTGTTGCTCAGAACTCTGAGTTGGTTCGACTCAGTAGTTGAACAGAGCGGCGATCTGCTGCGTGACGGCCGGGGTCAGGGTCCCGGTGCCACCGAAGGTGACGACCACGTCGCCGTTGTCCACGTTGGCCGCGAGGTAGTCAGCCGTGACCTTGGTGAGGTAGGTCGGGTGGCTGAGCAGCAGCGGGCCGTCGGCGTTGGCGATGTAGGCGGAGGCCACCACAGCGTCGGGGTAGTTCTGGCCGGACACAACCGCGAAGTTGGTCGGGTCGTCGAACGTGCCCTCAGCCACCAGAACGGCGGTCTCGTAGCGGTCGCGGCCGTTGTACTCGGCGGCGACGCGAACATCGGCAGCGCGGAGCGCGCGAACCGCGGGGCCACCAACAGCGAAGTTCTCGTTGGTGTTGACGTCCTGGAGCCACCACGGACCGGAGTCATCGTTCACCCAGTCGTTGAGGTCGGTCAGGAACTGGTCCGTGAACCCACGGCTGTCCATCCGCTCGCCCGCGGTCAACAGCACGACACCATCGTTGTCGGCGGCAGCAGCGCCAGCGGCGAGGGCATCCGGGAAGTTGGTGCCGGTGGTGACGTACGGGTTGATGTTGAAGATGTTAGCGCCGGACTGGATGCCGTAGGCCTGGACGGTCACCCAAGCGATGTTGACGGCGGTCTCGTAGCGGTCGATGCCCTGGTAACGGAGCGTGTAGTCGACACCCGGGATGGCGTCAATCGCGTTCTCGACAGCGTGCGAGAGGGCGTTGGTGCCACCGAGCAGGTGCACCGTCACGCGGACGTTGTTGCCGCGCAGGCCGGCGAGGCGCTGGATCTCGGCGGCGTTGCGCGCGTCGAGGGCGGCCGTCGGGTTGATCAGGACCGGGGCATCGAGCACGTCAGCCAGCGGGGTCGCCGCAAGAGCGTCCGCGTAGTCGTCCGAACGGGCGATGATGATGTCCATGTTCTGCTGGCCGGCCGGAGCCTCGATGACGGTGCAGGTGACCTGAACGTCGGGGGGCGCGCCGATGACGGGGACCTGGATCTGGTCGCCCACCTCCCACTGACGCTTGGGCGTGTTGATCACGGGCTGGCCGTCGAGCCAGGTCTGGTTGACGCCGTCGCAGTCCCAGATGAGCTGAGTGGCGCCCGAGCCCCAGTCGTCGCGCGACTGAGCGGCCTCAATGGCGGTTCCGATGCGGTCACGGTCGGCGATGCGGTACACGGAAGCGCCCGCAACAGGCTCGATGGTGATCGGCAGGTCAGGGTCGATCACGGCAGCGCTGGCGAACGGCGCCAGCGTCAGCGTGAGGGCGGCGGCGCCCGCAAGGGCCACCCCGCGACGCAAAATCTTGCTCATGCGAGCAAACCTCCTATTTGAAATG
>NZ_JARKOT010000249.1 GCF_029977985.1 Propioniciclava sp. | reverse complement strand
AGGGTGGGGGCATGCCCATCGAGATGGACGCCGACACGTTTGAGGCCCACGTGCGCGACGCGCTGGATGCCGTCCCGGACGAGCTCATGGATCTGCTGGAGTACTGCATCATCGTCATCGAGGACGACGCCCCCGCCGACGACCCGGAGTTGCTGGGCCTCTACGAGGGCGTCCCGATCACCGAGCGCGACAGCTGGTACGGCGGCGTCCTGCCCGACCGCATCATCATCTTCCGCAACCCGACGCTGGCCATCTGCTCCACCGCCGACGACGTCGTCGACGAGGTGAACATCACCGTCGTCCACGAGATCGCGCACTACTTCGGCATCGACGACGACCGCCTGCACGACCTGGGCTACGCATGACCCGGGTCGGCAGGCGGTCGTCGCGGCACACTCAGGAGGGCAGGCCCGCCATGAGGAACGCCAGCAGGTAGGTACGGCTGTCGCCGTCGTCGATGGCCGCGTCGGACAGGGTCCGGGCGGTGGCCAGCGCGGTCGCCCGGTCGGTGTCACCGGCGAGTGCCGCGTACATGAGCAGGTAGTCGCCGTACGTCTGGTCGAACCCGGCGGTGACGGTCGCCTCGGCGACGTTGGCCCGGATGCGCTCCGGGTCGCCCGCGAGGTGTCCCGACGACGGGCTGGCCGGGATCACCAGGATCGCCAGCATGGCGGCCGGCTCGGCGGAGAACCACGTGGCGTAGTCCCGCTTGCCACCCCACAAGAGCGACGTGATCTGGTGCCCGAAGCCCGCGTACACCGGGTCGGTCCGGTCGAAGTCCGTCCAGTAGGCCCGGGCGGCCTGTCCTTCGAGGGCGTGCATCCAGCTGGCCTGCGTGGCGAGGTCGTCGTTGCCGGCGGCCCGAGCCCACAGGGTGAGCCCCGCCCAGGCATTGACCGCCTCGGACGCCGACTCCTGGTTGTTGCCGTCGGCGAACGGGCTCGTCCCCGACGCCCACGCGTGCGAGCTGTACACGTCGAAGTTGCGCCACTGCGGGAAGTACTCGGACGCCTCCGGGCTCGCAATGTCGGCGGCGAGCAGATCCATCACGGGCGCCCACTTCGCGGCGAGCGCGGAGTCCTCGGCGGCCAGCACCCCGGCGGCGTACAGGTAGTAGCCGTAGTGGAAGTGGTGGTCGTTGTAGAGGTCTGAGTCGAACGTGACCGTGTTGCCCACCATGCCGTGGTTGGTCTTGTCGTAGTAGAAGCAGAACGCCGGCTCGGTCGAGCACCGGGTGGGGTCCATCCAGTTGTCCATGGCCTCGACGATGCGGTCGCGAAGGGTCGTCGCCTCCGCTTCCGCGCCGAGCCCGGTCGCGATGCTCCACAGTTGGGCGTCCCGATAGAGGGCCTTGCCGCCGAAGTAGGTGTCGGCGGGGTAGGCCGGGTCGTTGGCGACGTCGGTGGCCAGTTGGGTCTTCAGCTCGGCCCGCTCGTC
>NZ_JARKOT010000224.1 GCF_029977985.1 Propioniciclava sp. | reverse complement strand
CGCCGAGCAGGGTGAGCCGGCAGATCCGCTGGTCGAGCAGTCGGTGGGCCGCCCGCAGGATCCGCTCCTCGGTGCCTTCCGGCAGCACGATGTGCTGGTTCGCCTTGCGCGCCTGCTCCAGCAGGCGGTGCTCGAACATCAACGGCGTGACGATGTCGGCGCGTCCGACCGCCTTCGAGGTGTCCAGCAGCACGGCGGAGTCGACCTGACGGGCGAACACCCGGCGGGCCTCCTCGAGCTGGGCGCCGGTCAGCCGGTCCGGCGCCTGCTGCCCGGCCAGCCGCCGACCCACGCGATCGAGGACGTCCTCGGTGCGCAGGAGCGGGGTGCCGACGGCCAACTCCTGCCACAGTGCCCGCACCTCCTCTCGCAGAGGCTTCGGCCCGGCGGCGATGGCGGCCGCGGGGAGGGGGAACTTCCGGCTGGCCGCGCCGACCAGGAGCCCCAGGGGGATCTCGTCCCGATCGGAGGCGAAGACGACCGTCGAGGTGGGACGCACCGCGGGCAGCAGGCTCGCCAGATCCGTGTCGGCGCGGAGCAGGTCGGCCGCGCGGATGCCCGAGACGTCGCGCGCGCCGGCGACGACGCTGGCGTGGAGCGCGTCCAGGACCCCGACCTCGTCCGCGCGGTTCGGGGTGAGGTCGTCGACGACGAACACCGGCACCGGGAGGTCGGCGAGTTCGGTGCGATCCAGCGACTGGCCGGGGGTGCGGACGACAAGGACGGCCACCACCTGCGCGTAACTGCGCTGCGCCTCGGCCAGAGCGACCGCCGCCCGCTGCCGGGTCGGGTCGGCACCGCCGCGTCCCGGCACCACCAGCACCAGCGGGACGTGCAGGTCGGCCGAGATCCGGGTGTTCCACGCGAACTCGATCGGGGCGAGCGAGCAGTCGTACTCGCTGCCGAGCACCAGGACGGCGTCGTATCGGCTGGCACATTCGGCGAAGCGGCTGACCACCTGGGCCGCCGCGCCCGCCGGATTCTCCAGGCACTCGTCCGCTGTGGCTCCCCAGCGTGGCGCCCCGGTGCCGGTCCCGGCCTGCTCCACGAGCGCGTCCAGCACCCGGTCGGCGGACGCCTCGGCGACGATCGGGCGGAACACTCCGACCGCTCCATAGTGGCCGGTCAGCTCGGCCAGCAGACCGACGGCCAGTTGCAGCAGGTTGGGGCAGTGCTCGGTGGGGCACAGGTAGACCGCCGGGCGCCCGAGCTGGACGGTCACCCCTGCTCCTGGCGGATCACGCGGGCGATGACGGCGTCCAGCCCGTCGGGTTCGCGGCCGAGGACGCCGATCACGGCCCGGCGCACCAACGCGGCGTCGTCTGTCGCGTCGCTCCCCGGGGTCTCCGGACCGGGGCTGCTGGCCGCGGGCGTGACCTCGTCAGCCGGCACGAGCCGGACACCGCGATCCCGGGCGTGCTCCCTGGCGAGTGCGGTCACGATGTCGGTGGGACCCAGCGGCACCTCGGTCTGCCCCTGGGCGAGCAGGTCGTCGATGGTCTCCGCGGTCAGGACTCGGCGTGCCACAGCTCCTCCTACTGACCCGTGACGGCGTTGATCGCGGTGACGGCGGCCTCCCGGGCGGCCAGGATGTCGGCTTCGGTGCCCGACAGCCACATGCGGCCGTAGACCCCGACCGAGGTGAGGTGGTTCAGGAAGACCGGCGCCGCCTTCTCCGCCTCGTTGGCGGCGAGCGAGATGTAGGCGGCCGGCTCGACCTCCATGACCAGCATGGTCTGGCCGGCCTCGATCATCGTCCCGCGGTTGAACCGGTTGAGCACCTGCGCCTGGTACGGGTGCACGTTGGTGATGACCTGCTCGGAG
>NZ_JARKOT010000222.1 GCF_029977985.1 Propioniciclava sp. | reverse complement strand
CCGGCGGCGAGCATGGCGGCGCCGAGGGCGACGTAGAGCTGGGCGTCCGGCGGGGTGGTGAAGGTGGCGACGGAGCCGGCGAGCGACCGCTCGTACGCCTTGCGCAGCTCGGGCAGGAAGTGCAGCGGGCCGCCGAGGAAGAGCAGGTTGCCCTTGATCGGACGCCCGCACGCGAGCCCGGCGATCGTCTGCGTGGCGACCGCCTGGAACACCGACGCCGCCAGGTCGGTGTGGGCGGCGCCCTGGTTGATGAGGGGCTGGAGGTCGGTCTTGGCGAACACGCCGCAGCGGCTGGCGATCGGGTAGATGTTCTCGTGGTTGGCCGCGAGTTCGTTGAGGCCGGGGGCGTCCGTGTGGAGCAGCGTCGCCATCTGGTCGATGAACGCGCCCGTGCCGCCCGCGCAGGTCCCGTTCATGCGCTGCTCGGGGGTGGGTTTGAGATAGGTGATCTTGGCGTCCTCGCCGCCGAGCTCGATGACGACGTCGGCCTCGGGGTGGCGGCGCTCCACGGCCTCGGTGGCGGCCACGACCTCCTGGACGAAGGCGACGCCCATCAGTTGGGCCACACTCAAGCCGCCCGAACCGGTGACGGCGACGCGCATGGGCCGGCCGCCGAACGTGTCGGCGATCTCACCGACCAGGGTGCGGAGCTCGCCGCGGACGTCGGCGTGGTGGCGGCGGTAATCGGAGTACAGGGTGCGGTCGGCGTCCAGGACGACGGCTTTCACGGTGGTCGACCCGATGTCGAGCCCCAGCGCCAGCTCGTCGCCCATGGTTAACGCCTCCGTAACCGAATGATCGTTCTAGTACTACGCAGAGTAGTGTGTGGATATGGAAAGGGGAAGGGGTGCCCAGAACGACCTCCAAGCGCGATGACATCATCGCTGCGGCCGCGGCACTGATCCGCGGCAAGGGCGTCCATGCGGCGTCCATCAAGGCGATCATCGACGCCTCGGGCGCCTCCGCCGGCACGATCTACCACCACTTCAAGAACAAGAACGACATCGTCCTGGCGGTCGCGCAGCACGCTATAGCGGAGCCGATCACGACGATCCTGACGCGACCGCGCAGTGGGCCGCTCTCCCCCGGGCTGCTGTTCCGCGAGGTGTCCGAGGCGGTCCTGGGGGGACACATCGACTCGGCGCTGATCGTGCAGCTGTGGGCCGGGTCGTCCACCGACCCCGAACTCAACGCCATGCTGCACGGCCTCATGGTGGCCGTGCGCAACGTCCCCGTGGAGTTCATCGCCGCGTGGCTGCTCGAGAACGGTGCGACGGAAGCCGAGGCGTCCGCCCGCGCACTGCCGCTCGCGCAGGTGGCGGTGGGCCAAGCCATGGGCTTGTTGGCCCAGCGCACCCTGGACCCCTCCCTCGAGCGGGATGCCTACCTTCACGAAGCCGCACGCATGCTGGACCAGATGCGCTGACCCTCGGACCCCGCCGTTCGCGCCTGCCGAGACCGATGGTCGAGCCTGTCGAGGCCCACCCGCGGTCGAGCCCGTGGAGCCCGCGCCCATGGACTCACCCGGCGAGGTCCGACCTCACCACGCTACCGACGCCTCCTCGCGGGCGTGCACATCGCTACTGCGCACGCCGGCGACCCCTGGACGCCCGCGCGAGAAGCGCTTGCCGGCTCGGTCGCGGGGGCGTGCGTGTCGCACCACTCGGCGGTCCGCCCCTACGGCGGGATCGTGCCCGACGACCCCGCACTGCACGCGAGCGCGCGCGGGGAAGCGGCATCGGTCGCGCAAGGACGGCCCCGTCGTCCACCGCTCGACCCGCACACCGAGCTGGTGGGGTGGCGGCTCCTGGTCGTCGGGGCCGAGGAGATCCACAAGAACCCCGCCGACACCCTCGGCCGCCCCGTCGCCATGCTGCAGCAACGCGGCCTGCCCGTCCCCGTGCTGGGCGACGACTGGCGCCCGCATTTCCCCGACCGCGGATGAGGCCTGGTGCACCAGTCCTCCGCTCCCCGTGCATCCAGGACGCCTCACGCGTACCAGAGCCACTCCATGGCGTGGCCTGCACGCGTTCGGGACCCCTCTGGGGTGCCTAAACACTCCATGGCGTGGTTAGGAACTGCCTGGCGCGTGCGGAAGGCTTTTCACGAAGGCGCGTGCAGATCTGCGCGACGAAAGGCGTCCCCTGGCACCGGTTTCGCAGCACGCAACAGCACACGGGACGCCTTGATCTCGACAAGCTCGACCAGCGGCATCACCCCGCGGCGGCCCGGGCGTACGGAACCCACTCCACGGCGTGGTTCGCCCGTCCAAGACACCTCCCGCGTACCTAAGCCACTCCACGGCGTGGCTCCCTCCTGCTCAGGACGCCTCCGGCGCGATTGAGCCACTCCACAGCGTGGCCACGGACGACTTGGCGGGCGCGGGAGGCCGATCGCGCGAGGCGTGTGCGGGTGCGTGCTGCGAAAGGCGTGCCCTGGCACTGGTTGTGCAGCGCGGGGCTGCACACGGGACACCTCGAGTCCAACGCGCGGCGCTCCACGACGGCCGGCGAAGCGGCGAGGGCCTCACCCCGACCAGTGGGACGCCAGGGCGCGGGCGTAGGCGTCCTCGGCGTCGACGTCCACGTGACGCGAGCCATCGGTGAGGACCACCGCCCAGCCACCGGGGGCGTCCGGGAGCCTCTCGAGACGGGCGAACGCGGCGCCCAATGATGCACGAAGCTGCGACTCTCGCGGCAGCCACAGCACCTCGGACGCCGGGATGCTGTCGAGCGCCCACTCGGTGGTGCCGTTGAACCGGATGAGTCGTCCGCTGGCCAGCTCGGCGATCTCGATGGTCATCTCCGCGACGACGAAGACGCCATCCACTTCGGTGTTCGGCATGACGAAGCGGTCGCCGGCGACGGGCTCCCAATCGATCCGGAGGCGACGCCTCGCGTCGGCCAGTTGGGTCGCCCGCTCGATGCTGATCATCACCGAACGATAACGATCCGACCGAAACGCCCGGAACCCTTGACACGGTGAGAGCGCTCTCACAAAGATGACCCGCAAGTGAGAGCGCTCTCATCCTCAGGTTCGAGCGTCCCCCACCGACCACCGGTCCGAGCATCCGCCCGGGCACGACAAAGGAGTCCCAACTCATGCGCACACGCACCCTGAAGAGCGTGGCCGCGGCAGCAGTCGGCTTGGCACTCGCCCTGACGGCCTGCACGTCCACATCGACCCCCGCCACCTCTGCTTCCGGCTCCGGCACTGCTGCCGGTGGCGATATCGAACTCACCGTCGCTACGTTCAACGAGTTCGGCTACACCGACGAGATGTTCGCCGAGTACGAGGCCTCGCACCCCGGCGTCAAGATCACCCACCAGAAGGCGGGCCAGAGCTCCGAGGCCCACGACAACCTCACGACGCGTCTCGCTGCCGGCGGCTCGGGCCTCCCCGACATCCAGGCCGTGGACGGCGACTGGCTCCCCGAGCTGAAGCCGCTGGCCGACCAGTTCGCCGATCTCTCCAACGCCGACGTCAAGGGCCGCTGGCTCGACTGGGTCGAGGCCCAGGCCACCGTCGACGGCAAGCTCATCGGTGCCGCCACCGACATCGGCCCCGAGGCCACCTGCTACCGCAAGGACCTCTTCGAGGCCGCCGGGCTGCCCTCCGACCGCGATGAGGTCAAGAAGCTCCTCGACGGCGACTGGAACCACTACTTCGAGGTCGGCAAGCAGTTCCACGCCGCCACCCCGAACGTCGGCTGGTTCGACTCCGCGGGCGCCGTCATGAACGCGCGCGTCCAGCATCTGGCGAACCCCTACTCGTCGACGACGGGCACCGAGACGGTCATCCCGCTCGACCAGAACGCCGACGTCAAGGCGCTCTACGACAGCACCCTGCAGGCCGCCGTGGGCGACGGCCTCTCCGCCGGCCTCGGCCAGTGGGGCCAGAGCTGGATGGACGCC
>NZ_JARKOT010000220.1 GCF_029977985.1 Propioniciclava sp. | reverse complement strand
GAGCGTGGTGTTCACGATGATGACGCTGATCGCGTTCGGCAGGATGTGCTTGGTGATGATGCGCCAGTCGGACGCCCCGGCGACACGCGCCGAATCGACGAACTCGCGCTCGCGCAGACTCATGAACTCCGAGCGGACCAGACGCGCCATGCCCGGCCACAGGATGAGGCCGAGGAACATGGCCAGCATGAGGGGCATGTTCGACCGGATCGACTCACGCATGGCCGCGGTCGCATGCAGCCGGTCGGGGATTTCGTTGACGAGCTTGCCCATCACTGCACCGAGCACGATGAGCGGCAGCGTGATGACGAGGTCGGTGAACCGCATGAGGAAGGTGTCGACCCTGCCTCGGTAGTAACCCGCCAGCGCGCCGACCACGGTGCCGATGATCAGCGTCATCAGGCCCATGATCGTCATGACGAGCAGCGACGTCTGGACGCCCTTCATGACAAGGGCGAAGTTGTCGCGTCCGATCGAATCCTGGCCGAAGGGGTGGAGACCGAGGCCACTCCAGGAAAGGGTCGGCCGGGCCCCGTTGACGATGCCCTCGCCGGTGGAGGTGTAGTTCTGGATGTGCCACCAGCCGGGGAGGCCGAAGGCGCCCATCGACGAGAACGAGAGGAGGGCGATCACGATGATCGTGATGATGCCGAAGAGGGCGCCCTTGTGGCGGATGAACCGGCGCCAGACGATCTGGCCCTGGGAGAGGCCCTCGACCTCTTTGAGTTCGCCGACGCCCTCGCCGCGGCCATGGGCCTCGTCGTTGTCGGGGAGGGTCGCCAGGGGGTCGCGATGGACGGCGTCCTCGTCGGGGAGCACGTCCGGGGCACGCGTGACACCGGCGTCCGGCACGGCCTCGGCGACGCGATCGACGTCGTGGTGGTCCTGCTCCTCGGGGGGCAGTCCGTCGGTGCGGTTGTCGTTGCTCATGCGTTCACCCGAATCCGTGGGTCGAGGAGGCCGTAGACGAAGTCAGCCACGAGGTTGGCGACCATGGCCAGGGCGCCGGTGATCATGACGTACGCCATCACCGGGTCGATCTCACTCCCGGCCAGGGACGTGATGAACAACCGGCCCATCCCGGACCAGCCGAAGATGGTCTCGGTGATGACGGCGCCGCCGATCATGGTGATGAAGTCGACCGGCACGATGGACGCCAGCGGCAGCAGGGCGTTGCGCATCGCATGCCGGACGATCACGACACGCTCGGACAGGCCCTTCGCACGTGCCGTGCGAATGTAGTCCTGGTTGAGCACCTCGAGCATCGAGCCGCGCTGGTAGCGCGTGTAGCCGGCGAACGAGATGAGGGTGAGTGCGATCGTCGGCAGCAGAAGGTGCGTCCAGCGGTCGAGCTCCATGAGCCAGAAGCCCTGGTTGAGGCCGGGCGTCATGGAACCGATGGTGGCGATGGGGCGTCCGGAGATGGTCGACAGGTTGTTGTAGCGCTCCCACTCCTGCATGACGCGGTCGAAGTAGGTGGCGACCGCCATGACGAGGGCGACCACCGCCGCCCCGCGCATAGAGACGCCGCGGTCGGGGCCGCCCCACAACCAGCCGATGAGGGCGCCGACGCCCAGCGCGACGACGAGCAGCCCGACGAGCATGAGCATGCTCGCCTCGACGTAGAAGAAGAGCCACTGCATGCCGATGTAGGCGGCGATGCCCACGACCGCGGTGGTGAGGGCGGCGTACAACGCCCGACGGTTGTTGATTCCGGAGAAGACGATCGAGACGCCGACCGCGGTGGCGAGCCCGATGAGGCCGACGCCGATCCAGCCGAGCTG
>NZ_JARKOT010000036.1 GCF_029977985.1 Propioniciclava sp. | reverse complement strand
GTCCGCGATTTGCGAGTAGGTCGGCTCTGCGCCGGACTCGGCCTCGGCAACGTCCATCAGGAGCCGCAAGCGGTTGGCGAGATCGACTGCCGCAGCCTGGGTCTCTTCTTCGGTCATGGCCGCTGACCTCCTTTCCCTTGTGACGGGCAAGGCCTCGCTGTTGTCCACCCCGGAGGGCGGTTGTGCATGCTCAACGCTACTCGTTGGGCATGCACAAATCAAGCCTTGCGCATGCTCAACGGTCGTGCTCCAATGGGAACTCGAACCTATTTGAGCATGCTCAATCGCTTGCTTGGGTGGGTCGTTCTCGCCAAAGAGGAGGTGAACGATGCTGGTTCTCGCGCCGTTCCCGCTCGGCTCCTCGCGGAGGCACGCCGCTGTGCCAGGCCGCCCAGTAGGGCTGGCCCGGCAGGTTCGCTCCGGTCGTGGCGGGAGGGGTTGCCTACCTCGAAGGTGTACCGCCGCGCCCACGAGTGTCGTGGTGGTCGCGAGAGGAGACCCGGTCATGGCATCGACATCGGAGCAGCGGGCGGCGCGTGAGGCGAAGCTCGACGAGTTGCACGAGAAGCTGACGAGTGCGGTCGAGCAGCTCATCTCCGGCGACGACTGGCGCGACGCTCTCGCGTTCGCGGCGAGGTTCCGTAGCCGGTCGTTCAACAACACGATGTTGATCTGGGTGCAGCACCAGGTCGCGTTCGAGGCCGGCCGGGTGCCCGAGCCGTTCCCCACGCTCGTGGCGGGGTATCGGCAGTGGCAGGCGTTGGGGCGTCAGGTGATGAAGGGCCAGCCGGGGTACATGATCTTCGCGCCCGTGACCGGCAGGTTTGCCACCTCTACGCCGTCGGATTCTGGTTCGTGGCGGCGGCTGGGGCCGCGGGAGAAGCCGAAGCCGGGTGAGGTGGTGCGCTCGCGTATGGTCGGTGCGCGCCCGGCGTACGTGTGGGATGTCTCCCAGACCGACGGCGAGCCCCTCCCGGCGACGCCTGCGCCGGTGTTGTTGGAGGGTGAAGCCCCCGCAGGGCTCTGGGACGGCCTCGCCGCGCAGATACGGGCCGCGGGGTTCGAGGTCGTCTCCGTGCCGGACGAGATGGCGATCATGGGCGCGAACGGCATGACCGACTACGAGGCGCGCACGGTGTCGGTGCGGGAGAACATGCCTCCTGCTGCACGGGTGAAGACGCTGGCGCACGAGCTCGCGCATGTGAGGATGCACGACCCTGGCGACGTGGAGGTGCGGCAACATCGCGGCATCCGCGAGGTCGAAGCCGAGTCCGTGGCGCTGATGATCGGTGCCGCGCATGGCATGACTACCGACGGCTACACGATCCCGTACGTCTCGACCTGGGCCGCGCGCGCAGACGACAAGGAACCCGCACAGATCGTGCAGGCCACCGGCGAACGGGTGCGGAAGACGGCGCTGGCGATCCTCGACCAGCTCGACACCTCGCAGCTCGGTGACGGCACCCCTCCCGGGCTGGAACGCGACATTCCGGCCGTGAAGCCGACCCGCGCGGCGGCTCGGCAGGTGGAGCCTGATCGGCCGCACGCGGTGCCGGTGTTGGCTGGACGGGGGCTGTGATGCCCGATCCCTTCGACGTTCTCGCCGCGCTCATCCGCGTAGACCGGACACCGAACCTCGCGGCAGCAGCGCGGAGTCTCGCAGCGTCCGGGGTGCCGGTGTTCCCGTGCGAGCCGGATGGGAAGCGGCCGATCACGCGGCGGGGGTTTCTCGACGCGACCAGCGACACTGGGCAGGTTGCCGCGTGGTGGTCGCGCACCCCGGAGGCGAACATCGGCCTCCCGACCGGCGCACCGTCTGGTGTCGTCGTGGTGGATGTCGATGTGCACGGCCCTGTCGATGGTCGCGCTGCCTGGCGTCGGGCCTCCGAGGCGGGGCTGGTGGATGGGGCGGGTCTGCTGGTGCGGACCCCGACCGGCGGCGCGCACGCCTACTTCCCAGCCACGTCGGGCGTCGAGCAGCGGTCGTGGCAGGCCGCCAGTGCCGGGGTCGATTTCCGGGGCGACGGCGGCTACATCATCGCTCCACCCTCCCGCCGCACCATCGACGGCACACTGCGGCGCTACGAGATCACCGACCTCGCCGCCAACTCCATCGGGCCCGTCGATGCCGCACGGCTCCGCGATTTCCTCGACCCCCGACCAGCCCCACTGACGCGAAACAGCGACGGCGCGACCGCAACGGTGGCTGCTGAGCGGCTCGCGGCCTGGGTCGCGAGCCGTGGTGAGGGCGAACGGAACCGGGGCCTGTTCTGGGCCGCCTGCCGCCTCGCCGAGAACGGCACCCCACCCGCAGACACACTCGATGCCCTCGGCCCACCCGCTGCGCGGGCCGGACTCAGCGAACGCGAGATCGCCACGACCGTGCGCTCTGCCTACCGCGCCACCAAGCCCACACCCGAAGCCAGCTCCCCGGCTGATGCGCGGCGTGGGGCTGATCGCTGGTGCAGCCGCTCCGCAACACCGCCGGTGGCCTCAGTCGGGCGGGCGGGGCTGTGATCGACAAGACGAGTCCACGACGGTGGGCTGCGGGGACGGCGGTGGCGGGGACGGTGTTCATCGCCGCCGGGGCGTTCTGGCTGTCGTTCACTTCGCTGGCCGATCTTGCCGCGCGTTCGGGGATCGGGGCTGGGCAGGCGTGGGCGTGGCCGCTGATCGTGGACGGCATCATCGTCGTCGCGACCGTCGCCGTCGTCGCTCTCGCCGGGCAACGCTCCGCCTGGTACCCCTGGGCACTCCTGACCGGGGGCGCGCTCGTCTCGGTCACCGCGAACGCGATCCACGCCGTCGTCGCCGCCGACGCCGACGTGCCCAGCATCCTCGCTGCCTCCGTCGCCGCCGTACCTCCCGTCGTGCTGCTCGCGATCACGCACCTCACCGTCATCCTCACCCGCACCCCGGTTCCCGCGTCGGAATCGGAGACGCCTGGCCGACCTCACGTCGCCTTGCTCGATGAGACCACTGCCGAGTCAGCGCCGAACGAGCTGGACGCGGTGCCAGCGTCATTTGGTGTCGCTGAGTTGGCGTCTACGCCTGCCGAGGCGGATTCGCTCGATCCGGCGGATCGTCGGGCGTTGGGGTGGGAGCTGCGCGAGGCGGGGTGGTCGAACAAGCGGATCGCCCGTGAACTCGGCGTGCATCCCTCGACCGTGGGCCGCTGGTTCACCCCCGCACACCTCACTACTGACATCACCGAGTCCGCCGACGAGCGGGAGGAGACCACCCCATGAACACCACCGACGGCCCGCAGCACACCGACCCCCGCCACAATCCGCAGCGCGTCGTGCCGACCCCGGCCGATGAGGCACTCTCGGTGCCGCGCGAACACCGCGAGCCTGCCGTCGAGGCCTCGACGGTGCCGGAGGCGGTGCGTGCCGCGCAGGTTGCCCGCACCGAGAAGCAACACGCCGCGGTGGTGCGTGGGCGGGGTGTGGAGTGGGTGCGCCCGACCGATCTGATGGCGCGGCATTCGGCGAACGTCGCCGGGCGCGGCCTGGACTTCCAGGCCGAGCTCGCCCGCCGCACCCGCACACCGCTCCGGATTGGGATGCAGGCCGTGCGGGACCGGGCACGTCGTCTGCCGCCGATCACGGCGTTCGGGCGGCGCACCGTCACCACGTCGGCCCCGACGCGGCCTGGGGTCGGGATGGGGTGACAGCTCGTGGTCCAGACGGCAACCAGAGAGGCGGGGGCGCGTTCGTGGGAGCGGGCGCGCACCTACCTGCCAGGAGGTGCCGACACCATGACCACAACCACCAACCCCCACAACGGCCAGAACTTCGAGCGTGAGGACTTCACCACCGGCGAGGGCTTGCGCGCTCTGCTGCACCGGCTCCACAACGGTGGTGAGGATGCCTGGGTCAATGATCCGGTCGCGCGCGATCTGATGGAGTTCGCCGCCGAGAAGTACAAGGCGCTGGCGCGCAAGCACCGCCTCGATACCTGGGATGCGGTCGCGGCGGCGTTCGACGCGATGCAGAACCGCTCCACCCTCGAAGCCCGCGACCCGTGGGCGATCATCACCCACGCCGTGCGGATCACCTGCATCTACGAAGAACGCGCCCAAGGCCTCCTCTGCTCGGTGCACCAGGCCCGCCGCTCCCACGTCTCGGCGTTCCACGACCCAGAACGATTCTCCGACCGCGACACCGCCCTCGCCGACTACCACCCGGCGCTCCAGGTCTCCGACGACCTGCCCAGCGACACCGAGCCCGACTCGCATGATCTGTTGGGGTCGGCGCAGGCCTGCATGTCTGCTACGTCGGCGGCAGAGGACGCGATCGCGCTGCTGTGCCTGCTCGACTGGCCGACCGACACCGCGCGAGCCTCGGTCGAGCACGTCTGCGGCGCCCTCACCAAAGCAGGAACCCGCCAGTCAGCCTACGAGGCGCTGCGCAGGGATCGGCACGCCCGCGCGCTCCTCGACCTGCCCCGCCGCACCTGGACCGCACTACTGCGGGCGCTGCTCGGGAACCCGCACCCCGCCTACGCGGCCACCAGCGCAGGGCGCGGGGTGCTGCTGCGGCTTCTCCTCGGCGAGACTCTGGAGCTGCTGCTGCGCGACGACGACCTGATCCTCGCCCTCGCGCTCGCCGCGCCCAGAGCCCGGGGCGGTGACCAGCGATGACCGACCCGCAGACCGGTATCCAGCTCGACCGGGCCGTCGATTCCCTGAGCGTCGGCAAGCGCCACCGCACCGACCTCGGCGACATCGAAACCCTCGCCGCATCCATCGAACGCGACGGCCTCCTTCAGCCGCTGACGATCACCATCGACGGCGTGCTCGTCTGCGGAGCACGCCGCCTGGCGGCGATCAAGATGCTCGGCTGGCGCACCGTCAGCGTCTGGGTGCGCGGCGGCCTGTCCGACCGGCTCGGGAAACTCCTCGCGGAGCATGACGACAACATGCTCCACAAGCCCTACAACCAGCTCGAAGCCGCCGGCCTCTACCGCGAGATCAAGCAAGTCATGGCCGAAGACGCCGCCCGCCGGAAGTCAGCCACCCAGTTCAGCGCCGAGAACCAGCCGGGAAATGACGGCCCCGGAAAATTTCCGGGACCGTCAGGTGCGCTCGGCGATGCACGAGAACTGGCCTCCGCGATGATCCCCGGTGGCGGGTCGTACAAGACGTTGGAGAAGGTCGGCTACATCGAAGAGATCGCCGATAACCCCGCCCAACCCGAGTCGCTTCGCGCGGAAGCGGCGGCGGCGTTGGAGCGGATTGAGGCAGGCGACCCGGTGCATCCCCTGTACCTGGCGATCCGCGAGAGCGCCGAGGCTGCGCGTGAGGTGCGCGAGGCGACGATGCACGCCCTCGCCGA
>NZ_JARKOT010000219.1 GCF_029977985.1 Propioniciclava sp. | reverse complement strand
TTGAACGACGTCTGGCGCAGCAGCACGTCGGGACCCTCCCAGCGCGGCGGGCCCTGGATCTCGTCGATCATCGTGATGCCGAGCGCGGTCATGCGCGCGTACAGGTCGTCGATGTCGAGGACGCGCGGCGTCAGGTGGTTGATGTGCGTCGCCCGGACGCCGCCGATGTCGGCCGCCACCCCCGAGATCTCGGCGAGCCGGGTGTACCAGGCACGGTCGACCGGCTCGTCGGAGAGCTCGAAGCAGGCCGTCGCGAGCCGCAGGAACTCCTCGGCCTCAGCGTCCGGCAGCCCGCCGTCCGCCTCCGCCTGCTCGGCCAGGGCGACCACGTCGTCGCCGAACAGTTCGCGGGAAGCGAGGAAGGCGTCGAGTTCGTCGGTGAGCCGGGCGTCGAAGTAGCGCCGGTCGTCGGTGACCAGCGTGGAGCAGAACACCCGGAACGGGTTGATCGCGAGCGCCTCGGGTGTCGTCGGCCGGAACGCCGTCGACACGATCGGCAGCGACGTCGCCTCGTCGCCCCGCAGGTCGTAGAACCCGACGGGTTCCATGCCGAGCGCCGCGAAGATCTGCGCGACCCGTCGCAACTCGGACGCCGTCCCGACCCGGATCGCCCCGTGCCGCTCGGCGGTCACCCGGTCGATGCGGCCGAGCCGCTCGGCGGTGTCCGGGTGAGCGGCCATGAAGTCGGCGTTGACGGCCGTCGACACGTCGACGAGGGTGTTGTACGCCGGCACCTCGGTGCCGTACATGGCCGACAGCGATCGCGCGAAGGCCGCGCGCAGCTGGTGGGTGTCGTACATGTCAGCCCTCGATGCTGGCCAGAACGCGGTCGATGGCGTCCACGGCACGGTCCACGGTCGCCACGTCGACCGTGAGCGGCGGGCGGACCCGCAGCGAGCGGCGTCCACAGCCGAGCATGAGCACGTGCTCGTCCTCCATGAGGCGTGTGATGGCCTCGTTGCGGCGCTCGGCGTCCGGCAGCGAGATGGCGCACATGAGGCCGATGCCGCGCGGGTTCGTGACGGTCGGGTGGCGCTCGGCGAGATCCTTGAGGCGCTCGAGGAGGTGCCCGCCGACCATGCGCGCGTTGCCCATGAGATCCTCGGCCTCGATGATCTCCATGATCCGCCGGCTGCGGACCATGTCGGTCAGGTTGCCGCCCCACGTCGAGTTGATGCGGCTCGACACCTCGAACACGTTGTCGCGCACCTCGTCGACGCGCCCGCCCGCGGTGAGGCCGCACACCTGCAGCTTCTTGCCGAAGCTCATGATGTCGGGCCGGACGCCGTAGTGCTGCCACGCCCACGGCTGGCCGGTCATGCCGCCACCCGTCTGGACCTCGTCGAAGATGAGGAGCGCGTCGTGGCTGTGCACGAGCTCCTTCATGCGGAGCAGGAAGTCGGGGCGGAAGCGATGGTCGCCACCCTCGCCCTGGATGGGCTCCATGATGAACGCCGCGATGTCGTGCGGATTCGCCGCGAAGGCGGCCTCGGCTTGGTCGAGGGCATGCCGCTCGACGGCGTCCATGTCGCGCTCGGCGGCCCAGTAGGGGCTGTCGAGGCGCGGCCAGCCGGGCAGCTTGGGGAACCGGTCGGTCTTGTTGGGGTCGGTGTTGGTAAGGGTCATCGTGTACCCGGAGCGCCCGTGGAAAGCGTCGGTCAGGTGCATGATCTTGGTGCCCAGCTCGCCCGAGCGCCCCTCGGACTCGTTGCGGCGCGACTTCCAGTCGAACGCCACCTTGAGCGCGTTCTCGACCGCCAGCGCGCCGCCGTCGATGAAGAAGTAGTGCGGCAGTTCGGGGTCGGCCATGACCCGCTCGAACGTCTCCACGAACCGCGCCATCGCGACCGTGTAGATGTCGGAGTTGCTCGGCTTGTTGAGCGCCGCTTCGAGCAGTTCTGCCTTGAACTCGTCGTTGTTCGCGATCCCGGGGTGGTTCATGCCCAGCGGGTTGGACGCGAAGAACGTGAACATGTCGAGGAACTCGGTGCCGGTCTCGGCGTCGACGAGCGTGGTGCCGCGCGAGGCGGTCAGGTCCAGGACGAAGGGCATTCCGTCGAGGAGCAGGTGCCGGCCCAGGACTTCCCGGACCTGCTCAGCGGCGAGCGTAGCAGTCATTTCTTCAGCGTATCCGGTGCCCAACCGTGAAATCTACTGTGACGCTTTGGCCAAGCGCGATCCTCTACGGCACCCCCCGGTCTGCGAGGGCGGCACCTCGCGCGGGGGCGTGGGTGGGTTGGGGGGGG
>NZ_JARKOT010000218.1 GCF_029977985.1 Propioniciclava sp. | reverse complement strand
GCCACCGCCGCGCCGGGCCCACGGGTCTGCAGGGGGCGGCACTGCACGATGCCGACGCGCACGTCGCCGCTGCTGGTGATGTTGACAGTGAACTCGACGTCGACGGGGTAGTCGTAGGCCACGGCGAGGGCGTCCAACACGTCGCGCATGAAGCCGGCGAACGGTGTCGAGGTCAGCAGCCCACGGAAGTCGGCCACGACGAGCGGCCGACGCGGCGTGCGCGCCCGGCCGGAGCGACGCTCGAGGTCGGAGAGCCGACGGAGAGCGGCGGCGTCCGGGCTGGTGAAGAGCGACCAGTCGGCGCGGATGTCGGTGCCGACCAGCGCGTCGAGGGCGACGGTGGCCAGGCTGTTGCTTGACAGGTCGAGGACGTCGACCCGGCGTTGGCTCGATGCGGAGAGGTCCTCGGGGTCTGAGAAGCGGCGGGCCAGGGGCGCGTCGAGCGCGACGATCCGGGCGTGGTCGAGGTTGGTGCGGTCGACAGCGCGGGTGCCGAGCCCGACGACGACGCGGAGCATGCCCGCGTCGGCGTCCATCGCGGCGTCCCAGGTGTAGAGGTTGGACGAGTTGCCCACCCCGGCGGCGTGGGGGAAGAAGTGGTCGCCGTGGTGGTCACCCGACACGCGCTGCACGAGGATCGCCATCTGCTCGTCGGCCGCCGCGAGCCCGCGCACCTGGCGGTAGCGCAGGGCGTCCGGGCTCATCGACGAGGCGTACACCGCTCGGACGGCATCTTCGAAGGCGGCCAGGCGGGCCGCAGGTGAGCCTTGGTTGGCGAGGAAGAAGCTGTCGTACTTGCCGGCGAAAGCGTTGCCGAAGTTGTCCTCCAGCAGCGAGCTCGACCGGACGATGATCGGCGCTTGGCCGAAGTGTTCGAGCAGGGCGACGAACTCCTCGCGAATGGCGGTCGGGAAGTCGCCCTGACCGAGCAGGTCGTGGAGGGTGGCGCCGGCGGAGAGGAAGCCGTCGGGGGAGCGCTGGGCGAGCCGGTGGTGCCACCAGCCATTCGTGACGAGGTAGGTATAGAAGACGTCGGCACCGATGTGGAACGAGTCGTGGGGCTCCAAGTGCGCCGCGAAGCGGTTCAGCGGGTCGTGGTTGAGGATCGCGCGCGCCGTGAGCATGCCCACGGCCTTGCCCCCGACGTTGCCCGTGCCCACCATGCGTGAGGCCACCACGAGGAGGTCGGCGAGATCGAGGTGGCGTCGCGCCAGTTCGCCCATGCGCTGACCGGCGTGGCCGAGCAGGGCGTCGGCGAGGACGCCGTAGGCGGCGGCCCGCGCTCCCTCGTCACCGTCGAGCGCGTCGATGGCTTGGTCGACGACGCTCGTCCAGTGATCCGGACGCCGCCGCGCACGCCCCCGCGCCGCGGTGAGGCGTGCGGAGGCCTCGGAGCTGGTGACGGGGGTGGCGGCGTCGCCGGTGACGTGGTGGGGGAAGAACATGGTGGGGGAGCTGCGCCGGTCGACCTTGAGGGGGTGCACGTAGGTCTCACCGTCGACGACGTGGAGGTCGACCAGCACCTGCGTCGTCTCCCGGATGCCGGCGAGCGTGGCCGCGGTGGTCTCCTCGCGGAGCAGGGGGAAGTAGGCGATGGTGTCCAACTCGTAGAGGAACGGGCAGGTCACCTTGAAGAAGTTCATGACCATCAGGTCGGAGTGCCAGGCCACCCGCAACTGCGCCAGGGAGTCGAACACGTAGAAGGCCTCCCGCCCCGTCTCGGCGATGAGGTCGTGGACCGCGAGGGCGAACGGCTCGAAACCGTCCGTGGGATCGAGGTGGTGGACCTCGGCGTCGCCGGCCGCCACCAGGGCCGGGTGCGAGCCGAAGCTGACATAGACGATGCGGCGGCCGTCGGAGCGGGCGGCGTCCAGGAAGGGGGCCAGGACGCGGGCGAAGTCGGCGAGGCTCGCACAGTGCCACACGACGTTGTCGCCGATGCGCAGCCCGTCGACGGCCGCATCCAGGCCGCCGATGCCAGTGCTCGCGCGTGCGTTCATGGGCCCACCGTAGCTGTGACCTCCCGATTCGGACCTCCCAACTGGGTGCACCTGCGCGCAGTTGGGAGGTCCGAATCGGGAGAGCATTCGTCCGAGATGTGTCCGGAGCGCCGGCGGGCGGCGACTAGGATCGCGCGCATGTCCAAGGTGCTCATGAAGCTCCCGGTGGGGGAGAAGGTCGGCCTCGCGTTCTCGGGCGGTCTCGACACGTCGGTGGCCGTCGCGTGGATGCGCGAGAGGGGCGCCATCCCCTACACCTACACCGCGGACATCGGCCAATACGACGAGCCCGACATCGACTCCGTGCCGAGTCGTGCTGCGGCGTACGGTGCCGAGGGCTACCGCCTCGTCGACTGCACCACCGAACTGGTGAACGAGGGCCTCGTGGCGCTCCAGTGCGGGGCGTTCCACATCCGCAACGCCGGCGTTCCCTACTTCAACACCACGCCGCTCGGGCGGGCCGTGACGGGCACGATGCTCGTCCGCGCGATGCGGGAAGACGACGTCAACGTGTGGGGCGACGGCTCCACCTACAAGGGCAACGACATCGAGCGCTTCTACCGCTACGGGCTGCTCGCCAACCCGCAGTTGCGGATCTACAAGCCGTGGCTCGACGCCGACTTCGTCACCGAGCTCGGCGGCCGCGACGAGATGAGCGCCTGGCTCACCGAACGCGGCCTGCCGTACCGGGATTCCCAGGAGAAGGCGTACTCCACCGACGCCAACATCTGGGGCGCCACGCACGAGGCGAAGAAGCTCGAGTTCCTCTCGACCGGCATGGAGATCGTCGAGCCGATCATGGGCGTGGCGCACTACCGCGGCGACGTCGAGATCGCGGCCGAACAGGTCACCGTCGCGTTCGAGCAGGGCGTGCCCGTGCGCATCAACGGCGCCACGTTCGCCACGGCCGTCGACCTCGTACGCGAGGCCAACGCCATCGGCGGACGCCACGGGCTCGGCATGAGCGACCAGATCGAGAACCGCATCATCGAGGCGAAGAGCCGCGGCATCTACGAGGCACCCGGCATGGCGTTGCTGCACATCGCCTACGAGCGGCTCGTCAACGCCATCCACAACGAGGACACCGTCGCGAGCTATCACAACGAGGGGCGCAAGCTCGGCAGGCTGTTGTACGAGGGCCGTTGGCTCGACCCGCAGTCGCTCATGGTGCGGACGTCGTTGCAGCAGTGGGTGGCTTCGGCGATCACCGGGGAGGTGACACTCTCGCTGCGCCGGGGCTGGGACTACTCGATTCTCGACACCACCGGCCCCGCGCTGTCCTACCACCCCGAGAAGCTCTCGATGGAGCGCGTGGCCGACGCCGCCTTCGGGCCGGTCGACCGGATCGGCCAGCTCACCATGCGCAACCTCGACATCGCCGACACCCGCACCCGCCTCGAGCAGTACAGCGCGCTCGGGCTCGTGGGCGGCGCGGTGTCCGAGCTGGTGGGCGAGCTCGATGCGGGCGAGGCCCGGGCGATCACGGGTGGAGCCCAACTGGCGCCGGACTTCATCGACGACGCCCAGTTCGTCTCCGGCATGGAGGCGGGCACCGACTGACGATGGAGCTCGCCGACATCGCGTGGGGCGACGTGATCAGCGACTCCGACGGCGTCCTGGTCGTCGAAGGCACTCTCAGGGGTGATCCGGTCATCGTGAAGCGGTACGCAGCCCCGCAGCACCGCCGCGAGATCGCCAACTACGCGCTGCTCGGACGCCTCGGCGTGCCCACACTGCCCGTGCTCGGTTCCGGGCCCGACTGGCTCGTGCTGGCCGATGCCGAGGATGCCGGCTACCGCTTGGGCACGCCCGACGACCTGGACGATCCGCACGTCGCGCGCCTGCTCGCGCGGTGGTACGCCACGCTGCACGCGGCAGGGGAGCAGACCGACGCCGCCGACCTGGCAGGCCTGTACTCCGAGCTCGACGTGGTGGACGCCGCGGGTCTGGCCCGCATCGCCGACCGGTGGCCGGAGCTGGCGCTGCCGGCGGCCTGGGCGCAGGAACAACTGCCACACTGGCGGCACCTCCTGGCCGACCTACGGCGGACGCTCACATACAACGACTTCTGGTACACCAACCTTGCCGTGCACTGGACGGGCGCGTCAGCGCTCATGTTCGACCACAACCTGCTCGGGGCCGGGCTGCGATCGTCCGACCTGCGCAACGTCACGGTTTCGCTGTCGGAGCGGGCGGCGTCCGCGTTCCGCGACGAGTACGAGGCGTTGGTCGCGGGCCATGGCGTCCGGATCGATCCTCGTGAGGCCGCTCTCGACGAGCCGCTGTCCCATCTCGCCACCCTCGTGTTCGCGGCCGAGGCGGAGCAGACGCCGCGCTGGGCAGACGCATCACTCGCATGGCTGGCCGCCGCACCCCACTGACGGAAAACGTCCGGAACCGGCGCTAGGTTCGCTTCCATGGATGTTCTGGACTGGCTGCTCGCTTCCGATCCGGCACTGGCCTGGCAAGTCGAGCGCGACCTCGCCGGCGCCGACGAGACCACCTGGCGGGCCACACGCGCCCGCGTTGCGACGGAGGGGTACGGCGCCGGGCTGCTCGCGCTGCAGGATGCCGACGGCCAGTGGGCCGGCGGCGCCTACTTCCCGAAGACCATCGTGCACCCCGTGGAGTGGGGCGACCGGGAGGCGCAGCCCTGGATGGCGACGGCCTGGGCGCTCAAGGACCTGCGGGAATGGGGGGTGGACGCTGCGGTCCTCGGCGACACGGCTGAGCGCATCGCGGCGAACGCGCGCTGGGAGTACGACGACCTGCCCTACTGGGGCGGCGAGGTCGACGCGTGCATCAACGCGTCCACGCTCGCCACCGGCCAATGGCTGGGGGCCGACGTGAGCGGTTTGAGGGCATGGTTCGACGAGCACCGGCTCTCCGACGGCGGCTGGAACTGCGACTGGGTCGAGGGCGCCACCGTGAGTTCGTTCCACTCGACGCTCAACGCGCTCGTCGGGCTGCGGGAGTTCAGCGAACTCGGTGGCGGGGACACGCGGGAGAGCCGCAGACGAGGCGAGGAGTACCTGCTGGCACGGCGGCTTCGGCTCCGCGCCAGCACGGGCGAGCCGGTGGCCGACTGGGTCGATCGGCTGGAGTACCCGTTCCGGTGGCGCTACTCGACGCTGCGGGCGCTCGACCACTTCCGTGCGGCGTCCCTGCTCGACGGCACCCCTCCCGATCCGCGGCTCGCCGACGCCATGGCCGTGCTCCGGGCCCAGCGGTCGCCCGACGGCACCTGGGCGCAGGGGCGGCGCGACCCGGGGGCTGTCTGGTTCCTGACCGACGCCGACGTGGGCGAGCCCTCGAAGTGGCTGACGTTCTTCGCGCTGCGCATCCTGCAGTGGTGGGACGCCGACGCTACGGTCGGCCGGGCCGGAGACGCCAGAGGGGTCGCAGGATCGGGCCAGGGCAAGTAATCTGGTGCCACAGCCCGGGCCGCGCCCCGCTGGCCCACTCGGTGAGGAGGAGGCCGTGGCAATTCCGTTCGATCCGACCGGCGCGATCGTCGTCGGGACCGACCTGTCGCAGCGAGCCGGGCGAGCGGTCGAGTGGGCGTCCGCGCGCGCGGCCGAGACGGGCCACACCCTCCAGGTGGTGCTCGCCATCCCCGAGGTGCCGATCCCGCCGCGGAGCCACCTGTTCGCCGCCATGCAGGAGTCGGACTGGCCGGGCCACATCGAAGAGCTTGCGGAAGCGAAGCTCCACGAGGTGACCAACCATGTGAAGCGGGCGCACCCCAAGCTGGCCATGGAGACCTTCCTCGTGCGTGGTGTGCCTTCCTACACCCTCGCGCAGGCGTCCAAGACAGCCGAGTTGCTCGTCATCGGGGCGCGCGGCGCGTACGCGCCCTTCAAGGTGCGGGCACTCGGCGGCACGGCGGACGCGGTCGTGCAGCACGCTCACGGTCCGGTGGCGGTGGTGACCGACCTGGCCGAAGGCGTCGAAGGCGGCCCGATCGTGGTGGGAGTCGATGACTCGGCCGAGGCGCAGGCGGCGCTGCGCTGGGCGGCCGCGGAGGCCGACAGCCGCGGCGTCCGGCTGCACGCGGTGCACGCGCTCGACCTGACGCCGTGGCTGAGCGCCCCGCTGGGCGGTGGGGCGATCGATCCGGTGCCGCTCGCCGAGGGCATCAAGGACGCGACCGAGCGCCAGGTCGCCCCTTACCGGGAGCAGTACCCGGAGTTGCAGATCGACGTGGAGGTGCCCACCGGGCTGCCCGAGAAGGCACTGTTGCACGCGAGCGAGGGTGCGAGCCTGCTCGTCGTGGGGTCGCGGGGGCGGGGTGGGTTCACCGGGCTGCTGCTCGGCTCGACCAGCAAGGCCGTGCTGCGGGATGCGCGCTGCCCGGTCGTGATCCTGCGCGGCGACGACCGGCGCGTGACGCCCGCGTAGCGCGGGTCAGGGGGTGGGCGTCTCGTTGGGGAGCGCGCCGCCGTAGCGCCGATCACGCTGGGCGTACAGCTCGATGGCGTGCCAGAGATCGCGGCGGTCGAAGTCGGGCCACAGGCGGTCGAGGAAGACCATCTCGGCGTACGCGGACTGCCAGACGAGGAAGTTCGAGGTGCGCTGCTCGCCCGACGAGCGCACGAACAGGTCGACGTCGGGCACGTCGGGGCGGTAGAGATGACTGCGGAAGCTCTTTTCGGTGACCTTGTCCGGGTCGAGGCGTCCGGCCCTCGCCTCGGCGGCGACCTGCCGGACGGCGTCCACGATTTCGGCGCGTCCGCCATAGTTGACGCAGAACTGGAGCGTGAGCGTCGTGTTGGTGCGGCTCATCGCCTCGGCCGTTCTCAGTTCGCCGATCACGCTCTTCCACAGGCGCGGTGCGCGGCCGGCCCACATGATCCGGACGCCGAGGGCGTTCAGTTCGTCGCGGCGGCGGTGGATGACGTCGCGGTTGAAGCCCATGAGCCAGCGGACTTCGTCAGGCGAGCGCCTCCAGTTCTCGGTCGAGAACGCGTACGCCGACAAGTACGGGACGCCGATCTCGATCGCCCCGTGGATGACGTCGAGCAGCGCGGCCTCGCCGCGCGCATGGCCGTCGGTGCGGGGCAGGCCGCGCTCCTTGGCCCACCGGCCGTTGCCGTCCATGACGATGGCGACGTGGCGCGGGACGAACGTAGGGGGAAGGGTGGGGGGCGTCGCCCCCGAGGGGTGCGGTGTCGGCGGCACGGGCAGGGGTCGAGGTTAGCGGCCGGGCCCGGCCGGATCCGCTGGAAATGTCGGGGCGACGCGTCATGATGGGAAGACACGACGTGGAGGAGGGGCGGGGCGATGCATCGGGTCCTGGTGGCGGTGGTGTCGGTGGTGGTCTTGGCGGGGTGTGCCTTGGTGCCACCCGGGTCGACGTCTGGGCCGGGAGTGACGTCGCCGGGGGCGCCTGGGACGTCGGTCGAGCCGACCTCGACGCCCGCCGTGCCGACCGAGGCGGCGTTGGTGTACTTCGTGCGCGACTCGACCGGCGGGTTGCGCCTCGGCCGGGAGGAGCGGCAGGTGCCGGCCGCCGACCCGGTCGCGGGTGCGGTGCAGACGATGCTGGCGGGGCCGGTCGACCCCGACTACACCAACCCGTGGCCGTCGACGGCCGCGGTGATCGGCGTCGCGACGAGCGGTGACGTCACGACGGTCAACCTCAATGCGGACGCCTGGCCGACCGGGCTCGACGCCCGCACGATGCATGCCATGGCCGACCAGCTCGTGTGGACCGTCACCGAGCAGACCGGCGCCGATGGCGCGGTGGCGCTGCAGATCGACGGGCGCCCCGTGGGCGACTGGGGCGACCTCACGTGGTCGGGCAACCTGCGCCGCGCAGACCCCCTTGCGACGCGGGTGTTGGTCTCGATCGACAGCCCGGTCGACGGGGCGACGGTGGCGTCCCCGGTGACGATCAGCGGCGACGCCGCGGTGTACGAAGCCGTTCTACCCTGGCGCGTGCTGGACGCCGCGGGCGCAGAAGTGCAGACCGGCTCGGCGCGGACCGCCATGGGGCAGGAGTTCGCCGACTATGCGTTCACGGTGACGCTGCCGCCCGGCGAGTACACCGTCGAGATCCGCGAGGACGACGTCGGCGACGGCGAAGGACACCAGCCCGACGTCGACACGCGGGCGTTCACGGTCTCCGGCTGAGCGGGCGACCGCGCGGCCCTCGGCGCACCTGCCGGCCATCGGTCTCAGCGTTCGACCAGACCCAGCGTGCGCAGCCCGCGCTCGGTGTGCCAGCCCACGAAGGCCGCGATGAGGCCGGACGCCTGCCGTTGCGTCGGCTCGTCGATCGTGCGGGTGGTGACCCAATCGCCGCTGATGAGCGCGCGGAGGTAACCGAGCGTCTCCGGGCGGAGCAAGGGCGTCCCGGGCGGGCGGCAGCGGCGGCACACCGTGCCGCCCTGACTGGGGGAGAAGGACTCGTGCGGTCCGGCGTCCCCACAGACAGCGCACTCGCCGAGGCTGGGGGCGAAGCCGGCGGTGGCGACTGCGCGCAGCAGGTAGGAATCCATGATCATGGTGGGCGGCCGGTCGCCGTCGGCGGTGCCCGCCGTCAGCGCGTTGAGCGCTCCCGCGAGCAGCAAAAACTGCTGCAACGACGGCTCACGTTCGACGCCGACGAGCCGGTCGGCCGTCTCCAGCAGCACTTGGCCCACGGTGTAGCGCGGGTAGTCGGCACCCAGCGGCTGCGACCACGGGTGCAGGGTGACGGCCTCGGTGATCACCTCGAGCGTCCGGCCGGTGGCGAACTGCAGGTCGACGTGGCTGAACGGCTCCAGCCGGGCACCGAACTTGCTCGACGTCCGCCGGACGCCGCGCGCCACCGCCCGCACCTTGCCGTGCCGCCGCGACAGGACGGTGATGATGCGGTCGGCCTCACCCAGCTTGTGGGTCCGGAGGACGACCGCCTCGTCGCGATAGGTCGGCACGAGGCCATTGTTCCAGCCGCGCAGCCTCAGGCCAGCGTGAACACGTAGCGCGTCGTCGAGCGGAACGGATGCTCGGCGTCGATGCGCACCGAGCCGAACTCGGTCCTGTTCGCCGTATCGGGCACCTGTTGTGCCTCCAGCGCCACCCCGCCGAAGTCGGGGTACGGCACCCCACCGAGGCCGGCGGCGTCCGTGCTGAGGTCGACGCCCGTGAAGACCTGGATGCTCGGCTGGTCGGTCCAGATCTCGAGGCGACGACCGGACGCCGGATCGGTGAGAACGGCGGCCGGGCCGTCGCCGGGGTCGAGCAGGAAGGCGTGGTCGAGGCCGGACGCCGCGGCCACCTGAGGATGGTCGGAGTCCATGACATCGCCCAGCCGGACGCCGCCGCGCAGGTCGAACGGGGTGCCGGCGACCTCGACAGGGGGTCCGGTCGGGATCGACGTGGCGGCGGTGAAGAGCACCCGCCCTGCGCGGACCGCCACCACGTGGTCGCGAATCGTGCCCGACCCCGCCAGGTTGAAGTAGGGGTGCAGGCAGGGCGCGGCGAGCGTGGGGGTGTCGCTGGCGACGGCGAGTGTCTGGCTGAGCTCGTTGCCGCGGAGGCGGTACGTGACGGAGGCCGCCAGGTGTCCGGGCAGGCCGCCGGCGGGGTCGGTCCAGCCGAGGGCGAGGGTAGCCGCGTCCGGGCCGGCCTCGATGAGCGTCCAGGGCCTCGTGGAGAAGCCGTCCGGGCCGCCGTGCAGGGTGTTGCCGCGGTCGTTGGTGGCGAGTTGGTGGGTCACGCCGTCGAGGGTGAACCGGCCGTTCGCGATGCGGTTCGCTACCGGCCCGACGAGGGCACCGAGGTAGTAGGTGCTCGCCGCCCGGTCGGCGTCGTCGGCGTGGCCGAGCACCAGATCGACCTCAGCACCGGCCGTGCGGGCGACGACCCGGTTGAGAGCCGCCCCCAGCATGCGGATCTCGACCGACAGGGCCTCGCTGTGGAGCGTGTGGCTGAGCATGCCCGAAGGCTACGCCGCCGGGCCGAACCGGAGTCAACCCGACGTGCACGCCCGCGTTGGCGGGTGGCAGCGCGGCCCCGCGAGTCAGGACTCCTCGCGCACCGCGCAGGAGGCGCACAGGCCGAACAGTTCCAGTTCATGGCCGACGTCGGTGAACCGATGGCGTCGCGCCAGCGACTCGACCAGTGCCTCCATGCCGTCCATCTCGAACTCGACGGTCGTGCCGCAGCGGCGGCAGATCAGGTGGTGGTGATGGTGGGCGGCCTGCCCGCAACCGCGGTAGGCCGACTGGCCGTCGGGCGTCCGGACCACATCCGCCTCGCCCGTCTCGGCCAGCGACTGGAGCGTCCGGTACACGGTCGCCAGGCCGATGCTGTCGCCGCGACGGCGCAGCAGGTCGTGGATGTCCTGCGCAGTCCTGAACTCCTCGAGCTTCGCCAGCACCTCCGCGACGGCCGCGCGCTGGCGCGTGCGTCGCTGGGGTGTGTTGGTCATCGCGGCCTCCTCGACGGCAGCCTACCCGGGGCGGCGTCGAGCCGGAGCCGCCGGTGCCCGTAGGCTGCATGGGTGATCTCCATCAGCCGGTTCCGGGTTCCGGACGCCGCCGCCGGCGCCTTCCACGCACGTGCGGACGCCGTCGTCGCCTTCTGGCGGGAACGGCCGGGCTGCGAGGAGGCACAGGTGGTCCGCAACCTCGACGAGCCCGACCTGTGGGCGATCGTCACCCGCTGGGCCGATGTGGGCTCCTACCGCCGCTCGTTCAACGGATCCGAGGCCAAGATGGCGCTGATGCCGCTGCTGGG
>NZ_JARKOT010000195.1 GCF_029977985.1 Propioniciclava sp. | reverse complement strand
GCGCCCGTGCCGTAGTCGGCCAGCACGTAGTCGGCGATCCAGATGGGCAGCGGCTCGTCGTTGACCGGGTTGATCGCGTACCGGCCACTGAAGACGCCCGTCTTCGGCCGGTCGGTGGCCTGCCGTTCGATCTCGGAGGCGGACTTGGTCTTCTCCAGGTACGCCTCGAACTCGGCCCGGTGCTCGTCGGTCACCAGCTCGGCCGCCAGGGGGGCATCCGGGGCGACGACGAAGAAGGTGGCGCCGTACAGGGTGTCGGGGCGCGTCGTGAAGACGCGCACCGGCTCGTCGCGGCCCTCGACGCGGAAGTCGACCCACGCGCCGGACGACCGGCCGATCCAGTTGCGCTGCATGGCCAGCACGCGGTCGGGCCACTTGCCCTCCAGCGGCTCCATGTCGTCCAGCAGCCGCTGAGCGTAGTCGGTGATCTTGAAGTACCACTGCGTCAGCCGCCGCTTGGTGACGGCCGCGCCGCAGCGTTCGCACTCGCCCTGCACGACCTGCTCGTTGGCCAGCACCGTCTGGTCGTTGGGGCACCAGTTCACGTACGACGCCTTGCGGTAGGCCAGCCCCCGCGCGTGGAACTGGTTGAACAGCCATTGCGTCCAGCGGTAGTACTCGGGGTCGGAGGTGTGCAGGCGGCGCGTCCAGTCGAAGCTCAGGCCGTACCGCTTGAAGGAGGCCGCCTGGGTCTCGATGTTGGCGTACGTCCACTCCGCCGGGTGCGCGTTGCGCGCGATGGCGGCGTTCTCGGCGGGCAGGCCGAAGCTGTCCCAGCCGATCGGGTGCATGACGTCGTAGCCCTTCATGAACCAGTAGCGCGCCGCAACGTCGCCCATGACGAACGCCTCCGCGTGGCCCATGTGCAGATCGCCCGACGGGTAGGGGAACATGTCGAGCACGTAGCGCCGCTCGGCCGCGTCGTCGTCGCGGGCGACGAACGTGTCGTTCTCGGCCCAGAACGTCTGCCAGCGCTCCTGCGCGGCCTGGGCGTCGTAGCTACGGGCGGGCTCCATGGTCTTGCTCTCCTCGAGGTCGGGTCTGAATCGTGGGCTGCTCGGACATGAAAAAGCCCCCGTCTGCCCTCGGGCAGGCCAGGGGACGCCGCGACACCTGGGTGCGCGGCTAGCCAAGAAGTCGCGAGCGGCTCACTGGATGACTCATGGGCGCCATCGTAGCCCAAAGCCGCGCCCCGGACGCCGCCGCCCACCCGGGGGCGGGACACGAGGCGTCCGGACGCCGCCGGCTCAGGCCGCACCCCGGTGCCGTTCGATGGCCGCCAGGCCTCCGGCGGCGATCCCCGCCCAGTCGCCCGGGTGCACGGCTCGCACGTTGACCGCCTCGAGGAACTCCGACCAGAGCGGGTCGGCGTCCACCTGCCGCATCAGGTCGAGGCAGACCACGAGCATGGCGCCCTGGCCGAGCACCCACGAGGCCAGGCCGAGCCCGGCCAGCGGCACCCCGGCGCAGCACGGGCACACCTGCCGGACGACGGCGGCCCACAGGTCGCGGCGGGCCCCAGCGTTGGTGCGCGTCGTCGACAGGAGAGCCGGATGAACGAACGCGCGGTAGCGAGTGGCCATGCACAAGGCGGCGGCGACGTCGGCGTCCACCACAAGGGCGCCTGCATCGGCGCGCTCCAGCAGGGCCAGTGCCCCGTGGATCAGGGACCTGCTCGTCGGGTAGCGGTCGAAGACGCGTTCGATGGCGGCATCGGTTTCGGCCTCGGACAGGACGGGGGCGATGAGCTCGTACAGCTCGTCTCGGGAGCCGAGAACGGGGACGCCCTCGACGGCCGCCTCCAGGCACAGCCGGCCGTGGCGCGCGTCGTAGGGCAGGCCCTCGTCACCGGGCGTGGCGTGCCAGCGCGTGCCGTCCGCATGGACGCAGAGCCGGAGGGTGTGCGGCGGGAGGGCGGCGTCCATGGCGCCCAACGCCGACCAAGCCAGGTTCGCATCCTCGCTGAAGACGAGGAGCAAGAAGGTGCAGTCGGGGTTGTTGAGCCACATGGGCCGCAACTGCGCGAGCATGGACTCCGGCGCGCCGGCAGGGAGGTCGATGCGGGCCACGAGGGCGACGCTGCCCGCGCGGCAGGCGACGGCGACGAGGGACTCCACCGGCGGGAAGCCGAGGAGCACGGGGGTGACCTCCACGAGGTCGGTCAGGGTGAAGACGGAGAGGGTGCGCGTGTCTGTCATGCCAGCACATTGGCCCTCGAGCCCCCGGATCCGTCACGAACGTGGCTTTCCACAGGCGCGAGCCCCGTCATCCACAGGCCGTGTGGCGCCGACTTGGGTACCGTGAAACCCATGAGCCAGCAGGGGCAGGACCCGTACGGGCGGCGTCCGGTCGACATCAACGCCTACGCGCCGCCGCGCCGCACCGCCGGCTGGCTGTGGTTCCTGCTCGCCGGCGCCGTCGCCCTGGGCGTGGTGCTGGGGGCGCTCTTCCTCCGGCCCACCGCGCCCGTCCCGGCTCCCACGCCGACACCGAGCGCCTCCGCCGGCGCGACCTCGGCAGACCCCGGGATGCCGTTCAACATGCCGAACGACACCGCATCCAAGGGCCGCTGGGAGATCCTGGAGCAGCGCTGGGAGGGCGACTCGCTGGTCGTCAAGGTGCGCGTGTCGTGCGACGTCGGCACCGTCTCCTACGGGTTCGTGGCGTTCAGCAACGCGAGTACCGAGGTGTACGAGCCGGCCACCGGAGCCCCCGACCCCGAGATCGGCCGCGGGTACCTGAGGTTCAACGAGAGCATCGACGGCTACCTGCGCATCGACATGCCGCGCGGGCCGGCGACGCTGATCCTGACGACGATCGCCGGCAGCCAGATGTCGGCGCTGCCGATCGAGAGCTAGGGCGTCCAGCCGGTCACCCGCGGGGGAACTTGGGGCTCGTTGCGGAGTGGACTGTCGTTTCTCCTGCAACACCCTCAACGATCGACGTGTCCAGCACGTCGGTCTTTTCTTTGTCCGAGACCCGAAAGGTTCTTACTCCCATGACTCCCACCCTGCCCCAGCGGCTGTGGGCCGAGTTCCTCGGCACCTTCTGGCTCGTGTTCGGTGGCTGTGGCTCCGCCGTCCTCGCGGCGACCTTCGTCACCGACGCGCAGTTCCAGGCCGGTATCGGCTTCCTCGGCGTGGCCCTCGCCTTCGGCCTCACGGTCGTGACCGGCGCCTACGCCCTCGGCCACATCTCCGGCGGCCACTTCAACCCGGCCGTCACCCTCGGCCTGTGGGTCGCGAAGCGCATCGAGACGGCCGCCGTGGCCCCCTACATCGTGGCCCAGATCCTCGGCGCGACCGTCGCCGGCGGCGTCCTGTTCGCCATCGCGTCCGGTGCCCCCGGATTCGACGCCGTCGCGTCCGGCTTCGCCACCAACGGCTACGGCGAGCTCTCCCCCGGCGGCTACTCGATGCTCGCCGTCTTCCTGACGGAGGTCGTGTTGACCGCCGTGTTCCTGTGGGTGATCCTCGGCGTGACCTCCACCAAGGCGCCGAAGGGCTTCGCGCCGCTGGCGATCGGCCTGACGCTCACCCTCATCCATCTCGTGTCCATCCCCGTGTCGAACACGTCCGTCAACCCCGCCCGCTCGCTCGGTGTGGCCTGGTTCGCCGGCGCCGCCCCGCTGTCGCAGGTGTGGCTGTTCATCGTCGCCCCCATCCTCGGCGCGGTCGTCGCCGGCCTCTCCTACGCCGCCCTGACCGGCGACAAGGGCGACGCGTTCGACGCGGAGGACGTCCGCGTCGCGACAAGGGCCTGACGCCACGCCCGGTGCGGACACGATTTCGTCTTTGCATCCCTCG
>NZ_JARKOT010000185.1 GCF_029977985.1 Propioniciclava sp. | reverse complement strand
CGACGACGAGGACGCCGACCTGACCCTCCTCGAGATCGCGGCACTCGACGGGTTGTTGCGGCACGGCGTCCGGCTCGTGGCGGTCGCGGACGCCGACGCTCACCCCGCCGAGCCTGCCGAGCTCGGCGCGGTCACCCTCGACGGGGTCGGCTGGGGGAGGGTCACCAGCCTGTTCAGCGACGACGCCGACGGAGCCGCGCTGGCGGCGTCCGTGAAGCGCGATCTGGGCGACGCCGGGCTGGTCGAGGCGTGGGACGCCGACGTCACCGCCCCGCTGCTGACCGACGCCGAGCTGCTCTGGCACGGTTCCACCGAGTGGGAACGCCTGACACACTAGGCGCCATGCCCAGGAGCTTGTGGAAAGGCGCGGTCAGCTTCGGCCTCGTGACCATCCCGGTGAAGCTGTATTCGGCCACCGAGGAGAAGGACGTCACGTTCCGGCAGGTGCACCCCGCCGACGGCGGCCGCATCAAGTACAAGCGCGTGTGCGAGGTGTGCGGCGAGGAGATCCCGTATGCGGAGATCGCGAAGGGCTACCAGACCGCCGACGGGCGCATGGTGGTCCTCGAGGCGTCCGACTTCGAGGAACTCCCGCTGCCCACGGCCAAACAGGTCGAGATCGTGCAGTTCGTGGAGGGCGACGAGATCGATCCGGTGGCCTACAACAAGTCCTACTTCCTGGAGGCCGAGGGGCCGGGCGCCAAGCCCTACGTCCTGCTGCGGGAGGCGCTGCGCAAGGCGAAGAAGGTGGCCGTCGTGAAGGTGGCGCTGCGCTCGCGGGAGTCGCTGGCGCTGATCCGCGCTGCGGGCGACCTGCTCGTTCTGCAGACCCTGCTGTGGCCCGACGAACTGCGCGACGGCGCCTTCGCCGCGCCGGACGCCGACATCAAGGCGTCCAAGGGCGAGGTCGACATGGCGAAGATGTTCATCGACCAGCTGACCGCGCCCTACGACCCGGCCCAGTTCTCGGACTCCTATCGGGAGGCCCTCGAACAGGTGGTGGCCGCCAAGCTCGGGGACGCCCCGGCCCCCGAGTCGGCAGCGGAGGAGGCGGCGTCCGGCGATGTCGTCGACCTGGTGGCAGCGCTCAAGGCCTCCGTCGAGGCGGCCAAGAAGCGCCGCGCCGAGGCGGCCAAGGCGGGCTGACGCCGCCGGACGCGCCGGTCGACACGACACCTAGGATGACCCCATGGACGCCCTGACCCGAGTTCCCGTTCCTGTCAACGAGCCCGTGCTCACCTATGCGCCCGGCTCGGCCGAGCGTGCCGCCCTGGAGGTGCGGCTGGCGGAGTTGGCGTCGGCGGCGCCGATGGCGCTGGATGCGTGGATCGGCGGCGAGCGGCGCCCGGGCAAGGGCGAGAAGCTCGAGGTGCGCATGCCGTCGGACCACGCGCACGTGCTCGGCACGCTGAAGGCAGCGACGCAGGCGGACGCCCGGGCCGCGGTCGATGCGGCGCTCGCGGCGGCTCCGGCGTGGGCGGAGATGCCGTTCGACCAACGGGCGGCAGTCTTCCTGCGTGCGGCCGACCTGATCGCCGGCCCGTACCGGGCCACCCTGAACGCGGCCACGATGCTCGGCCAGGGCAAGACGGTGCAGCAGGCCGAGATCGACTCGGCGTGCGAGATCATCGACTTCTTGCGGTTCAACGTGGCCTACGCGCAGCAGATCATGGGCGACCAGCCTGGCAACGCGCCGGGCGTGTGGAACAAGATGGAGTACCGCCCGCTGGAGGGGTTCGTCTACGCGATCACGCCGTTCAACTTCACCGCGATCGCGGGCAACCTGCCGACGTCGGCCGCACTCATGGGCAACGTGGTCGTGTGGAAGCCGGCCGTGACCCAGACGTTCGCCGCGCACTTCCTCGTCGAGGTTCTCCAGAAGGCCGGCCTGCCGGCCGGCGTCATCAACATGCTGCCCGGGCACGGCAGGGACGTGTCCGAGGTCGTGTTGGCTTCCGAACATCTGGGCGGCATCCACTTCACCGGGTCGACCGGGGTGTTCCAGGGGCTGTGGGCCGAGGTGGGTGCCAACATCGCCCGGTACCGCAGCTACCCGCGGATCGTCGGCGAAACCGGCGGCAAGGACTTCATCGTCGCGCACCCGTCGGCGGAGCCGAAGGCGCTGGTCACGGCGATGATCCGCGGCGCGTTCGAGTACTCGGGGCAGAAGTGCTCGGCGGCGTCCCGGGCCTACGTGCCGGCGTCGTTCTGGGCACAGATCCGTGACGAGCTCGTCGCCCAGACGGACGCCCTCGCCGTCGGCGACGTGCGCGACCTGGCCAACTTCACCTCTGCGGTCATCGACGAGCGGGCGTTCCGGAAGCTCGCGAAGGTCATCGACGCGTGCCATCGGGACGCCACGATGGAGGTCGTCGCCGGTGGCACCTACGACGACAGCGTGGGCTGGTTCGTGCGGCCCACCATCGTGACCTCCACCGATCCGAAGGCCGACATCTTCGTCACCGAGTACTTCGGGCCGATCCTGGGCGTGTACGTGTACCCCGACGACGGCTTCGAGGGCGTCCTCGACCTCGTGGACGCCGCCTCTCCCTACGCCTTGACCGGTTCGGTCTTCGCCACCGACCGGGACGCCGTCGAGCTGGCCCAGCGGCGGCTGCGGTTCACGGCGGGCAACTTCTACATCAACGACAAGCCGACGGGCGCCGTGGTGGGCCAGCAGCCGTTCGGCGGGGGCCGGGCGTCGGGGACGAACGACAAGGCCGGTTCGATGTGGAATCTCATCCGTTGGGTCAGCCCGCGGGCGATCAAGGAGACCCTCGTGCCCCCGACGAGCACCTCCTACCCGCACATGACGTGACCGCGAGCGGAGCGAGCAGTCACCTCATGCGAGCCCCGTGTGCGGATGCGTGCTGCACAACCGGTGCTGGAGCACGCGTTTCGCAACACGGATCCGCACACGTCACGGGGCTGAGTCGCTCTCAGCGGTCCGCGAGCCAGGCTTGGCCGACGCGCTCCTGGGCGGCCAGGGCGCCGAGGATCTCGGGGGCGGCCAGCTTCTCGATCTGCCCGCCCACGAGGGGGATCGACACGGTCAGGTCGCCGTCGTAGGTGACGGTCGATCCGGACGCCGCCGGCGCGATCCGCACGTCGGCCACGGCCTTCATGGGCGCCCCCGGCACGGTCAGGGTGAGGACGCCGTCGCGCGAGCCGCCGGCAGCGGCGTCCGACCACGTCGTGTCCATGACGATGCGCAGCGTGTCGCCGATGAACCGGCGGATCTCGCTCGGCGCCGGCAGGGCAGCCTCGAGGGCGCTGCGGGACGGCGTCGCCGCGACCTTGTGCTCCACCGCGCCGAGTTCGGACGCCGCCCGCGCGAGAAAGGCTTCGTCGGTCAGCATCGCGTGCACGGCGGTCGGATCGGCGGGGTAGCTCTGGGCTGCGGTGATCTTCATGCGTCCTTCCTACCGGATGCGTCCGTTCGGCGCCCACTCGCGAGCCATCGGCGGGGGGCCTCCGCCCCGGCGG
>NZ_JARKOT010000179.1 GCF_029977985.1 Propioniciclava sp. | reverse complement strand
GGGCCCCGACGGCGACGGTCGAGGAGGGTCCCGCGGTCAAGGGCACCGGGGAACTGGACGCGAAGGTCAGCGGCTCGACCTTCCTGGTCACGCAGAAGACGGCGACCTCCACCGCGGTCTACCGGGTCGCCGTGGTGACCGTGGGCGCGAAGGTGGTCTACCTGCTGGGCGGCCCGTCCTCCACCTTCGACTTCACCGACGCGCAGTGGAAGGCGATCGCACTCCGCGCCGGTCAGCGGGCCAGCCAGTCCTGATCCCGGCCCTGCCGAAGGTGGGTCGCACCGGACGGCGTCGGGGGTCAGCCGAGGGCGGCGACGACCTCGCGCATCAGGGCCGCGGTCTCGCTCGGCGTCCGGCCGACGCGGACGCCGGCGGCCTCCAGCGCGGCCTTCTTCGCCTTGGCCGTGCCGACCGAGCCGGTGACGATCGCGCCGGCGTGCCCCATGGTCTTGCCGACGGGGGCGGTGAAACCGGCGACGTAGCCGACCACCGGCTTGGTGATGTACTCGGCGATGTAGGCGGCCGCGCGCTCCTCCGCGTCCCCGCCGATCTCGCCGATCATCACGATCGCGTCGGTCTCCGGATCGTCCTCGAAGGCGGCCAGGGCGTCGATGTGGGTGCTGCCGTTGACCGGGTCGCCACCGATGCCGACGGCCGTCGAGAAGCCGATGTCCCGCAGCTCGAACATCATCTGGTAGGTCAGGGTGCCCGACTTCGAGACCAGCCCGATCCGGCCCGGACCGGAGATCGTCGGCGGGATGATGCCCACGTTCGACTTGCCGGGGCTGATCAGGCCGGGGCAGTTGGGGCCGATCAGCCGGGTGTGCCCGGACTGCCGCGCGTAGTCCACGAACTCCGCGGTGTCCTTCACGGGGACGCCCTCGGTGATCACCACGGTGAGGTCGAGTCCGGCGTCCACCGCGTCGAGCACGGCCTGGCGCGTGTACGCCGCGGGCACGAACACCACGGACGTGTTGGCGCCGGTCGCGGCATTCGCCTCGGCGACGCTGTCGTAGACCGGGACCGGCTCCTCTTCGAAGGTGACCGACTGGCCGCCCTTGCCCGGGGTGACGCCGGCGACGATCCGCGTGCCCGCGCCGATCATCCGCTGGGTGTGCTTGCGTCCTTCGGAGCCCGTCATGCCCTGGACGATGACCGTGGACCGCTGGTCCAACCAGATCGACATCTGCGCGTCTCTCCTTATTCGGCCGCTGCGGCCAGCTCGGCGGCCCGCCGGGCCGCATCGTCCATGGTCTCGCTGACCTGTACCAGGGGGT
>NZ_JARKOT010000171.1 GCF_029977985.1 Propioniciclava sp. | reverse complement strand
TCGGGCTTCGGCGGCCTGTTCGCCGCCAAGGAGCTCGCCGGCACGAACGCCGAGGTCACCTTGATCTCGAAGAGCCCCGAGCACCTGTTCCAGCCGCTGCTCTACCAGGTGGCGACCGGCATCCTGTCCGAGGGGGCGATCGCGCCGTCGACGCGGGAGATCCTGAAGCGGCAGAAGAACGTGCGCACGGTGACCGGGCTGGTCACCGACGTCGACCTCGAGCAGAAGGTCGTCCACTACCGCTTCCACGATTCGGCGGGCGAACTCGCCTACGACTCGCTCATCGTCGCGGCCGGCGCCGGGCAGTCCTATTTCGGACACGACGAGTTCGCAACCTTCGCCCCCGGCATGAAGTCCATCGACGACGCCCTCGAGCTGCGTGCCCGCATCTTCTGGGCGTTCGAGCACGCCGAGCAGGCCACCGATCCGGAGCAGCGGCAGATGCTGCTCACCTTCGTCGTCGTCGGCGCGGGCCCGACCGGCGTCGAGATGGCCGGCCAGATCCGCGAGCTGGCCTCCCGCACGCTCGTCGGCCAGTTCCGGCACATCGACACCCGGGCCGCACGGGTCATCCTCATCGACGGCGCGCCGCAGGTGCTGCCCCCCTTCGGGCCGTCCCTGGGCGCGAAGACGCAGAAGTCCCTCGAGGACGCCGGCGTGGAGGTCATCCTCAACGCGATCGTGACGGGGGTCGACTCGACGTCGGTCACCTACAAGCCCAAGGACGGCGACCCTGTCACCATCCATGCGGCCTGCAAGGTGTGGGCGGCGGGCGTCCAGGGGAACGCCCTGGGCCGGAAGATCGCCGAGGCAGCGGGCGCCGAGGTGGACCGCGCCGGGCGCGTCGTCGTCCAGCCCGATCTCACCCTGCCCGGCCACCCCGAGGTGAGCGTGATCGGCGACCTGGCGTTCGTGCAGGGCGTGCCCGGCGTCGCGCAGGGCGCCATCCAGGAGGGCAAGTACGTGGCCCGGCGCATCGCCGACGCGCTGGCGGGCAAGCCCGCCACCGAGCCGTTCGCGTACAAGGACAAGGGCTCCATGGCGACCATCGCCAAGTACGCCGCGGTCGTCAAGATCGGCAAGCTCGAGCTGACGGGCTTCGTCGCCTGGGTGATGTGGCTCGTGCTGCACCTGTTCTACATCGCGGGATTCAAGGGTCGCGTGACGACGCTGCTCCACTGGGCGATCAGCTTCCTCGGCACCGGCCGGACCGAACGCGTGACGACCAACCAGCAGATGGTCGGACGCCTCGCCCTCGAGAAGCTCGGCCAGCGGGTCACCGGGCGCCTTCTCGCCGGTCAGGACGCGGACTCCGACGAGAAGCGCACCACCAACTGACGCGGGGAGCCCTCGGGTCGGACGCCCAGAGCCCCCGGCTCGGCCTCACACGGGACGCGCCGTTGGGGCGTTGCGCGCCGTCATCGCCGGGTCGCGGACGACCACGTCGCCGAGAGCGGCGTCGACGGCGTCCATGACCTCGGCGGAAAGCTCGACCCCGGAGGCCTTGACGTTCTCGGCCACCTGCTCCGGCCGCGACGCGCCGATGATCGCGGCGGCCACGTTCGCGTTCTGCAGCACCCACGCGACGGCGAGTTGTGCCATGGACAGGCCGAGATCGGCCGCGATGGGGGCCAGCGCCTGCACGCGCCCGAGCACGTCGTCGTTCATGAACCGCTTGATCATGGTGGCCCCGCCCTTGGTGTCGGTGGCCCGTGAACCCTCCGGCAGGGGCTGGCCGGGCACGTACTTGCCGGTCAGCACACCCTGCGCGACCGGCGACCACACGATCTGGCTGACGCCCAACTCCGCGCAGGCCGGCACGACCTCACCCTCGATCACCCGCCAGAGCATCGAGTACTGCGGCTGGCTGCTGATCAGCTGGACGCCGAGGTCGGCGGCGAGCGCGTGTCCGGCCCGGATCTGGTCGGCCGTCCACTCGCTGACGCCGATGTAGAGCGCCTTGCCCTGGCGCACCACATCGGCGAAGGCTTGCATCGTCTCCTCGAGCGGCGTCTCCACGTCGTAGCGGTGCGCCTGGTAGAGGTCGACGTAGTCGGTGCCGAGCCGCGTGAGCGACCCGTTGATCGACTCCATGATGTGCTTGCGGCTGAGGCCGCAGTCGTTCGGACCCTTGGGCCCCGTCGGCCAGTAGACCTTGGTGAAGACCTCGAGCGACTCGCGCCGTTCGCCCGCCAGCGCCTCGCCGAGCACGGTCTCGGCGGCCGTGTTCGCATACACGTCGGCGGTGTCGAAGCTGGTGATCCCGGCGTCGAGGGCGGCGCGGACGCACGCCTTGGCCTGCTCGTTCTCCACCTGCGACCCGTGCGTCAGCCAGTTCCCGTACACCATCTCGGTGATCTTCAACCCGGAGTTGCCGAGGTAGCGGTACTTCATCGTCCCTCCCTGTGCGTTCGGTTCCTTTCCTCATGCCTACCACTCGGACGCCGTCGCCGCGGCCCGGGTGCCGCACAGCAGGGCCACAGCTTTTCCGCAGCGGGCGTTCCCCCCGAGCCGGCCGGGAGAAACGTCGTTACCGGGGACCCCGACCGATCACGCCGAACTCTGCTGAGGAGCAACGATGACTGTCTCTCGCAAACTGATCGCAGGCCTGGGCGCGATAGCGCTGGGCGCCGCCGTCGTCGTGTCCATGCCGGGCGCGGCGCAGGCTGACAGCAACGACCACAAGGTCTGGGTCTGCAAGTACGTCGGCAAGCCCGGCGTCAACGAAACCCTGAAGCGGGGCAAGAACCCGATCCTCGTGGACTACAACGCCACCGGCATGGACCAGCCCACTGTCGGTGCGTGGTTCAACGACGCCCAAGGCCGCTCGTACGTCGTCGCGCTCGGGACCGATCCCGAGCCGTCGGTCGACCAGTGTCCCGTGCCCACCCCGACGCCCACGCCCACGCCGCCGACGCCGCCTGTGACGACGCCGCCTGTGACGACGCCGCCGGTGCCTCCGGGCACACGCCCGCCGGCGACACCGGCGACCACCTCGAGGCCGTCGACGCCGTCCCGGCCGACGACGCCGCCCAGGCCGACCACGACCGTGACGACGTCGACGAGCCCGCGCGGCGTCCCGGCCAAGACCGGCGATGAGAGCGACCCGACCGGACTCGCCGCAGTCGGCGCGCTCGGCTTGGCCGTCTCCGCAGGCGCCCTCGCGGTGGCACGGCGCCGCCGTTGAGCCGACGCGTCCTCACGATCGCGGCCACGCTCGGGATGATCCTGAGCGTGGCCGCGCTCGGCCGTTACGTCTGGCTCCGCTACCAGCCGCTGCCGGAGTCGCCGAGCCTGCCCGCGCTCACGGCCTCCCCCGTGGCGTCCTCGGCGGAACCCGCGCCGACGGCGTCCGGCACGATCAGCCCCGCCGTGGGGACGCTGAAACCGGTGGCCGCCCCGACCGAGGTGCGGCATGTGACCATCGAGGCGGCCGGGTTCTCGTCCGATGTGCGGACGATGGAGATCGCCGACTCGGGCGTGATCAACCCGCCGGATTTCTTCCATGTGTGGTGGATCCGCGACCGCGGGGTGGCGCCGAGCCGCGACGCCACCGACACCGCCTATCTTGCCTGCCACACCAACCAGGCCAAGGACGTCTCGGTCGTTCCCTGCAACGACCTGCAGCCCGAGCGTGTGCCGCTGGGCGCGACTGTCGCGGTCACCACTGACGTCGAGACGCTGCGCTACCGGGTGACGTCGGCGCACACCATCCTCCGGACGGACTTCGCGCATGCCCCCGAGGTGTGGGACGTCAACCCCGGACGCCTCGTCTGGGTCAACTGCTACCTCGCGGACGGGCGGCGCAGCGAGTACAACGCCGTGATCATCGCCGAACTCGAGCGTTGAGCGCCCTGGGCGGGCTGGGACACTGGGGACATGACGCCCGACATCTGGCCCGTGGATCCGCCCCGGACGCCGCCGCTGCGGCTGCGCGGACGCACGTTCGACGCCGCCCGCCCGGCTGTGATGGCGATCATCAACCGGACGCCGGATTCCTTCTACGCGACCGCCGGCACCCGCGAGGTGAACGCCGCGCTCGCAGCCCTCGACGCCGCCGTCGCCGAGGGGGCCGACCTGGTGGACGTGGGCGGCGTCCGCGCGGGCCAAGTGGGCGAGTGGGTGGACGCCGCCGCGGAGGTGTCGCGCATCCTGCCGTTCCTCGAGGCGGCCAGGGAGCGTCACCCCGATCTGGTGCTGAGCGTGGACACGTGGCGCTCGGAGGTGCTGGACGCCGTCGCCCACGTCGGCGTGGACCTCGTGAACGACACGTGGGCGGGTCACGACCCGGAACTCGCGGCCGGCGCGGCCGCGGTGGGGGCCGGCTACGTGGTGTCGCACACGGGCGGGCTGCCGCCCCGGACCGATCCCGTCGACGTGACCTACGGCGTCGACCCGGACGGCGTCGTCGTGGCGGTGCTGACCGGGCTGGCCGAGGGGGCGGCGCGCGCGCTGGCTGCGGGGGTCCGGCCGGACGGGGTGCTCGTCGATCCGACGCTCGACTTCGGCAAGACCACCCGGCACTCGCTGCGGGTGCTGCGGCACACGGCGCAGGTGGCATCGCTCGGGTTCCCCGTGTTGCAGGCGATCTCACGCAAGGACTTCGTGGGGGAGACCCTCGATCTGCCCGCCGACGAGCGGCTGGAGGGCTCGTTGGCGGCGACGGCCGTGGCGGCCTGGTTGGGGGCGACCGTCTTCCGGACGCACGACGTGCGTGCCACCCGGCGCGTGGTGGACATGGTGGCGTCCGTCCGTGGCGACCGCCCCCCGACGCGCGCCGAGCGCGGAGAGCCCGCGGTGGGCGACGTCTGAGCCTCCCGAGCCGTGGGGACTCGCGGCGGCCGGACCCCGGTGTTCTCGGCGGGGTACGACCACGGGACCACCCCGGGCGGCGACAACCGCGACCACGGTGTTGGCAACTGATTCGGCGCAAATGGTGCCCAAAACTAGAATGGAAGCATGACCGAGATTGCTTCCCCCCGTCCGAAGCTGGAGTTGTCGGCGACCGGAGTGGTCGCCGGCGCGCTGGCGTCCGTGACCTCCGCCGTCCTCGGCTCGCAACTGGGCACGGCCGGCACCCTCGTGGGTGCCGCGCTGGGCTCGACGATCGGCGCCGTGGCCACTGCCATCTACGCCTTCGGCCTGAAGAGCACCACCCACCGCATCACCACCGTCGCGAGCCGGTACCGCAGCGTCGCCCCCGAGACCGAGGCTGACCTCGACCAGAAGCTCGAGGACAAGCTCGACGAGGTGGACGCCGCCGCCCCCGTCCTCCCGGAGCGCACGCCGGTGAGCACCCGCCGCCGCGTCACCCGCTGGACGATCGCCGGCGTCGTCGCGTCGGCGGTGGCGGCGTTCGTCCTGGCCCTGGGGTTCATCACTGGCCTGGAGTCGGCGACGGGCACGTCGCTGTCGGGCACCTCCGGAACGACCGTGTCGCACGTCGCCCAGGGTGGCCAGTCCGACGCGGACGCCGCCGCCACGACCACCGAGGCCACGGCCGAGCCGAGCGCCGCGACCACCCCGGCGGCCACGGCGTCCGCGACCGCATCGGCCACCCCGGAGGCCTCCGCGTCGCCGACCGCCGAGGCCACCCCGACGGCCACCCCCACCGCCACCTCCACGCCGACCACGACGGCGACCACGCAGGCGGCGTCCGACACCACGGCGACGGCCGAGCCGACCGTGCACTGACCGGGCTAGCATGGCGCCGTGACCTCCCCCGAGCCCACCGCCGCCGCGAGGACCCCCCGTCGTCTGCGCCTGCCGAGCGGGCGCACCGTCGTGGACGTCCTGCTCGCGCTCGCCGCGCACGCCGCGGTGGGGCTGGCGTGGCTGGTCACGACGCTGGCCGTGATGGGGTCGTTGGGCGTCGTCCGCCGGATCGCGATGAACAGCGAGTACGCCTGGGACACCGGCCGGCTGCCGCAGCCGTGGGTGATCCCCCTCGGGCTGGTCGCGGCACTGGCCGCCCACCGGTTCTTCGCCTGGACCATGCGCCGCGCCGGCCACGGCCGCGCCGCCTGGGGCCCGTCGGTGGTCGCGTGGTGCGGCGTCCTGCTGGGGGTGCTGTTGGGCGCCTACCTGTGGATCCCGCCCGTCGAGGTCGGCCTGAAGGTCGGCCCAGCGGCCGGCGTCGCCACCCCGTGGGGGCCCATCGGCTGGCTCGCCTACGCTTCCCGCCTCATCTTGCCCGCCGTCGTCGGGTTCGTGACCGCCGCCCTGCTGCTCCTCTCGAAGCACAGTCCTCTCCTCGCTGCCTGGGAATGGCTGCGGCCGCGCCTGCGTGCGCCGCGGCGTCCGCGCCTCCTCCGGCGTCGACCCGCGGCCGCCTGACGTGGCCCGCAGCGGCGGCTCGTCCTTCTCCTGGCGAGGCTGGCTCGTCGTCTGGTTGGTTCCCTTGCTCATCGTCGGCGGTCTCGTCGCCGCCCTGATCGCGAGCCGGCCCCTGCCTGCGCTCGGCGTCGGTGTCGGCGACCCCTACTATCCGGACGCCGGCGCCCCCGGTTGGGATGCGCAGGCGTACACGGTCCGGCTCGCGCTGGACGCCGACCTCGCGCAGCTGTCCGCCACCACCACCATCACCGGCATCGCCACGCAGGACCTGGCCACCGTCGGCTTCGACCTCGCCTACCCGGTCACTCGCGCCACCCTGAACGGCACCGACGTCCGTGTCGTCGGCCAGGGCGGCGTGAATCGGGTGGCCGTGCCGCCCAGCCCGCTGCGGTCCGGCCAGGCGTTCACCCTGGAGGTCTACTACGCGGGCGATCCGTCCGAACGCCTCGAGGGCGACATGGGGGATCCCGTCGTCCGGGCGCAGGGCGAACTGCTCATCGCGGGTGAGCCCGAGGCGTCCGCCGCCTGGTTCGCCGCCAACGACCACCCCAGCGACATCGCCCGCTTCGAGCTCTACGCCACCGTCCCGGCCGAGGTGGAGGCGATCAGCGTGGGACGGCTCGTCAGCCGCGACGCCGACGCCGACCCCGACACCGC
>NZ_JARKOT010000162.1 GCF_029977985.1 Propioniciclava sp. | reverse complement strand
TGGCGGTTGGGGCTCACAATGAGGGCGCTCCAGCGCTCCAAACGTGAGCCCCAACCGCAACTCGGGGGTGGTCCCCGACTGTCGCACGGGGGTGTTGGTTCCCACGGGCGGCCCTCGACCATCTGGGCGACCTCTTGGGTTGACTCCGGATCCGCCCTCGACGCCGCCGTTGGCGTGCTCGTGAGCGGGGCGCTGAGAAGCGGGGCCGCAAGACCACCCTGACCGCACAGGCGGCGTCCTCTTGGCAGTGGGGACGCCCTCCGAACGCGTGTGGCGGTTGGGGGACACCCCCGTGTGACGGTCGGGGCCCACAAAGTGGGCGCTCCAGCGCCCTAAACGTGAGCCCCGACCGCAACACGGGGGGCGCCCGGACCGTCGCACACGATGGGATGGGGGTTCTCCGGCGCGGGGGCGCTCGGGAGGGAGGGGGCGACCGTAGGCTGATCCATCGTGAACCGTTACGCCTCCGACGTGCTCGCGAAAGGCTGGCAGCAGGCCGGCAAGCGGACCGCGACGCCCACCCCGGTGACGAAGGAGCTGGTGCTCGAGGAGCCCACGTCCGGGTTCGTGGGCGCGGTGGTGACGTGGGAGAACGGCTCGGTCGTCCTCGAGGACCGCAAGGGCCGGCGGCGCAGCTTCCCCTTCGGCCCGCACTTCTGGCTGGACGGGAAGCCCGTCGACCTTCGGCCCCCCCAGCGCCCGGAGACCGCGCGCGACGCCGACCAGGCGCGCCGGCGCACGCATACGGCGTCGGGATCGCGCGTGGGGCCGGTGGCGCAGGCGAAGGTCGCGCTGCCGAGCCGCATCTACGTGGAGGGACGTCACGACGCCGAGCTGGTCGAGAAGGTCTGGGGAGCCGACCTGCGCCATGTCGGTGTGGTCGTCGAATATCTGGGGGGCATCGACGACCTGCCCGCGATCGTCACCGATTTCGCTCCCGGCAAGGGGCGACGCCTCGGCGTGCTCGTCGATCATCTCGTGCCCGGCACGAAGGAGTCCCGCATCGTCGCGCAGGTGAGCGGCGAGCACGTGTTTGTCACCGGGCACGCCTCCATCGACATCTGGGAGGCCGTGAAACCCGCACGCCTCGGCCTCGACGCCTGGCCGCGCATCCCGAAGGGCACCGACTGGAAGCACGGCATCTGCGCCGCCCTCGGCTGGCCCCACGCCACCCAGGCCGACATCGCGGCCGCCTGGCATCGCATCCTGCGGCAGGTCCGCGGGTGGGAGGACCTCGACCCGCGCCTGCTCACTGAGGTGGAGAAGCTGATCGACTTCGTCACCGAGGACCATCTGGACCGGGACTCGTGATGGACACCGCCGCCATCGCGCGCCTGCTCTGCGACGTCGCCGCCGACGTCGTCCTGCCGCGCTGGCGATCGCTGGCCGCCGACGAGGTCGTCCAGAAGCGCCCGGGCGACCTCGTCACCGTCGCCGACCGGGAGGCCGAGGAAGCCCTCACCACCGCCCTGCACGCTGCCTTCCCCGATGCGCTGATCGTGGGCGAGGAGGCGTCCTTCGCCGACGGAACGACGCTCACCCGCTTGCCCGAGGCGGCGCACGCCTTCGTGATCGACCCCGTGGACGGCACCCGCAACTTCGCCTCCGGCAGCCCCGATTTCGGAGTCATGCTCGCCGAGACCCGCCACGGCGAGGCGGTTCGCGGCTGGATCTGGCAGCCCGTCCATGACGCGCTCTACGTCGCCGAGCGCGGCGGCGGCGTCACCCGTAACGGGACGCCGCTGGCGCCGGTCGGGCGCCGCGCGCCGTGGGAGGTCGCCGGGCCGCGACGGTTCCCGGGAGGAGGGAGCGCGGAGCTCACCTTCACGTGGACCCACGGCGCCTGCGCCATCGACTACCCCCTCCTGCTCGCCGGCGGCGTGGATGCGCTCGTCTACAACACCGTCCATCCCTGGGACCACCTCGCCGGCACCCTCATGGCCCGCGAGGTGGGCGGCGAGGCGCAGCGCATCGGTGGGAGCCGGCCGTGGCATGCCGGAGGCGACGGCGGTCAGCTGCTCGTGGCGGCCGAGCCGGCGATTCTGCGGGCGCTGACCCAGCACGCGGCGTCCCTGATGTGAGAACCCCGCGCGGCGGTGGATGCTGGGCACGGACGGCTCAGGGGTGACCGGCCGCTCGAGGGTGGGCCGGGCGCTCAGGAATGGGTCGGCCGCAGGAGCGGCAAGGGGCGGCGTCGGGGGCGTCCGGCCCGCTCGTACTGTGCGAAACGGACGGCCGCGATCTCCTCAGCCTGTGCGCGGGGGAGCGGCCAGTCGCTGGTGGAGTCCCAGACGTGCTCGACCGCGGTGCCGGCGTCCCACAGAGCGACGAGGGTCGCCTCGAGCCAGGCCAGTTCGGCGCGCTGGATGAAGGCGGCGGCCCGGTCCATGGCGGGACCGTGGCCGGGCACGACCACCGTGTCGCGGCGGAGCGTGCCGAGCGTGCCGTCGAGGGTGCGCGGCCAGTCGGCCAGCGAGGAGTCGGGACCGGCCCACGCGAAGGGCGCCGACTCGAGCAGGTCGCCGGCGAACACGACGCCGCGGGCCGGCACGTGCACGGCCACGTCGGCGGTGGTGTGACCGGGACCGAAGTGGACGAGCTCGGCGTGGCAGTCGCCGAGGTCGATCGTGGCGGCGAGGCTGAAGGTGCGTGCGGGGAGGGCGAGATCGCCGCGGGTGAGGCCGAGCTCGGCGAGCTCTTCGGCGAGGCGTTCGTGTTCCCGGGCCTCGGGCAGATTGCGGTGCCCCCACGTGCGCGGCCCTGCGAACGCGCTCAGCCCGTAGCAATGGTCGAAGTGGGCGTGCGTGACGACGACGTCGGTCAGGGGTGCCTCGCCCAGCACGGACGCCGCCGCCTCCCGGATGGCGCGCCCCTGGGCGGGTGACGAGCCGGTGTCGACGAGCAACGCCCCGGTCGTGCCCACCACCAGGCCCACGTTCACGGTGGCCGGTTCCGCGACGGCCACGTAGACGCGGTCGGCGACGGCTTCGAACGGCGTCAGGGAGAAGTCCACCGGCTCACCCTAGCCGTGCCGAAGAAGATCGCTCCCCGTCGCCGGGAGGGGTGCCGGGGCGAAGGGGAGCGCCGGGGCGAGGAGGAGTGCCCGACGGGCGCGAGGAGGCAGTGCCCCACGGGCGCGAGGAGAGGGCACCCACGCGGTAGACTGGCACTCTGTCGTGTCGAGTGCCAGCGGGAGGGAGGTGACCATGCTCGACGACCGCAAGCTCGCGATCCTGCGGGCCATCGTCACCGACTACGTGGCCTCGCAAGAGCCGGTGGGCAGCAAGGCCATCGTGGAGCGCCACAACCTGAACGTGTCGCCGGCGACGGTCCGCAACGACATGGCCGTCCTGGAGGATGAGGGCTACATCATGCAGCCCCACACCTCCGCCGGCCGGATCCCCACCGACAAGGGCTATCGCCTCTTCGTCGACCGCCTGGGCGCGGTCAAGCCGCTCAGCCTCGCCCAGAAGCGGGCCATCGCCACGTTCTTGGCGGGCGCGCTCGACGTGGACGACGTGGTCCGCCGGACCGTCGCCCTGCTCGCCCAGGTGACCCGGCAGGTCGCGATCGTGCAGTATCCCCTGCTGTCCACGTCGAGCATCCGGCACGTCGAGATCGTCCGGCTCGGCGGCGACCGCGGCCTCGTCATCTGCGTGAGCAGTTCGGGCAGCATCGAGCAGCGCGGCGTCCCGCTCGGCGATGCCACGGCCGACGACGTCGCGCTCGTGCGCGCGCGTCTGGCGGACCTGCTCGTCGGCAGCACGGCGCGCGAGGCCATCGACCGCCTCGCCACCGCGCCGGACGCCCTCCCGCCGGCCCTGGTCCCGCTCGCGGCCACGATCGCGTCCGCCCTGCTCGAGATCCTCGGCGAGGAAGCGAGCACGCGCGTGGTGGTGGGCGGCGTCCCGAACCTCACCCGCTTCGGCGACCAGTTCGAGACCACCGTGAAGCCGGTCCTCGAGGCGCTCGAGGAACAGGTGGTGCTGCTGCGCCTCCTCGGCGAGGCGACCTCGCCGAACGACGTGACCGTTCGCATCGGCCACGAGAACCCCTACGAGCCGCTCCAGTCGACGTCCGTGGTGGCGTCGGCGTACGGTGCGGACTCCGACGTGTGGGCCACCCTCGGCATCGTGGGTCCCACGCGGATGGACTACCCGTCCACCATCGCGTCCGTGCGCGCCGTCGCACGGTACGTGGGCCGCTTCCTGGCCGAAGGCTGATCCACCGAGTTTCACCGAAGGACGACGTTGAGCGACTACTACGAGGTTCTGGGCGTGCCCCGGGACGCATCGAGCGAGCAGATCAAGAAGGCCTACCGCAAGCTCGCCATGAAGTACCACCCGGACGTGGCCGACGACGCCGACAGCGCCGACAAGTTCAAGCAGATCGGCGAGGCCTATGCCGTTCTCTCCGACCCGCAGAAACGCCAGATGTACGACCTCGGCGGCGACCCGATGCGCGCGGGCGGGGGTGCGGGCGGCATGGGCGGTTTCGGATTCCCGGGCGGTGCGTCGGGCTTCGACATGGGCGGCCTGTTCGACGCGATGTTCGGCGCGCAGGGCCAGCGCGGCCCGCGGAGCCGGGTGCGGCGGGGGCAGGACGCCCTCGTGCGGCTCAACCTGTCCCTGGCCGAGGCGGCCTTCGGCGTCACCAAGCCGGTGCGGGTCGAGACGGCGGTCGTCTGCCCGTCGTGTGCCGGCAAGGGGGCGGCCGACGGAGCCGAGCCGCAGACCTGCTCGACCTGTCACGGTCAGGGCGACGTGCAGACGGTCCAGCGCAGCTTCCTCGGCGACATCCGGACCGTCTCGCCGTGCCCGAACTGCCGCGGCTACGGCACCGTCATCCCGAACCCTTGCGGCGAGTGCTCGGGCGAGGGCCGCGTCCGCAACACGCGGACGATCAACGTGAAGATCCCGGCGGGCGTGAGCACCGGGAACCGGGTGCACCTCGACTCCCAGGGCGAGGTCGGCCCCGGTGGCGGTCCGGCCGGCGACCTCTACGTCGAGCTCACCGTGAGCAATCACGAGGTCTTCAAGCGCGACGGCGACAACCTCGAGATGGTCGCCCGCCTGCCCATGACGGCTGCCGCGCTCGGCACCGATGTGTGGGTGGACACCCTCGAGGCCGAGGTCGAGGGCACCACGGCAGACGAGGCACGCGTCAAGGTGAGCGTCCCGGCCGGCACCCAGTCGGGAACTCGGCTCGTCGTGACCGGACGCGGCGTGCCGCGGCTGCGGGGCTCCGGACGCGGCGACCTCGGCGTTACGCTGTTGGTGCAGACCCCGACGTCCTTGGACGACACGCAGCGCGACCTGTTGCGCCAGCTGGCCACCGCGCGCGGCGAGAGCCGTCCGGCGGCGACGGTGGACCGTGGACACAAGGGCTTCTTCAGCCGACTGAAGGACGCCTTCGACGGCTGAGCCAGGAGGAGGACCATGACCGAGGCGCTGTTCCTCGCGGACCTGAACCACCCGCAGGTGGGTGGGGAGTTCACGCTGGGCGGCGACGAGGGCCGCCATGCCGCCGCCGTGCGCCGGGTCCGGCCGGGGGAGACGATCATGGTCGCCGACGGGGCCGGCACCGCCATCAAGGGCGAGGTGACGGCGTCCGACAAGACCTCGGTGACCCTCCGGATCGACGAGGTGCTGCAGGCGGAGCGGCCGCCCGTCCGCTACGTGGCGGCGCAGGCCCTCGCCAAGGGCGACCGCGCCGAACTGGCCGTCGAGATGCTCACCGAACTCGGCGTCGACCGGATCATCCCGTGGCAGGCGTCCCGGTCGGTCGTCCGGTGGACCCCCGACCGCGAGGAGCGCCAGCTCGGTCGCTGGCGCTCGACCGCCCGCGAGGCCACGAAACAGAGCCGTCGGTTGCGCGTCCCGATCGTGGCCGCGCCGGTGAGCACCCGCGAACTCGCGCTGCTGGCCCGTGACGTGGCGTGCACCTTGATCCTCCACGAGGGTGCGGCCGACCCGATCTCGCACCTCGACCTGCCGACCGAGGGGGACGTGTTGCTGGTCATCGGCCCCGAGGGTGGGCTCACCGGCGAGGAGATCGCCGCGCTGGAGGAGGCGGGCGGCCGCCAGGTGCTCGTGAGCGACGCCGTGCTGCGGACGTCGACCGCCGGCGTCGTCGCGCTGGCCCAGCTGCAGGCGCTCCAGCGGCGCGTGTCGAAGGCCAAGTGAGCGACGCATTCGGCTTCACGCCCGGCGTCGCGCTGCCCGGAGGGCGCGGGCGCACGGGCGTCATCGCCACCCCCCACGGCACGATCCGGACGCCGGCGTTCGTCGTCGTCGGGACGCAGGCCACGGTGAAGGCCGTGCTGCCGGAGGCTGTCGCGGCCGTCGGCGCGCAGGCGGTGCTCGCGAACGCCTATCACCTCTATCTCCAGCCGGGCGCCGACATCGTGGACGCCGCCGGCGGGCTCGGCGCCTTCATGAACTGGACGGGGCCGACGTTCACCGATTCGGGCGGCTTCCAGGTGATGAGCCTCGGCGTCGGCTTCCGCAAGGTCTTGGCCATGGACGCCGCGGGCGTCGCCGACGACGACGTGATCGCCGACGGCAAGGAGCGCCTGGCCCACGTCGACGACGACGGGGTCACGTTCCGGTCGCACCTCAACGGCGACCTGCACCGGTTCACGCCGGAGGTGAGCATGCGCGTCCAGCACGCACTGGGCGCCGACGTCATGTTCGCCTTCGACGAGTTGACCACGCTGAAGAACACCCGCGGCTACCAGGAGGCGTCGGTGGAGCGGACGCACCGGTGGGCGATCCGCTGCCTGGCCGCCCACCGCGAACTCACCGCCCAGCGGGCGGACAAGCCCTATCAGGCGTTGTTCGGGGTGGTGCAGGGCGCCCAGTACGAGGACCTGCGCAGGCAGGCCGCCCGGGGGCTGGCCGACCTGGCGGTCGACGGCCAGCGGTTCGACGGCTTCGGCATCGGCGGGGCACTGGAGAAGGAGAACCTGGGCACGATGGTGGGCTGGTGCGCCGACGAGCTGGGCGACGACCGGCCGCGGCACCTGCTCGGCATCTCCGAGCCGGAGGACTTCTTCACGGCCGTCGAGAACGGCGCGGACACCTTCGACTGTGTGAATCCGAGCCGGGTGGCGCGCAACTCGGCCGTCTACACCGCTGACGGCCGCTACAACCTGCTCACCGCGGCGAGCCGCCGGCACTTCGGGCCCGTCGAGGACGGCTGCGACTGCTATACGTGCGCCCACTACACGCGCGCCTACCTGCACCACCTGTTCAAGGCGAAGGAGATGGTGGCGTCCACCCTCGCGACGATCCACAACGAGCGGTTCACCGTGCGCCTCGTCGACGACATCCGGGACGCCCTGGAGCAGGGGCGCTTCGCGGACTTCCGCGACGCGTTCCTGGGCCGCTGGCTCGCCGGGCGGCGCTGAGGGCGGGCGCGGGACGAAGGCCGGGTGGGGAGTGCTCCCCATGGGGTGTGACTCCTGATCGTGTCGTTTGTGTGGTTGGCCTTGACACGTTCCTAGTCTGGGATACGTAGTTACCCAGAGTTGGAGGAGGGATGATGGTGGTCGTGTTCGAGCAGTGGAGTGCCGCCGAGTTGGACGCCGAGCGTCGCCGGTTGGTCGACAGCCTGGCCGGGTTGTCGGACTTCAC
>NZ_JARKOT010000151.1 GCF_029977985.1 Propioniciclava sp. | reverse complement strand
GCCCCGCCGGCGACGCGGCGTCCGGTCGTGCTGCCCGTCCGGCCCACCGCGACCCACGCCGGACGCCGATCCTGCACCTCTGCGCCGCGGCGTGGCCCTGAGCCCTGTGGACAGTGGCGCTCGCCCGCGCGCCAGGTGACTGGTACGGGCGAAGGGATGCGTGCCCACGATCCGAGGACATCTGGACGGACAGGATCACGATCAGGACCGAAGTGCAGATCCCCATCGAGTCGATCGCCAAGGTCGATCTCCTGCTGGGGCAGGCGACCATGCTGACTGCTGACCGTTGGGACGACCTGACCGCGATGATCCACGAGGCGATGGGGATCTCGCTGTTGATGGCGGCCACTCATCCGTCGACCCGTCCCGTGGACGTCCCGGGTCTGACACGACTGACGGCGCTCGAGTGCGTTGAGCACGCGCTGCGTGAGGTTCATGCCTGGGACTTGGCTCTCGCCGCAGACCTGCCCGACTTGGCCCGGCTGCGGGTGCTGTTGGCCGACGTCCGCAGGGAGTTGGACAGCCCTGTCGGACGGCGAGGGTAGCGGCCCATGTGGCAGGCGGTCAGGCGGGAACTCGCCCGCCTCGAGTGGGACGTCGAGCCGCCCCTCACGCTGGATCTGATGGCCGACTGGACCCAGACCGTGTCCAGCCTGGTGACCATCCGCCGTGCGCTCGGCCCGATCTCCACAGCCGACCCCCTCGCGCTGCTGGCCACGGCAACGACCGGCGCAGCGCGAACTGCTGACGTGAAACCGATCCTGGCGCCGTCGCTGGACGCTGTGAGAGCGGCGCTCGCCGACGTCGGCCAGGACATGGCGTCGCGCCCCGACTTCGACCGGCAGCGCGACGCGGCGACCCTCAACCACGTCGCCTACGAACTCGTGCACTGGGTGCGCGTCCGGACGCCCGACGACCGGGCGAAGGCATGGCTGCTGGCCGGCGAGGCCGCACTCGACGGCGCGATCCACGCCCCGACCAGCCGATCTGCCGCCGGCGTCGGCCTGGCGGCCTGGCAGGACGCGCTCGCGGCCGTGCAGCCCGTTCAGAATGCCCCGATCGTGCGCCGCAGCGTGGCGCTCGGGCACCTGGCGATTCTGCGCGACACTCACGCTCTTGTGGACACAGCAGCGAAGGCCGGGGCGCTGCCCGGGCCGTATGCTGACGAACTCCTCGGCAACATCCGCGAGCTCGCCCGAGCCCATCAGACCACGCTGAGTCAGATCGACAGCCGAGGGCTGGGTGCTACCCGCGTCGACCAAGCGGTCATGCTCCAGGTCGGCACCGCCGTGCGGCAGCTCACTGGACGCCCGGATCTCACCGAGCCTTCCCGCGTCCGTCTGGACGTGCTGCTGCGCTCGGGGCTCGGCCAGGCGGTAGTGGTCGCCAACCTCGTCGGCGAGCCGTCCGCCCACCCTGCTGCTGCGCGGATAAGCCGA
>NZ_JARKOT010000150.1 GCF_029977985.1 Propioniciclava sp. | reverse complement strand
GCACGGCCTGGGCGTAGTCGCCGGCGTTGAAGATCTGCAGGTCGAACGCCTTGGTGGCTTGGGCGCTCCACAGGCGCAGCGTGTTGACGCGGCCGTTCAGATAGCCCGGCACCATGTAGTTGTAGGGCACGCCGAGCACGTTCCAGTCGGGGATCCAACGCGTGCGTTCGACGCCGTCGGCGTCCGTGTGCTTCTCGGTGGTGCCGCCGAAGTTGACCTGCACGGAGGCCTCGGGGTGCGGGAACTCCCAGGGCGAGCCGAGTGCGAGCCACGTGTCCGGCTGCTCGACCTGGCGGCCGTCGACGAACGTCTGGCGGAAAATGCCGTACTCGTAGCGGATGCCGTACCCGATGCAGGGCACCTTCATGGTGGCGAGCGAATCGATGAAGCAGGCGGCGAGGCGCCCGAGGCCACCGTTGCCGAGCCCGGGCTCGACCTCCTGGCTGCGGAGGGTGGCGATGTCGATGCCGCACAGGGCGAGTCCCTTGGTGGCGATGTCGACGAGATCGGTGGCGAGCAGCGCGTTGCCGAGCTGACGGCCAAGGAGGTATTCGGCAGACAGATAGCCGACGGTCTTGACCTGCGCCTCGCGGGTCTCGCGGCCCGTCTCGAGCCAGCGGGCCATGAGGTAGTTCTTCACGGTGCTGGCGAGGGCGAGGTACTGGTCGTTGATGGAGGAGCGGGAAAGGGCGACACCCTGGTTGGTGTTGAGCTCGTGCAGGAACTCCTTGACGAAGCCGTCCACGGAATACGGCGGCGACCCGACCGGCGCGGTGGCCAGGGGGTGGGTCGGGGTGCTCGAGGGGCCGTAGACCCGGTGGTCGGTTGTCGGGGACTCATCGGCCGGGAAGGCCGTCGGCGCCGCCGAAGTCGTCTGGATCGCATCTGACATGCACCCCAGCCTAAGTGGCCGGGTTCAGCTGTGCATGTTCGGTTGCCATGTGGACGGTTGGCGCTGCTTGGGTTCCGCTGCGTCGTTCTCGGGCATGGCGCGGTGAGGCCGGTGTGATGGGAGGGTCGCGCCGACATGGTGTGCTGACGGGGAGCGCTCCCCGCGCGCGCACTCGCCCACCTGTGCACCGGGAGCATCCGCGCTTGAAGGGAGCGCTCCCCGTCCCCCGGGGAGCGTCGGTGGGGAAGGGGAGCGTGCGGAGGCGCTCGGGCGGAGCGGACGACCGGGACGTGGGGAGGCCACACCGGGCGACCCAGCCGACCGTGGGGAGAGCCGGGTGGGGCCCAGAGCACACTCAACGGCGCCGCAGGCCGCCAAACACCGGGGGACTGGTTCCGCCGGGATCTGAGTGTGAACGCGGCGTCACAAGGGCGGCGCTAGGCCTTCGGTGCCCCGAACGGTCCGAGGACCGGGCCGGGGACGCCGGCCTCGCGCAACGCCGCGGTGCCGCGCTCCAGGAGGTCGCGCTGCACCCCCCATTGCTGGTTGGGTGCGCACTTGGCGAAGATCTTGATGATGGCGGTGCCGCCGCTGACGCTGTCCACGCCCGCGACCGACGGCTCCTCCAGCAGGACGCCCTCCCAGCGGGGGTCGTCGAATACGGCCTTCACAACGCCGTCGAGCACCTCGATGGCCCGAGCGGCGTCGGCGTTCCAGGCGATGGGCACGTCCACGGTCGCCGTCGACCAGCCCTGGCTGGCGTTGCCGATCTTGACGATCTCGCCGTTGCGGACGTACCACACCTGGCCGCCGGCGTCGCGCAGCCGCGTCACGCGCAACCCCACCTCCTCGACGGTGCCCTTCACCTCGCCGGTGTCGATCAGGTCACCCACGCCGAACTGATCCTCGAAGATCATGAAGATCCCCGACAAATAGTCCTTCACCAGCGATTGGGCACCGAACGCGAGCGCGACCCCGCCGATACCGGCCGAGGCGAGCAGCGGTTCGAGCGGCACGCCGAGCGTGCTCATCACGGTGAGGACGACGATGACCGTCAGCACCACGTCCACCGCACTGCGGAGCACCGAGCCGAGCGTCTTCACCCGTGCTGCGTGTCTTGCGTCGTTGATGCCGCCGATCTCGCGCAGGATCCGTTCCGCCCGGCCGGTGAACCCGTCCCGGCGTGCGTCCGTGGCCTTCAGGGACGCCGTCACCACCGTCCTGATCACCCGACGCAGCACGTACCTGGCGACGAGTGCCACCACGAGGATGGTGGCGATTTCGAGCGCGGTTCCGGGCCAGGTGAACGTGAGGAGCGGCGTCATGGACCCATTGTGGTTGAGGCCATCCGGTCAAGCCGGACGCCGCCGGCGCGATTCGCAGCCAAATCGTGACCCGGACGAAACGTTCACTTCACTTGGCTCTCGCTAGGGTGCGGCAGGTCAGCACCCGACCACGTGAGGGGTATCCCAAATGAGTCCCATGCATCGCCGTACCCTCTTCGGTGTCGCCGCCCTGGCCGTTGCCGGCACCGTTGCCGGCTGCGCCGAGAGTCAGCGCACCACTCCGACCGCCGGCGCGACCGGCACCGGCACTGCTGCCGGTGGCTCCGCCGTCGACACCTTCATCTTCGCCGGCTCGTCCGACCCGGTGATGCTCGACCCGGCCATGGCTTCCGACGGCGAGACCTTCCGTATCGCCCGTCAGATCTTCGAGGGGCTCGTGTCCGTCGCGCCCGGCTCGACCGAGCTCGTCCCGCTGCTGGCCACCGAGTGGTCGAGCTCCGACGACGGACTGTCGCACACGTTCAAGCTGAAGGAAGGGGTCACGTTCCACGACGGCACCGCCTTCAACGCCTCCGCGGTCGAGGCCAACTTCGAGCGGTGGGCCAACTGGACCGGCATCAACCAGAACGAGAACATCACCTACTACTACGGCAAGCTCTTCCGCGGCTTCAAGAACCCCGAGGACGGGAACTCGGTCGGCATCTACGACCGCTGCGAGACCAGCGGCGACTACGAGATCACCGTCCATCTCACCGCCCCGTTCGCCTCGTTCGTCGACGCCATGACCCTGCCCGCCTTCTCGATGCAGTCGCCGGACGCCATGAAGCAGTACAACGCCGACACCACCGAGGGCACGGTGGATGACCCGCGCTTCTCCGAGTACGCCACGGCGCACCCGACCGGCACCGGGCCGTTCAAGTTCGAGTCGTGGGACCGCGGTCAGCAGGTCGTCCTCGTCCGCAACGACGACTACCACGGCGACGTCGCGAAGATCAGCAAGGCGGTCGTCCGCATCATCCCGGACGCCCGCGCCCGCACCCAGGAGTTGCAGGCCGGCAACATCGACGGGTACGACCTGGTCGCACCGGCCGACGTCCAGGTGCTCAAGGACGCCGGCTTCCAGGTGCCGAACCGGCCCGCGTTCAACATCCTCTACCTGGGCATCAACCACAACGTCAACCCGGCGCTGCAGGACGTCCGCGTCCGCCAGGCGATCAACCACGCCATCGACAAGGAGGCCGTGATCAGCCAGTCGCTGCCCGAGGGCTCCGTGGCTGCCATCGAGTACATGCCCGACTCGGTCAACGGCTACAACCCCGACGTCACGCGCTACGACTACGACCCCGAGAAGGCGAAGGCCCTGCTCGCCGAGGCGGGTCAGTCGAACCTGACGCTCAGGTTCGCCTACCCGACGGGTGTGTCGCGGCCCTACATGCCGACGCCGGAGGACACCTTCGTCGCGATCCGCGCCCAGCTCGAGGCGGTGGGCATCACGGTCGAGCCGGTCACCGCTCGCTGGAGCCCCGACTACCTCGACCTGTGCCAGTCCGACGAGGGCATCGACAAGCGCGATGTGCACTTCCTCGGCTGGACGGGCGATTACAACGATCCCGACAACTTCGTCGGCGTGTTCTTCGGCCAGAAGAGCAACGAGTGGGGCTTCGACAATCCCGAGCTGTTCCAAGCTCTCAAGGACGCCCGTCAGCTGGCCACCGCAGCCGAGCAGGAGGCGCGCTACGCCGAGATCAACGAGATGATCGCCACGTTCGTGCCGGGCGTCCCCATCGCCCACCCGGCGCCGTCGCTGGCGCTCGGGCCGGGCGTCCAGGGCTACGAACCCAGCCCGGTGCAGGACGAGGTCTGGAACACGATCACCGTCACGCACTGACGAGGCACTGACGCATGCTGCGTTTCGTCGTCCGACGCCTGCTGCTGCTCGTCCCGGTGCTGCTCGGGCTGAGCGTGCTGCTGTTCGCCTGGCTGCGCGCGTTGCCGGGTGACCCGGCGCGCGCGTTGCTGGGGGATCGCGCCACCGCGCAGGGCATCGAACGGCTGAACGCGCAGTACGGCTTCAACGAGCCGCTGCCCCTGCAGTACGTGAAGTACATGGGGCAACTGCTGCAGGGGAACTTCGGGAACAGTCCCCGCACGGGGCAGCCCGTGCTCGCGACCTTCCTCGAACGTTTCCCGGCGACGGTCGAACTGTCCCTCGCCGCGATGTGCTTCGCGGTCGTCGTCGGCATCCCGCTCGGCTATTTCGCGGCCAAGCGGGCCGGCGGCGTCCTCGACCTCGCGGCGGTGGGCAGTTCGCTGGCCGGCGTCGTCATCCCGGTGTTCGTGCTCGCCTACCTGCTCAAGGTGGTGTTCGCGATCGGGTTGCCGGGCTTGGACTGGCTGGCGGTGTTCCCGCCGTCGGGCCGGCAGGACGTGCGGATCAACGCCACCCACATCACGAACCTGTACGTCCTCGACGGGCTGATGACCCGCGAGTGGGATGCCGCCTGGGACGCCCTCACGCACCTCGTGCTGCCGGCGTTGGCGCTCGGCTCGATCCCTCTCGCCGCGATCACCCGCATGACGCGGGCGTCGGTGCTCGAGGTGCTCGGCGAGGACTACGTGCGCACCGCGAACGCCAAGGGCCTCGCCCGGGGGCTCATCACCCGCCGGCACGTGCTGAAGAACGCGATGCTGCCGATCATCACCATGGTGGGTCTACTGACCGGCCAACTGCTGAGCGGCGCCGTGCTCACCGAATCGGTGTTCGCCTTCAACGGCATCGGCTCGTACCTGTTCGATGCCATCTCGACGCTGGACTACGCCGTGCTGCAGGGCTTCATCTTGTTCATCGCGCTCATCTACGCGCTGGTGAACCTGGTGGTCGACCTGCTGTACGGGCTCTTCGACCCGAGGATGCGTGTGCGATGACGACCCTGGAACGACCGCAGTCCCTCGTCGACGCGATGGGTCCTGCCGTCGACGCCAACGAGACCGGCACCAGCCTGTGGGTCGGCGCTTTCCGGCGGTTGCGGCGCAACCCGTCGGCCATCGTCGGCGCCGTCATCGTGGCCGTCTTCGTGCTCGTCGCGCTCCTCGCCCCCGTGCTGGCCCCCTACGAGCCCGCACGCACCCAGTGGGCGAACCAGATCACCCCGACCCGGCTGCCCCCCCTTCTCGGCCGAGCACCCGCTGGGGCTCGACTCGTTCGGGTCCGACTTCCTCACGCAGCTCATCCACGGCGCCCGGCAGTCGCTCGTCATCGGCATCGTGTCGACGCTGCTCGGCCTCGCGGGCGGTGCCCTGCTCGGCGGTCTTGCCGGCGCGTTCGGCAGCTGGGTCGACACGCTCGTCATGCGGCTCGTGGACATCTTGTTGTCCATCCCCGCCCTGCTGCTGGCCGTGAGCGTCGCGGCGATCGTGGGGCGGCGTCCCGAAGCCCTGATGATCGCCATCGCGGCCGCGCAGGTCCCGGTGTTCGCCCGGCTGCTGCGAGGGTCGATGCTGCGCCAACGCGGCCAGGACTACGTGCTCGCCGCTACCTCGCTGGGTCTGCGCCGGCGCACGATCGTGCTGGGCCACGTGCTCCCCAACTCGCTCGGCCCGGTGATCGTGCAGGCGACCCTCGTGCTCGCCACCGCCATCATCGAGGTGGCCGCCCTGTCGTACCTCGGCATGGGCTCGCCCGATCCGACCGTCGCCGAGTGGGGCCGCATGCTCGTCCGCGGTCAGGAGCGACTGCAGAGCTACCCGCACCTCACTCTGCTGCCGGGCCTCTGCATCGCCGTGACGGCGCTCGGCTTCACCCTGCTCGGGGAGGCGCTGCGCGAGGCCCTCGACCCGAAGTCCCGCCGATGAGCGGGACGCAACCGGCGGCGTCCGGCCCCCTGCTGAGCGTCCGCGACCTGAGCGTCGTGTTCGGACGCCGCGGGCAGCCGGGCTTCACGGCGGTCGACCGGGTGAGCTTCGACGTCGCGCCGGGGGAGGTCGTCGGGATCGTGGGGGAATCCGGCTCGGGAAAGTCGGTGACGTCGATGGCCGTGATGGGCCTGTTGCCGCCCCGTGGCGTGGCCGTGACCGGGCAGGCGCTCTATCGGGGCCGGGACCTGCTGACGCTGCCCGACCGTGAGCGCGCCAGGTATCGCGGCGCCGAGTTGGCCATGGTCTTCCAGGATCCGATGACGTCGCTGAACCCGGTGGTGACCGTGGGCGTCCAGGTGACGGAGGTGCTGCACGCGCACGAGAGGATCACCCGGGCGGCCGCGAAGGAGCAGGCGATCGACCTGCTGCGCCGGTGCGGGATCCCGGACCCGGCACGGCGGTTCGGCGAGTACCCGCACCAACTGTCGGGCGGCATGCGGCAGCGAGCGCTCATCGCGACGGCGCTGGCGTGCAAGCCGAAGCTGCTCATCTGCGACGAGCCGACCACCGCGCTCGACGTGACGATCCAGGCGCAGGTGCTGGAACTCCTCGTCGAGCTGGTCAACGACCTCGGAACGGCGATGATCATGATCACCCACGACCTCGGCGTCGTCGCCGGCCTGTGCGACCGGGTGAACGTCATGTACGCCGGGCGCATCGTGGAACGCGCCGGGGCGTGCGAGCTGTTCGCCCACCCGCGGCACCGCTACACCCAGGGACTGCTCAACTCCATTCCGAGGCTCGACGGCGACCGATCCCAGCCGCTCACGCCCATTCCGGGAACGCCGCGCGACGTCATCGGCTGGGCCAAGGCGTGCGCCTTCGCGCCGCGCTGCCGGTACGTGACGGACGCCTGCGTCCGCGGCGACCTCGAGCTCGTCGCCATGGCGCCCAGCCATGACGTGCGCTGTGTCCATCCGGCCGAGTCTCCGCAGGTCGAGCCGACGCAGGAGGACCCCTCGCGGGTCGGGCCTGTCGAGACCACTCCCCAGCCCGAGGAGGCCCCGTGACCGACCACCTCATCGCCGCCGAGGGTCTCAAGGTTCACTACCCGATCCGCAAGGGGCTCGTGTTCGACCGGACCGTCGGGCACGTGCGCGCGGTGGACGGCGTCACGCTGGCCGTGCCGCGGGGCAGCACGTACGGCCTCGTCGGGGAGTCGGGCTGCGGCAAGTCGACCCTCGGCCGGGCGCTGCTGCGGCTGGAGGAGACCGCCGGGGGGCGGATCCTGTTCGACGGCACCGACATCACGGCGCTCAAGGGCGAGAGCCTGCGCCGCCTCCGGCGCCGCATGCAGATGGTCTTCCAGGACCCGATGGCGAGCCTCGACCCGCGGCAGTCCATCCAGTCGCTGCTGACCGAGCCCTTGCGCGTGCACGGGCTCAGCGAGGCCGACCACGAGGAGTTCGGCGCCGACTCCAAGGCGTCCCACCTCGCCAAGGCTGCGAAGATGCTCGAGCTCGTGGGCCTGCCGCGGTCGACGCTGGAGAAGTACCCGCACGAGTTCTCCGGCGGGCAGCGGCAGCGCATCGGGATCGCGCGGGCCGTCATTCTGAACCCCGAGCTGGTCATCGCCGACGAGCCCGTGTCGGCGCTCGACGTGTCGGTGCAGGCGCAGGTCATCAACCTGCTCGAAGACCTGAAGGACGCCCTCGGCCTCACCTACGTGGTCGTCGCCCACGACCTGGCCGTGGTGCGGCACATCTCCGATCTCATCGGCGTCATGTACCTGGGCGTGATCGTGGAGGAGGCGTCGGCGGACGACCTCTACGTCGAGCCGTTGCACCCGTACACGATCTCGCTGCTGTCGGCGATCCCGGTGCCCGATCCGGTGGTCGAGGACGCCCGGGAGCGGATTCTGTTGTCAGGCGACCTGCCGAGCCCCGCGAATCCGCCTGCCGGGTGCCGATTCCACACGCGCTGCCCGTGGGTGCGCGACGAACTGTGCCGCACCGACGTGCCCGCGCTGCGCGAGGTGAAGCCCGGCCGCAAGGTGGCCTGCCACTGGGCCGAGTCGATCGCCGCCGGCCGCATCGAGCCGGACGCCGACGCGGTCGTTCC
>NZ_JARKOT010000144.1 GCF_029977985.1 Propioniciclava sp. | reverse complement strand
CCGCATTGTCGATCTCGTCGGCCTTGGTGAGCATGAGCTTGCTGAGCTGGCGAACGCCAGCGATATCCATTCCGACCATGCCACTCATCAGAGGGTGCTCCTTCGCTTGTTCGTTGATGATCCCGGGTGGGCCCTTTCGATGACCCCAACCTAAAAGCGACTCCACCCCAGACGCCATGGGGAGCACTCCCCACCAGTGCGGGCCAAGGTCATACCGTGGCACGGGTTGGCCGCAACCAACGGCGTCCCGAGCGTACGAAACCCACACCACGGCACGGGTTGGCCGCAACCAACGGCGTCCCGAGCGTACGAAACCCACACCACGGCAGGGCTGGCTGGAGCTGGCGGCGTGCGAGCCTACGTGGGCCACCCCATCGCATCGGCTGACCAGCGTGTCCGGGGCCGCCGACGCGGGGGACTCGGGTCGGCCGGCCACCCAAGCTCAACCTGTCGGCTGGGGTCTCTCGACACACACCCCGGGTCGTCGACGCGAACGGCCGGGCCCTCCACGCAAACCACCGGACCCTCGACGCTTCGGGGGGCGCGCTGGCCGATGGGGAGTGCTCCCCACCGACAGCGGGACGATTGCGTGGCAGGCTGACAGCACGATCCCCGACGAGAGGCGAGCAAACCGTGGAGTGCTCCTACTGCCGCCACCGGTGCCCGGCCGGCGCGACCAGCTGCCCCCGCTGCGGAGCACCCCTGTCCTCACGCGTTCCGGTCGCCGTCGGTGTCGGAGCTGGCGGCCGACCCGCGCCGAGCGCGCCGTGCCGGACTCCGAGGACGGCCGAACGGTCGCGCGCCGCAACCTGCCCGCCCCCCAACCGCCAACCGCCCCCCGAGGGCGGACGCGGTCGTCCGCGCCGTCACCCTCGCCGTCACTTTCGCCGGCGCCTCCGGCTGCGTCGCCGGTGCGCCCCAACCGAGGGCGTCCAACCCGTCGGGTCGACGTCGCGCCGGAGATCGCGGGTCTCTGCCAGCGGGTCGGCGCCGCACTGCTCGACGGGCTGATCATCACGTTCGTCCTGCTGGCCGCCCAGTTCGTGACCGGCTTCACGGTGCCCAACCCCAACACGCCCGAGGCGTTGCTCGCCTACCTGACCGCGATGGGGATCGTGGCGGCGTCCGTGAGCGTGGCGACGCTCATCTACCACGCCTGGGGCAACGCCATCGGCTGCACCCTCGGCAAGCGGCTGGTGGGCACGCGCGTCGTCCACTACCGCACCCACGAGCGGCTCGGCTTCGGCCGTGGCCTCGTCCGGGCGTTGATGCTGTTCGTGCTGGGGCTGCCCTCCGGCCTGGGGTACCTGTCGATCCTCGGGCCCGAGCGCCGCGGCTGGCACGACCTCGTGGCGCATTCAATGGTTGTCAAGGTGCCGCCGAGGCCGCGCCGCCCGCACTGACCGCTCAGGCGTAGTCGGGCTCGTGGCGCTTGATGGCGCGGACCACCGCGTAGGTGAGCGGCAGGAAGATCACCTCGACCGTTACCTTGTAGACGAAACCGACGACGATGTAGTTCACGAGCGTGGCGGCGTCGATCGAGCCGCCCCCGAGGACCACCCCCAGCGGGCCGAAGGCGATCGAGCAGAAAAGCAGGGTGTCCGCGAACTCCCCGACGAGCGTGGACGTCACGAGGCGTACCCAGAGGCGTCCTTCGCCGTAGCGGTCCTTGATCCAGACGAGGACGCGGGCGTTGAGGAGTTGACCCGCCAGGTAGCCGACCAGACTGGCCACCACGATGCGCGGCACGAACCCGAGGACGGCGCCCCAGGCATCGTCGTTCGGCCACCCGTCGGCCGGCGGGGCGGCGTCCACCGCGAGGAACGTGAGGCTCATGACGGCGGCGAGCACGAAGCCGGTGACGATCGCCCGGCGGGCGCGCCGCAGGCCGTAGACCTCGGCCAGCACGTCGCCCAGGATGTAGGCAAGGGGGAACAGGAAGGCGCCCCCGTCGGTGATGATCGGCAGGACGGGAAAGCCGCCCACCTCGACCGTCGGACCGAACTGGATGAGCTTGGTGGCGCCGATGTTCGAGATGAGCAGAACGCCGACAAAGGCCGCGACGACGAGGTCGTAGACGCCGCGTCCGCCGCTCGCGTAGGCGGTAGGAGAGGGCGCGGGGCGGGTGTTGGTGCCGGTCACGGGCGGTCAGCCTACGCCTCTCCCGGCCGCACGCCGTACCGTGCGGACACCGCGACGCCGTTGTCGTGCCGCTGGCCCCAAACGCTTGGGTCCCGTGGCAGGATCAGTGCATGAGCGAGAACATCGGACAGTTCGACGAGGGCGAAGACAACCTCGAACAGCTCCAGGCGTCCGACACCCTGCTCGACCGGGGCGTCGCCGACGTGCTGGACGAGGGGATCATCGCTCCGGACCAGTGGTCGCCCGCGCAGGGCTTCGGCAACACTCCCGCCGAGATGCGTCAGGGCGAGACCCTCGAGATGCGTGTCAAGCAGGAGGAACCCGAGGTGTCCCCGCCCGACGACGGGCCGTGGAATCCGACGGGGGAGTCCCGCGAGGTCGGCCGGGAGCGGGCGGGCCGGCTGGTCGACGCACGACACGGGGACGCGGGTGTCGACACCGAGGGTGAGTCGATCGCGTTCTCGGTGGGCATCGACGGCGGTGCGGCGTCCGCCGAGGAGGCCGCCATGCACGTCATCAACCCGGCGGATGACGACGACGACGTCGAGTAGCATCGGTGGGCGCGGGCCGCACGGTGCGGCGTCCGCCTGACAAGGAGCAACCCTGACCACCCAACACACGCCCGAGGCTGTCCGCCGCATCACGGTTCCCGCCTCGATCCCGATGGTGTCCATCGTCGGGCCGCGGGACGAGTTCCTGCGGATCCTCGAGGGGGCCGTGGACGCCGACGTGCACGTGCGCGGCAACGAGATCACGCTCTCCGGGACGCCGGCCGGTGTGGCGACGGCCGCCGACGCGCTCACCGAGATCATCACCATCGCCCGGACGGGTCAGGGCCTGGACGCCGCGTCCATCGAACGCGTCGTCGGCATGGCGGCATCCCCGGGCGAGTTGCACGCGTCCGAGGTCCTCACGCAGAACATCCTGTCCACGCGCGGGCGGACGATCCGGCCGAAAACCCTCAACCAGAAGCGGTACGTCGACGCCATCGACGCCCACACGGTCGTGTTCGGCATCGGTCCGGCGGGCACGGGGAAGACCTACCTGGCCGTCGCCAAGGCCGTGCAGGCGTTGCAGGCGAAGGAGGTCAACCGGATCATCCTGACCCGGCCCGCCATCGAGGCCGGCGAGCGTCTCGGCTTCCTGCCCGGAACCTTGAACGACAAGATTGACCCCTACGTGCGGCCCCTCTACGACGCGCTGCACGACATGCTCGATCCCGACTCCGTTCCGCGGCTTCTCACCGCCGGCACGATCGAGGTCGCGCCGCTCGCCTACATGCGCGGCAGGACGCTGAACGACGCCTTCATCATCCTCGACGAAGCCCAGAACACCTCGATGGAGCAGATGAAGATGTTCCTCACGCGCCTCGGGTTCAACTCGAAGATGGTCGTCACCGGAGACGTGACGCAGATCGACCTCCCCGGGGGGACGCGGTCGGGGTTGCGGGCCGCGCCGGGCATCCTCGACGGGGTGGCCGACATCGCGTTCTGCCAGCTGACCAACCACGACGTCGTTCGCCACAACCTCGTGGGGCGGATCGTGGCGGCGTACGACCGGTTCGAGTCCACCAAGGACGGCCGCGAACGGGGCGGGCGATGAGCTCGGTTCGCGGTGAAGCGGACGGGAAAGCCCACGGAGGAGGTATGCGGTGATCGACTTGAACAACGAATCCGGCGTCGAGGTCGACGAGTTGCGGCTCGTGCAGCTGGCGGCGTTCGCCCTGGACCAACTGCGCATCCACCCACAGGCCGAGCTGTCGATCCTGCTCGTCGACGAGGCGACCATGGGCGACTACCACGAGAGGTTCATGGATCTGCCCGGCCCGACCGACGTGCTGAGTTTCCCCATGGACGAGCTACGCCCGCCGAGCGACGACGAGGAGCCGCCGCTCGGGCTGCTGGGCGACATCGTCCTCTGCCCGAGCGTGACGGCCGCCCAGGCCGCCGAGAACGGCCGGACGCCGGAGGCGGAGGCCGACTACCTGCTCGTGCACGGTGTGCTGCACCTGCTCGGGTTCGATCACGCCGAGCCGGAGGAGAAACGGGTCATGTTCGGCCTGAACGATCGCATCATCGCCGCTTGGGAGCAGCGCCGGGCCGAGGGCGTCCGCCGCTAGAATGGCGGCGTTCTGACTCTGAGAGAGATGGGCCCGCCCTGCTAACGCACACCGAGTGGATCCTGCTGGTCGTCGCCATCGCCTGCACGCTGTTGGCGGGCGTGTTCGTCGCGATCCAGTCCGCGCTGGCGTCGTTCTCGAAGGTGCGTGCGGAGAACCACGTCCGCGACGGTGCGCCGGGTGCCGAGCGCCTGTTCACGATGACGCAGGATCCGGCGCCGTCGCTCAACACGATGCTGTTCATCGGGATCGTCCTCGAGGTGATCGCGACGGTCTGCGTGGGCATCGTCGTGTTCGACAACTTCGAACCCCTGTGGCAGCGGTTGATGTGGACCGTGCTGCCCATGGTGCTCGTCAGCTTCATCATCCTCGGCGTGGCTGCCCGCACCCTCGGTCGCCAGCACGCGGACGCGATCGCGCTCAGCACCTCGGGCCTCGTCAGCGGGCTGACCTCGGTATTCGGGTGGTTCCCGCAGATCCTCATCGTCGTCGGCAACGTCATCACGCCAGGGCGCGGTTTCACCGACGGTCCGTTCACGTCCGAGGCCGAGCTGCGCGAGTTGGTGGACATGGCCGAGGCGTCCGATCTCATCGAGGCGGGCGAGCGCCGCATGATCCATCAGGTGTTCGAGTTGGGGGACACCATCGTCAAGGAGGTCATGGTCCCGCGCACCGAGATGGTGTGGATCGAGTCCGACAAGACGCTCCGGCAAGGCCTTTCTCTCGCCCTCCGTTCGGGTTACAGTCGTATTCCGGTCGTGGGGGACGACGTGGACGACGTGCGCGGCGTCCTCTACCTGAAGGACGTCATCCGGCGGAACTACGACAACCCGCAGGCGCAGTCCTGGGAGACGGTGGCCTCGCTCATGCGGCCCGCCGTCTTCTGCCCCGACAGCAAGCCGGTGGACGCCCTCCTCAAAGAGATGCAGCTCACCCACAGCCACGTGGTGCTGGTCGTCGACGAGTTCGGCGGCACCGCGGGCCTGGCCACCATCGAGGACATCCTCGAAGAGATCGTGGGCGAGATCGTCGACGAGTACGACCGCGAGATCCCGCCGTGGGTGCAACTGGCCGACGGCCGGTTCCGCGTCAACTCGCGCCTGCCCGTCGACGAGCTCGGCGAGCTGTTCGGGCTACGGGTCGACGACGACGACGTGGACACGGTCCTCGGCCTCATGGCCAAGGAGCTCAACAAGGTGCCCATTCCCGGGTCCGTGGTGGAGTGGGAGGGCATCGAACTGGTCGCCGAGCGCGGCTCCGGACGCCGCCACGCCATTCGCACGGTGGTCGCCGCCCTCGTCGAGGACGCCGGCGCCGACCAGGCCGTCGACGCCATCGGCGGTCTCACCGCCCAGAGCAGCCAGGAGTCGGGGCGTCGCCGCGACTCCGCCGAGGAGGATGCATGACGGACGCCGCCCCGCCCCACCGCTCGGGCTTCGCCTGCTTCGTCGGACGCCCCAACGCCGGCAAGTCGACCCTGGCGAACGCGATCGTGGGGGAGAAGATCGCGATCACGTCGTCGAAGCCGCAGACGACGCGGCGGGTCATCCGCGGCGTCCTGACCCGACCGGACGCCCAACTCATCCTGGTCGACACCCCCGGCCTGCACCGGCCGCGAACCTTGCTGGGCGAGCGGCTGAACGACCTCGTCCACGAGACGTGGAGCGAGGTCGACGTCATCGGCGTCTGCCTTCCCGCCAGTCAGCGCATCGGCCCCGGGGACGAGTTCCTCGTGCGCCAGATTTCCGAGCTGCCGCGGCGTCCGAAGCTGATCGCGCTGGCCACCAAGACCGACCTGGTCGGCCGCCAACGGCTGGCCGAGCACCTCGTGCGGATCGCCTCGTTGGAGGAGTCACTCGGGGTTCGGTGGGAGGCTGTGGTGCCCGTGTCCGCGGTGGCGGGCGACCAGGTGGATGTGGTCGTCGACGAGATCGTCAAACTGCTGCCCGAAGGTCCGCAGCTCTATCCGGACGGCGAGGTCACCGACGAGCCCACCGAGACGCGGATCGCCGAGCTCATCCGCGAGGCGGCGCTCGAGGGTGTCAGCGACGAGCTGCCGCACTCGATCGCCGTCGTCATCGACGAGATGGGGCTGCGCGAGGGGCGTCCGGCCGACAAGCCCCTCATGGACATCTACGCCTCCATCATCGTCGAGCGGGCCTCGCAGAAGGGCATCATCATCGGCCACCGTGGCGAGCGGCTGAAACAGGTCGGCACGGACGCCCGGCTGCAGGTCAAGAAGCTGCTCGACATGCCCGCGCATTTGATGATCCACGTGAAGGTCCTGTCCGACTGGCAGCGCGACCCCAAGCACCTCAATCGCCTCGGTTTCTGAGAGCCGGTTCGTCGCAGAACGGCCCGCCGACGAGTCGGGGCGGTGGTTAGCTTGCAGTGGGGCGTGGCGAACCGTACGCTCCATACCCTCAGGGGTATCTCGGACGAGGGGGACGCGATGGCGCGCACGGTCATTCTGGGTGGGGGCATCGCAGGGCACACGGCGGCCCTGCACCTGCGCAGGCTCCTGCCGCGTGAGCACGAGGTGGTCGTGGTCACGCCGAACAGCAAGTGGAACTGGATCCCGTCGAACATCTGGGTCGGCGTGGGGGTGATGGATCCCGCCGACGTGGTCTTCCCGCTCGCGCCGGTCTACGCCAAACAGGGGATCGGCTACGTGCAGGCGAAGGCGACGACGATCCTGCCGCACGGCGACGCCGAGGACGCCCGCGGTGCCGTCGACGTCGAACACACCTCGCCGGAGCGATCCGGCCAGGTCGAGCGGTTGCGTTACGACTACCTCGTCAACGCAACCGGGCCCAAGCTGAACTTCGCCGCGACTCCGGGGCTCGGGCCGGACGAGGGTCACACCGTGTCCGTCTGCACCGCCGGCCACGCCGAGCACGCGGCGTCCGCGTTGAAGGACGTCATCGACAAGCTGAAGGCGGGGCAGCGGCAGACGCTCGTCATCGGCACCGGGCACGGAACGTGCACGTGCGAGGGGGCCGCTTTCGAGTACGTGTTCAACGTCGAGCACGAACTCCGGCAGGCAGGGGTGCGTGACCTCGCGGAGATCATCTTCCTCACCAACGAGTACGAGCTCGGCGACTTCGGCGTCGGCGGCATGGAGTTCGAGGAGAACGGCTTCCGCACCACCGGCCGCATGTGGACCGAGTCGCTCTTCCGGGAGCGCGGCGTCCGGGCGATCACGGGGGCGGGCTGCACGAAGATCGAGGAGGGCGTCATTCACTACGAGCTCCTCGACGGGACCGAGCACACGCAGGCTTTCGATTTCGCGATGCTGCTGCCGCCGTTCCGGGGGGTCGGGTTGACGGCCAAGGACGCCGCCGGCGCCGACATCACCGACCAACTGTTCGCCCCCAGCGGCTTGATGAAGGTGGATGCCGACTACTCGGGCAAGCCCTACGAGGAGTGGAAGGCATCCGACTGGCCGAGCACCTACGCGGTGCCGGGCTTCGACAACATCTGGGCCGTCGGCATCGCATTCGCGCCGCCGCACCCGATCAGCAAGCCGCGCAAGTCCCCCAAGGGAACGGTGATCTCGCCGGCGCCGCCGCGCACCGGCATGCCGTCGGGCGTCATGGGCAAGGCCGTTGCGCAGACGATCGCCGACCGCATCCTGGGCCGGGCGAAGCCGCCGCACGAGGCGTCCATGGCGAACATGGGGGCCGCGTGCGTGGCCTCCGCCGGGACGGGTCTCACCAAGGGATCGGCGGCGTCCATCACGATGATGCCGGTGGTGCCCGACTTCGAGAAGTACGAAACGGGCCGTGACCTCGGCGAGACCAAGGGTGAGATCGGGCTCGCCGGCCACTGGATGAAGCTCTCGCTGCACCACCTGTTCCTCTACAAGGCCAAGGCGCTGCCGGGCTGGCAGCTCATCCCGGAGTGATCGACATGAGTGACGAAGCCATCGGCAACATCGATGCACGCATCGCCCAGGCGCCCCTGCCCACGCAGGGCACGCTGAAGCGGCGCCAGAACCTGCCCTACCAGGTGTACCGGGGGGCGGCGCTGATGATGCGCATCATGCGCATGGTGATCAAGGGGCACGCGGCCGGCCACTGAGGATCGTCGGCGGGGCTCGCTAGGGTGGTGCCGTGACCGATGACCGCCCCTCGCCCGCCGAGGGACACCTGCGGGTGGGCACGTTCCACCGGGAGCGGGCCCTCACCGAGTTGCGCAACGCCGCCGCCGACGACCGGATCACCTTCGACGAGCTGGACGCCCGCGTGCCACGCGCGCTGCAGGCGCACTCGCGCGACGATCTCGTCGCCGTCCTCGGGGACTTGTTGGATTCAGCCCAGCTCGCCGCGTTCTTCGGCACGCCCGCCGGGGCGTCCGAGGGCCCCGGCTCGCGGTGGGAGGACCCGGTGCGGCTGACGGGGACCGGGATGCGCGCGGTGCGCCTGCTGGGGCCGTGGGACGTCCCCGCGTTCCTCGAGGTGACGTACAGCACGGGTGGCACAGTGCTCGACTTCACGGTCGCGACGGCGACGTGGCCGGTCGTCGATGTCGTGCTCGTCGGCAGCGGGATGGGGCCCGCGCTCGTAATCGTGCCCGAAGGGTGGGGTGTCGACACCCAAGGGCTCCAGGTGGATTCCACCTCCACGGTCTCGAGCAGCGTCGCGACCCGGCCGACCGGCGAGCACCCACGGATCATCCTGCGGGGCCGGGCGACCGGCTCGGTGACGGTCCGGACGCCGCGGCCGCGCGACCTGCGGCGCGCCGAACGGGCCGTCCGGAGCGATCCGGACGCGACGCGACGGGTTATGACGACCGGGAGAGACGTATGAGTCCTTGGTTGTCGCTGGTCGTCGGCGTCCTCGTGGTGCTGGCCATCACGGCCGCCACGGCCTACTTCGTTGCCCAGGAGTTCGCGTACGTGGCAGTGGACCGATCGCGGCTGGCGGGGCGGGCGGCGTCGGGGGACGCGCGGGCCGAGGCGACGCTCGCGATCACGCGGCGGACCTCGTTCATGCTGTCGGGGGCCCAGCTGGGCATCACGGTGACCGGGCTGCTCGTCGGCTACGTGGCCGAACCGCTCATCGGGCAGGCGTTCACGGAGCTGGTCTCACCGGGGGCGTCCACCGCTTTGTCGGTGGCGCTCGGCGGAATCGTGGCGCTGGCGTTCTCGACCCTCGTCCAGATGCTGTTCGGCGAACTGTTCCCGAAGAACTACGCGATCGCGCGATCGGCGCAGGTGGCCGACGCCCTCACCCCGTCGACGCGGGTGTACCTGAAGGTGTTCGGGCCTGTCATCTGGGTGTTCGACAAAGCGGCCGAGCTGCTGCTGCGGGCGCTGCGGATCGAGCCGGTGCACGACGTGGAATCGGCGGCGTCGGCGTCCGACCTGGAGAAGGTGGTGGCGGCATCCCGCGAGGCCGGCTCGATCTCGCCTGAGCTGTCTCTCGTGATCGACCGCATCCTCGACTTCCCGCGCCGGGACGCCGAGCACGCGATGGTGCCGCGGGTGCGGGTCGGGACGGTTCGTTCGAGTGCGACCGTGGCCGAGGTGCGCGCGCAGATGGCGACCGGGCACACGCGCTACCCGGTGCTGGACGCCGACGAGGCCGTCGTCGGCATCGTGGACCTCGTGGACGTGCTGGGCGCGCCGCCCGACTCGGCCGCTCCCGTGACGAGCCTGGTCCGGCCCGCCGTGCTCGTGCCGACGTTCATGACGCTGCCCGACACCGAGCACGCGCTGCACGAGGCCGATGCCGAGATCGCGTGTGTGATCGACGAGTTCGGCAGTTTCGTGGGCATCGTCACGCTCGAGGACCTGGTGGAGGAGATCATCGGCGAACTCGACGACGAGCACGATCCGGTGGCGCCGCCGCTGGAGACCTCCGCCGAGGCGGGCATCTGGGAGGTGGCGGGGGGCGTCCATGTCGATGAGGTGGAACGCATGACCGGACTCCGGCTGCCGCCGGGGGAGTACGAGACGATCGCCGGACTCGTGATCGCCGAGTTCGGCGACCTACCGGCGGTGGGGGACGTCGTCGAGTTGCACCTGCACCCGACACCCGCGCAACTCGCGCTCGACCCGGAAACGCCTGAGCGGCTCGTGCGCATCGCCGTGTTGGAGGTCGCACGGCACGTGCCGGCGCACGTGCTGATCACCCTGCCCGGGGTATCGGGAGAGGCGACCTCGTGATCGCCCTGGAAGCGGCGACCACCGTCGGGTGGGGCGTCTGGCTGGCGACGGCGGCGATCATCGCCTTGTCGGCGTTCTTCGTGGCGACCGAGTTCTCGCTGATGGCCGCGCGGCAGCACCGGCTGGAGGAGAGCGCCACGACCGCGGCCGGGCGGGCCGCGCTGAAGAACTCGGCGGAGCTGACGCTGTTGCTGGCCGGCTCGCAACTCGGTATCACCGTGTGCACGCTGGCCCTGGGCGCGGTGACGAAGCCGGCCGTGCACCACGTGCTGATGGGGCCGCTCGAAGCGGTGGGGCTGCCGACCGTGGCCGCGGACGTGGTGGCATTCGTGCTGGCGCTCGTCATCGTGACGTTCCTCCATCTGGTGGTGGGCGAGATGGCCCCCAAGTCGTGGGCCATCGCGCACCCGGAGAACTCGGCGGTGCTGCTC
>NZ_JARKOT010000119.1 GCF_029977985.1 Propioniciclava sp. | reverse complement strand
AGGTAGGCGTCCTTGAGCCGGTGGATGCCGAGCACCGGGTCGACTCCGCCGGGATCGAGGTCGAACGTCCAGCTGTCGGCGTCGTGCGTGGGGCCGGGCAGGCCGATGCTGAGGGCGTCCTCGAGGCCGAGCAGACGGCGGACGATGAGGGTCCGGTTCGCCCACGGGCACGCGCGGGCCGCGACGAGCCGGTAGCGGCCGGCCTCGACCGGGTAGTCGCCCTCGCCCGCGTCGCGGGTGATGCGCGTCGTGATGTAGGTGGAGTCGCGCGTGTACTCCTTGCCCTTGCTGGAGTAGACCCCGCCCTTGCTGTGCTCCTCGTGGTCGGCCATGGCCCCACGGTAGCGGGGGCCTCCGACAGCGGGTGGCATGCTGGAAGCCGTCACGACCGAAGGAGATCGTCATGGAACGCACGCAACTGGGCCAAAGCGACGTCATGGTTCCCCCGCTGTGTCTCGGTGGGATGAGTTTCGGGGAGGTGCTGCCCGACTCGCACCAGTGGACCGTCGACCAGCCCACCACCCAGGCGATCATCCAGCGCGCACTCGAACTGGGCGTCAACTTCATCGACACCGCCAACGTGTACGCGCGTGGCACCAGTGAGGAGTTCATCGGAGCCTCGCTGGCGAACCTCGGCGTGCCCCGCGAAGACGTCGTTCTGGCGAGCAAGGTGTACTTCAACGAGGGGAAGCTGTCCCGCGCCGCCATCGAGCGGGAGATCACGGCGACCCTCCAGCGGCTCGGCACCGACTACCTCGATCTCTACATCATCCATCGCTTCGACTACGACACCCCCATCGAAGAGACCATGGAAGCTCTGGACGCCCTCGTGCAGGACGGCCGCGTCCGCGCGCTCGGGGCCTCCGCCATGTACGGCTACCAGCTGCACACGATGCAGGCGGTGGCCGACGCGCACGGCTGGACGCGCTTCGCCAGCATGCAGAACCACTACAACCTCCTCTACCGCGAGGACGAGCGCGAGCTCATCCCCGTGTGCCGGCAGTTCGGCTTGGCCCTGACGCCCTACAGCCCGCTCGCGTCGGGGCACCTCACCCGCCCGACGTGGGACTCGGACTCGGTGCGGTCCACGACCGATGCGGTGATGAAGTCGAAGTACGACCGCGTTCGCGAGTTGGACATACCGATCATCACGCGGGTGGCGGAGGTCGCGGAGCGCCTCGGCGTCCCCATGGCCGATGTCGGCCTCGCCTGGCATTGGGCCCGGGGAGTGACCGCACCGATCGTCGGCTGCTCGCGCCCGAGCCGCGTCGATGACGCCGTTCGTGCGCTCGACGTGACGATCACCACCGAGGATGTGGCGTACCTGGAGGAGCTCTACCTGCCCCACGAGCTCGTCGGGCCCTTGGCCCGCCCGGGGGAGAAGGAACTCGCCGGGACGACGGTGGCGGCGGGCGACAAGCGCTGACGCCGGGGGCGCAGGTGCGCCCTCGGGGCCTCAGAGGCGGCGCAGGACGGCTCGGGCGCTGAGGTCGTCGATGACGAGGTCGGTGGCGACACCGGCCCGCAGGGCCCCGACGATGGCGGGGGAGCGCTGGGGATCCGCGGCGACGCACAGCCGACGCGGCACGCGCCGGAGTTCCGTCGGCGTCAGTCCCGTGGCGCGCGCGTTCGCCTCGATGTCCGCGAAGGTTCCGTCCTCGCGGAGCAGGACGGTGCAGATGTCACCCACCACACCGTCCGCGACCAGGGCGGCATGGTCGGCGTCGTCGAGGTAGCCGGCCGAGTAGACGTGCGACGGGATGCCACCCGTCAACGACCCCACACCGAACACGGCGATCTCCAGGTCGGACAACAGGTCGAGCACGTGCCGCACCGATCGCTCCCGCCACATCGCGGCCTTCGTGTCCGCATAGTCGAAGAAGGCAGGCACCGGGAAGAGCACCACCTCCGAGTCGAAGGCGTCGCCGATCGACTGCAGGATGCTGCGGATGTACGGCACCCCCGAGGACCGCTGGTTCGCGCCGCCGTTCATCTGCACGATCGTGCTGCCGGACAGGGGCCGACGCGGCAGGTGGCGCGTGAGCGCCGCCATCGTGACGCCCCACGCCACCCCGATCACCTGGTTGTCGGAGACGACATCGGCGAGAAGGTTCGCCGCCCGCTGGGCGACCTGCTCGATCCGGGTCGGCAGCGAGGACGTGGCGCGCACGGGAACCAGGTGCACGGTGATGCCGAATGCGTCCGCGAGGGCGCGGGAGGTGGGCGACTGCGAGCCGGCGGCGTCCGCGATCGAGATCCGCACCAGACCGCTCTCGCGCGCCTCGGCGAGCAGCCGTGACACCGTGGACCGCGACACGTCGAGGCCCCGCGCGATGCTCTGCATCGTCTCGCCCTGCAGGTAGTACTGCGTTGCGGCCTGATAGGCCTGTTCGTAGCGGTTGTTCATCCCCCACCTCGTTCGTGCACGTTCGTGCATAAGCGTGACGCATCCGTTCAGTCCGCTGCAAGATGTTGCCCGACGGCCCTGATCCAGAGCCCCACCGACGCAAAGGAGCGAGCATGTCCATCCCGGCCCTCAACCCCACCCAGCGCGCGACCGACCGCGCCGCGCTCGAGGCCGAGCCGTTCGACATCCTCGTCATCGGCGGCGGCGTGACGGGCGCGGGCTCCGCGCTGGACGCCGCCACGCGCGGCCTGTCTGTGGCCATCGTGGAGGCGCAGGACTGGGCGTCCGGCACCTCCAGCCGCTCCAGCCGCCTCATCCACGGTGGTCTGCGCTACCTCTACAACCTCGACTTCGCCCTCGTCGCCGAGGCGCTCGCCGAGCGCGGCCGGCTGCTCACCAAGCTCGCCCCCCACCTCGTCAAGGCCCAGCCGTTCCTCTGGCCGCTCAAGCAACGCGTCATCGAGCGCGCCTACTCGGCCGTCGGCGTCGGCCTCTACGACGTGCTGGCGGTGGCCGGCGCGGGCGGGCGGAAGACCGTGCCGATCCAGAAGCACCTCACCAAGGAGGGCGCCAAGAAGCACTTCGCCGACGTGCGCGACGACGCCCTCATCGGCGCCATCGAGTTCTACGACGCCCGCGTGGACGACTCGCGCATGGTGATCAACCTGGTGCGCAGCGCGGTCCGCTACGGAGCCCGCGCGGTGTCGCGCGCCGAGGTCGTCGGCCTGCTGCAGAACCCCGACGGCCGCGTCACCGGTGCCCGCGTGCGCGATCTGGAGGACGGCCACGAGTTCGAGGTGAAGGCACGAGCCGTCATCAACGCGACCGGGGTGTGGACCGAGACGACGCAGGCGTACGCGAAGACCGACAAGGGGCTCAAGGTGCTCGCCAGCAAGGGCATCCACATCGTCGTGCCCCGCGCGCGCATCAACGCCCGCTCGGGCATGTTCCTGCGCACCGAGAAGTCGGTGCTCTTCATCATCCCGTGGCGCCACTACTGGGTCATCGGCACCACGGACACGGCTTGGCACGAGCAACTCAAGCACCCTGTACCCACCAGCGCGGACATCGACTACGTGCTCGATCACGCCAATGCCGTCCTCTCGGCCAACCTGACCCGCGACGACATCATCGGCACCTATGCGGGCCTCCGCCCGCTCCTGCAACCGGTCGGCTCCGACGAGGCCAAGTCGGCCAAGGTCTCCCGCGAACACACCACGCTCGAAGCGGCCCCCGGCCTCACCGTGATCGCCGGCGGCAAGTACACCACGTACCGCGTCATGGCGGCCGACGCCGTCGACGTCGCCCTCGGGAAGGCCCGCGCCAAGGAACTCCCGTCGATCACGACCGACGTCCCGCTGCTCGGCGCCGACGGCTTCGAGGCCTACGAGCGCCGCGGCGCCGCCATCGCCCAGCAGTACGGCTGGACGCCCGACCAGATCGCCGACCTGCTCGACCGCTACGGCTCTGAGTTGCCCGCCCTGCTCGCGCTCGTCGACGAGGACGCCAGCCTCGGTCGGCCGCTGGCCGCCTCCGACTGGTACCTGCGGGCCGAGGTCGCGTTCGCGTGCCGCTACGAGGGTGCCCTGCACCTCGAGGACATCCTCATCCAGCGCATCCGCCTCAACTCCACCACGCCCGACCGCGGGGCCTCCGCGGTCGACGAGGTCGCCGAGATCGCCGCCCCGCTGCTCGGCTGGGACGACGCCCGAACCAGCGCCGAGAAGGACAACTACCGCGCCCGTGCGGCAGCGGAGGTGGCCGCCCAGAACGAGCCGACGGACGCCGCGGCGTCCCAGGCCCGCACGCAGGCCGAGGATATGGTGCCCTCGGACCTCTAGTCCCACCGGACGCCACCGGCGTCCGGCCCACAAAGAAACAACAACCCGGGAAGCCTCCCCGCGTGGGGAGGCATGGAACAGGCACCAACGCGGGTGCCGGAAAGTGAGCTCTCGTGCTCGGAACCATCTTCCTCTCCGAGACCGTCGGGACAGCGATGCTGCTCCTGCTCGGTGGCGGCGTGGTGGCCAACAACATCCTCCCGAAGAACAAGGGCAACGGCACCGGCTTCCTCATGGTGAACTGGGGCTGGGGTCTGGCGGTCTTCGCCGGCGTGTTGGCGTCCTACAAGTCGGGCGGGCACCTGAACCCGGCCGTCACCCTGGGTCTGGTCGCCTCGGGCGCCACGGAGTTCGTGCCCGGCGTCCCCGTCGACGCCGTGTCGATCATGACCTACATCGGCGCCCAGCTGCTCGGCGCGTTCATCGGTGCCGTCCTCTGCTGGTTGGCCTACAAGAAGCAGTTCGACGAGGACGCCCCCGCCGGCTTCAAGCTCGGCGTCTTCTCGACCGGACCCGAGATCCGCAACCCCCTGTGGAACGTCGTCACCGAGGCCATCGGCACCTTCGTGCTCGTCTTCGTCGTGATCGCCGCCGGCAAGTTCTCCGGCGCGGGCGCCACCCCGGTGGCCAACCTGGGCTGGCTCGGCGCCCTCGGGGTCGCCCTGCTGATCGTCGGCATCGGCGCCTCGCTCGGTGGCCCGACCGGCTACGCCATCAACCCCGCCCGTGACCTCGGCCCGCGCATCGCGCACGCCGTGCTGCCCATCCCGGACAAGGGCAGCTCCGACTGGGGCTACTCCTGGGTCCCCGTCGTGGGCCCGATCATCGGCGGCGTCGTCGCCGGCCTGCTGAGCGGCGTCCTGCTGCCCTGACGCAACCCACCGCGGGCCGGACGCCGACGGCGTCCGGCCCGCCTCACCCCAGCAACCACAACGAGCCACAACACAATGAGGTGGAAGGAACACCATGGCTGACAAGTACGTCCTCGCGATCGACCAGGGCACCACGAGCTCGCGCGCGATCATCTTCGACCACTCCGGGCGCATCGTGGCCACCGGCCAGAAGGAGCACGAGCAGATCTTCCCGAAGGCGGGCTGGGTCGAGCACGACCCCAAGGAGATCTGGGAGAACATCCGTGAGGTGGTCGGCATCGCGCTGGCGCACGCCCAGGTGAATGCGAGCGACCTCGTCGCCGTCGGCGTCACGAACCAGCGCGAGACGGCGATGGTGTGGGACAAGAGCACCGGCGAGCCCGTCTACAACGCCATCGTCTGGCAGGACACCCGCACCGACAAGATCGTCAAGGAACTCGGAGGCGGAGACGACGACAAGTACAAGGCAAAGGTGGGTCTGCCGCTGGCCACCTACTTCTCGGGGCCGAAGGTGAAGTGGATCCTCGACAACGTCGAGGGTGCGCGCGAGAAGGCCGAGGCCGGCGATCTGATCATGGGCAACATGGACACGTGGGTCATCTGGAACCTCACCGGCGGCCCGGACGGCGGCGTCCACGTGACCGACGTCACCAACGCCTCGCGCACCATGCTGATGGATCTCGAGACCCTGCAGTGGGACTCCTCGATCGCCGCCGACATGGGCATTCCGATGTCGATGCTGCCCGAGATCAAGTCCTCCTCCGAGGTCTACGGCGAAGGCCGCGAGCGGGGGCTGCTGGGCGGCGTCCCGATCGCGGGCGACCTCGGCGACCAGCAGGCGGCCACGTTCGGGCAGGCGGCGTTCGAGGCCGGCATGGCCAAGAACACCTACGGCACCGGCTGCTTCATGCTCATGAACACGGGCGAGGAGATCGTGCCGAGCAAGAACGGCCTGCTCACGACGGTCTGCTACAAGATCGGGGACCGTAAGCCGATCTACGCGCTCGAGGGCTCCATCGCCGTCACCGGATCGCTGGTGCAGTGGCTGCGCGACAACCTGAAGATGTTCTCCTCCGCCCCGGAGATCGAGGAGCTCGCGGCGAGCGTCGAGGACAATGGCGGTGCGTACTTCGTGCCGGCGTTCTCGGGCCTGTTCGCGCCGTACTGGAAGTCGGACGCCCGCGGTGCGATCGTCGGCCTCACCCGCTACGTCAACCGCGGTCACATCGCCCGCGCCGTGCTCGAGGCGACGGCCTACCAGACACGTGAGGTGCTGGACGCCATGGAAGCCGACTCCGGCGTCAAGCTGGCCGAGCTGAAGGTCGACGGCGGCATGACGGCCAACGACACGCTCATGCAGTTCCAGGCCGACATGCTCGGCGTGGACGTGGTGCGCCCGGTGGTCGCGGAGACCACGGCGCTCGGCGCGGCGTACGCCGCCGGTATCGCCGTCGGGTTCTGGGACGGCGAACAGGACGTCATCGACAACTGGGCCGAAGACAAGCGCTGGACGCCGTCCATGGACGAAGGCGAGCGCGAGCGCCAGTACCGCCTGTGGAAGAAGGCCGTGACCCGGACCTTCGACTGGGTGGACGACGACGTCAACTGACGTTCGGCGAGTGCTGGGGCGCCGGCCCGCTCCTTCTGCGGAAGGGGCGGGCCGGCGTCTTCGTCCGTGGCTTGGGTCGGTGCGGTCGGGCACCGCTCAGGACAGGGCTGTGTGCATCCGGATCATCTTGACCTGGGCCGCTTCATCCTCGGTGCCCACCACCCGGTGGGCGCCATCCGGCGCCCAGCCGGCGGAGGCGAGGAACGCTCGCAGTGGATCGTCGGTCGAGCGCACCCACCAGGTGGCCCGGCTGAACCCGTCGGCGCGCAACGTGTCGGCGACGGCGTTCAGGAGGCGGGATCCGTGCCCGCGACGCTGGGCCGGCGGGTCGACGACGAACTCAGCGACGAGACCGTCGGAGGCCTGGTCGGCGTCGGCGTCGTCCGACGGGCCGACGGCCGCGAAACCCACGACGCGGGCGTCCGAGATCGCGACCAGGACGCGCATGGTGGCCAGGGGCGGCCTGGTGATCGCGACCGCCCACGAGTGGGCCATCGTGGCGAGGTCGACGCTCCGCAGGATGTGCGCCGACACGTCCGGAGGCAGCAGTTGCTCCCAGCTGCGCCGTTGCACAGCGGCGATCCGTTCCGCCTCGGCGGGCAACGCGAGGCGGCAGGCGTCGGGGGTGCGGGGTGTGTCGGTCACTGCCCCATGCTAACGGCGGCGTCGGCGTCCGGGCCCGCAGACCCCGTGTGACGGTTGGGGGCCACCCCTGTGCGGCAGTCGGGGCTCACGAAGAGGGCGCCACAGCGCCCTAACCGTGAGCCCCAACCGCAACACGGGGGTCGGGTCGGTCGGGTCGGCGGGGCGGGGCGGCGGGCGCGTGGGTGGAAGGAGGTCGGCAAAGGGACGACGTGCATCATGCGGACGCCGCCGCTCGCCTACGACGCGGCGTCGTAGGCTCCCGGTGCGACCCCGGGACGGCCGGGCGTCCTCACGGGAAGGCAGGCGTCGATGCAGACGGCCAGGCTGCTGAGCGGTAACGAGGCGATCGCGCACGGCGCGTACGAGGCCGGCGTGAGGGTGGGGTGCGGCTACCCCGGCACGCCCTCCACCGAAATCCTCGAATGGCTCGACCACTACCCGGGCGTGTACACGGAATGGTCGGTCAACGAGAAGGTGGCCCTCGAGGTCGGCTACGGGGCGGCGCTCGCGGGCGGCCGGGCGCTGGTCACGATGAAGCACGTGGGTGTCAACGTGGCCGCCGACCCGCTGTTCACGGCCGTGTATGCCGGGGTGAAGGCTGGGCTCGTGGTCGTCACGGCCGACGATCCGTCCATGCATAGCTCGCAGAACGAGCAGGACAACCGCAACTACGCCGTCGCCGCCAAGATGCCGATGTTCGAGCCGTCTGACTCCCAGGAGGCGCGCGAGCAGGTCGGCTGGGCGTTCGACCTCTCCGAGGAGTTCGACACCCCCGTCTTCCTCCGGGTCACGACGCGTCTGTCGCACTCCAAGTCGCTGCTCGCCGATGCGGTCTCGCTCGCCTCCCCTCGCCGGACGCGGCCGCTCGCGCCCGGCTTCGACCCCGATCCCGCCAAGTACGTGATGATCCCCGGGCACGCGCGCCGCCGCCGGGAGGCCTTGGCCGCGCGCTGGCAGCGGCTCACCGACGCCGTCGAGACCCACCCTGCCAACCGCATCGAACCGGGCACGTCCGGCGTGGGCGTCATCACGTCCGGCATCCCGTACACCTACGTCAAGGAGGTCATGCCGGACGCCGCCGTCCTCAAGCTCGGCATCGTCCACCCCCTGCCGCGGCGGATGATCGAGGACTTCGCCGCGTCGGTCGACACGCTCTACGTCGTCGAGGAACTCGACCCGGTGATCGAGACCCAACTGCGCGCCTGGGGCATCGACTGCCACGGCAAGGACACCTTCCCCGCCATCGGCGAGTTCTCCCCGGACGTCCTCCGCGCCAGTCTCGGCCTGGCACCCGCCACCACGAAGGCACCCGCGGTGGACGTGGCGCCGCGGCGTCCGGGCCTGTGCACCGGCTGCCCGCACGACCACGTGTTCACCGAGTTGCGCCGCACGGGCATGGTGATTTCGGGCGACATCGGGTGCTACAGCCTCGGCGTCCTGCCGCCGTACTCGGCCATGGACACCCTGCTCGACATGGGCGCCAGCCTCACCATGGCCCAGGGCATGGACGTCGTGCTCGGCCACGAGGGCGGGCAGAAGGTGGCGGCCGTCATCGGCGACTCGACGTTCGCCCACTCGGGCCTCACGGGCCTGCTCAACGCCGTCTGGAACAAGCGCGACGGCCTCTACGTCGTGCTCGACAACGGCACCACTGCGATGACCGGCATGCAGCCGAACCCCTTGTCGGGCCTCAGGATCGGGCGTGAGGAGGCGCCCAGCGTCGACTACCTGCTGCTGGCGAAGGCGTTCAACATCCCCGATGCGCATGTCCTGCTCGTGGACGCCTACGACGCGGACGCCATCTCCGCCGGCATCGCCCAGTTGGCCGGACGCGACGGCGTCCGGCTGCTCGTTGTGGTCGGGCTGTGCCTCATCGAGGGACGCAAACTCAAGAAGACCGGTCACCTCGCCGACACGAAGGAGCATCGGCGCACGATGCTGACCCTCACCCCGAAGGAGCCTGCGCATGCGTGAGCCATTCAACGTGCTGCTCGTGGGGGTGGGCGGTCAGGGCATCGTGCTGGCCTCGGACATCCTCGCCGAGGCGGCGGCGCGCTCCGGTCTGGACGTGAAGAAGAGCGAGATCCACGGCATGTCGCGCCGCGGCGGGCCGGTGTTCGCTCATGTGCGGTTCGGTCCCAAGGTGTGGTCACCGGTGATCGCGCAGGGCGAGGCGGACGTGATCTGCGCCCTGGAGCCCATGGAGTTGCTCCGGTGGGCCCCTTGGGCCGCCCCGGACGCCGCGGCCGTCTACCTGGGCGTCGCGATGCTCCCCGTCGGCGTGGACGCCTACCCCGAGGGTCTCGCCGCCGATCTCGGTCGCCTCTTCGGACGCCTCGTCGCGGTGACGGCGTCCGACCTCAGGCAGGCCCGGGTGGCACCAAAGGTGCGCAACACCGCCCTGCTGGGGGCGGCGTCCGTGTTCACACCCCTGGACGCCGACGCCTACGCCGGCGCGCTCGCGGAATGCAGCCCGCGGGGCACTTACGAGACCAACCTGGCGGCGTTCGAGGCAGGGCGGGGCCTGGCGCAGGCGAACCAGAAGGAGACAGCCCGTGTCGAGTGAGACCCTGACGCGTGTGGCCATGTGGAACGAGGCGGCGCAGACGATGCCTCGCGCGGCGCTGCGGCAGCTGCAGTCGGACCGGCTGGGGGCGCTCGTCGCCACGCTGCACTCCAGCGTGCCGTTCTACCGCGACCGGCTCGACCTGTTCGGGGTCAGGCCCGCCAGCGTGACCTCGATCGACGATCTCGCCGGCCTGCCGTTCACTGCGAAGGACGACCTGCGCCAGGTGTACCCGTTCGGGCTGCTCGCCGCGCCCAAGGAGGACATCGTCGAGGTCCACATGAGTTCGGGGACGACGGGGACACCGGTGGTCGGGGCGTACACGGCCGCCGACCTGCGCCTGTGGGGCGACGTGATGGCGCGCACGCTCAACATGGGCGGCGCGACGAGCAGCGACATCATCCAGGCCGCCTACGGCTATGGGCTGTTCACGGGCGGCCTCGGGGTCCATCACGGCGGCATCGCGCTCGGGGCGATGGTGCTGCCGATGTCGAGCGGGAACTCGGCGCGCCAGCTGGCGACGATGCGCGACTTCGGGTCGACCGTGCTCGCGTGCACGCCGTCGTACGCGCTGTTCCTCGCCGAGTACGCCCGCGAGCAGGGCATCGATCCGCGGCAACTGCCGGTCCGGATGGGCTTCTTCGGCGCCGAGCCATGGTCGGACGCGATGCGCGCGCAACTCGAGGAGTCGCTCGGCATCAAGGCCTACGACATCTACGGTCTCACCGAGATCATCGGCCCCGGCGTCGGCGGCGAATGCGAGGCCCAAGACGGCCTGCACCTCTTCGAGGACGTCTTCTATCCCGAGATCATCGACCCCGAGACCGGCCGGCCGCTGGGGCCGGGCGAGAAGGGCGAGCTCGTCCTCACGACGCTCACCCGGCAGGGCTCGCCGGTGCTGCGCTACCGGACGCACGACATCACCTACCTCATCGACGAGCCGTGCCCGTGCGGCCGCACGACGCGGCGGATCCACCGCCTCATGGGCCGCAACGACGACATGCTCATCATTCGCGGCGTGAACGTCTTCCCGCGTCAGGTCGAAGAGGTGCTGCTCAGGATCGACGGGGTGGAGCCCTACTACCGGCTCATCGTCGACCGGCAAGGTGCGATGGATTCCATCGACGTCGAGGTCGAGATGAGCGAAGCCCTGTTCACCGACGAGATCGGCGATCTCGTCGCGCTCGAGCGGCGCATCGAGGCCGACCTCAAGTCGGCGCTCCTCATCCAGACGCGCGCCCACCTCGTCAACCCGAAGACCATCGAGCGCAGCGAAGGCAAGGCGAAGCGGATCATCGATCGGCGCGCCGTGCCGACGTCGGCCTGACAGGCTGGGGCAGGGAAGGAGATGGCGATGATCCTGCGGCAGGTGTCGGTGTTCCTCGAGAACCGCAACGGCCAAGTGGCCCCCGTCATGGCGAAGCTGGCCGAGGCGGGCATCAACCTCAAGGCGGTGGCGCTGGCGGAGTCGGAACGGTTCGGCATCCTGCGCCTCATCGTCGACGATCCGGACGCCGCCGCCGCGCTCGTGCGCGGCATGGGGATCACGGTGCAGGTCGTGTCGGTGTTCGCCGTCCGGGTGGCGCACCGGCCGGGCGCGCTGGCCGAACTGCTGGCCCTGTTCGACGGCACCGACGTGAGCCTGCGGTACCTGTACACCGAGTTCGCGGCCGGAGACGAGGCCATGCTGCTCATGCGGCTGCAACCGGAGGACGAGGCGTCGCGGCTGTTGGCGGCGGCGGGGTACTGAGCGTTCCCGGTGGGCCGCCGACGCGCGCGGGGGTTGAGCGTTTGGTTAGGGTGGTCGGGTGCGTGAAGCCCTGAAGAACCCCCCGAAGCTCGCCCCCGACACTCTGCGCGTCATCCCGTTGGGGGGTCTCGGCGACGTCGGCCGGAACATGGCGTCCTTCGAGGTCAACGGCGAGATCCTGCTCGTCGACTGCGGCGTCCTGTTCCCCGACGAGACCCACCCGGGCGTGGACCTGATCCTGCCCGGCCTGCACCTGCTGGAAGGTCGGCTCGACCGCGTCGTCGGGTTGGTGTTGACGCACGGACACGAGGACCACATCGGCGCCGTGCCCTACCTGCTGCGGCGGCGTCCCGACATTCCCGTGTTCGGATCCAAACTGACCCTGGCGCTGGTCCGGGAGAAGCTGAAGGAACACCGACTGCGCGGCTTCGACCTGCGCGAGATGCGCGAGGGCTCCGAGACGACGGTGGGGGGCTTCGACCTGGAGTTCCTGGCCGTCAACCATTCGATCCCCGATGCGCTGGCGGTGCACATCAAGACGGTCGCGGGCAACGTGCTGCACACCGGCGACTTCAAGATGGACCAACTGCCTCTCGACGGCCGCCTGACCGACCTGCGCGGTTTCGCGCGGATCGGCGAGCAGGGGCTCGACCTGTTCATGGTCGACTCCACCAACGCCGAGACGCCCGGCTTCACGACGCTCGAGAAGGACATCGCGCCAGCGATGGAGCGGGTGTTCTCCCGGGCGTCCGGGCGGTTGATCGTGGCGTGCTTCGCCAGCCACGTGCATCGCGTCCAGCAAGTGATGGATCAGGCCGTCAAGCACGGCCGCAAGGTGTGTTACGTCGGCCGATCGATGGTGCGGAACATGACGATCGCGGCCGAACTGGGCTACCTGAAGGTGCCGGGCAACACGCTGATCGCGCTCGACGACCTGGACAAGTTCGCCGACCACGAGGTCGTCATCATCTCGACGGGCTCGCAGGGAGAGCCGCTGAGCGCACTGTCGCGGATCGCGAACCACGAGCACCCGGTCATCACGGCGGGGGAGGGCGACATGGTGCTGCTCGCCTCATCGCTGATCCCGGGGAACGAGAACTCGGTGTACCGGGTCATCAACGGGCTCGTGAAGAACGGCGTGAAGGTGGTGCACAAGGGCAACGCGCTCGTGCACGTGTCGGGGCACGCCAGCTCGGGCGAATTGCTCTACTGCTACAACCTCGTGCAGCCGCGGAACGTGATGCCGGTGCACGGCGAGGTGCGGCATCTGGTGGCCAACGCCGAGTTGGCCGTGGCGACGGGCGTCCGGCGGAAGAATGCGATCGTCGTCGAGGACGGCGCCGTCGTCGACCTCCGCGACGGCCAGGCCCGCGTCGTCGGACGCCTCGAGTGCGGCTACGTGTTCGTGGACGGGGTCACGGTGGACGCCGTCGGCGCCTCCGAGCTCGATGACCGCCGCGTGCTGGGCGAGGAGGGCTTCATCTCCGCGATCGCCGTGGTCAACCTGCACTCCGGTGAGCTCGTGGAGGGGCCGATCATCTCCGCGCGCGGCTTCGTCGGGGCCGACGGCATCTTCGACGACATCACCGCCGAGGTGGGCGACGGGCTGCGCGAGGCGCTGGTGGAAGGGGCCGACGACACGCACCAGCTGCAGCAGGTGATGCGCCGCCGGATCGGGCGGTGGGTGAGCAAGAAGTACCGGGCGCGCCCCATGATCGTTCCCGTCGTCATCGCCACCTGAGCCGCCTGGGCTGGGCGGACGCCGATTTCTCGTCTGCGGGGCCGTCGGCTACCATGGATGGGTTCCGTTTTCCCGACGGGTCCCCGGCGCGCGTCGCGCCGGATCCGCAATCGCAAGGAGATCAGCCATGGCCGCCGTGTGCGACGTCTGCGCCAAGAAGCCGACCTTCGGCCACAACGTGCCCTGGTCGAAGAAGAAGACCAACCGTCGTTGGTCGCCCAACATCCAAAGCGTCCGCGCCGTCGTCAACGGGGGCACCAAGCGGATCAACGTGTGCACCGCCTGCATCAAGGCCGGCAAGGTCGCACGCTGACCCGGGCACTTCCCCACACCCCTGCAAGGCCCGCCGCGGCGGGCCTTCTGCATGTCCGGACGCCGCAGGACCGTCCGCCACCACCCGTAGGATCGGGCCCGTGGAACCCCTGAACGGCTGGCGGACGGCGGCGTTCGCCGAGACGAACGCCCCCGTGCACACGATCCTCGGCGACAAGACCGCCAAGCTGTTCGCCGCGCTCAGGGTCGAGACCGTCGGCGACCTCCTGCGTCACCTGCCCCGTCACTACCTCTCCGGTACCGAACTCACCGACCTCGCCACCCTCGAGGAAGGCGAGCACGTGGCCGTCATGGCGAAGGTCGCCAAGACCGAGGTGAAGCGCAATGCGTCGGCCGCCACCCGGTCCCCGCGCTCCAGCAACTCCCGTCTCGAGGTGGTGCTCACCGACGGTTCCGGGCGCCTCCGCGTCACCTTCTTCGGCAACGAGCGTCTCGTGAAGTGGTGGGAGACCCAGCTGAACCTCGGCGTCCGCGGCATTTTCGTCGGGAAGGTCGGCAGTTTCCAGAACCAGCTCCAGATGACCCACCCCGCCTTCGTCATGCTTGACGCCGCCGGAAAGGTCGTCGGCCGCTCCGAGGAGAAGCAGCGCATCGCGGAGCTGTCGCGCTCCGGCATCGTCGGGCTCTACCCGGCCACGGCGAAACTGCCCACGTGGCACATCGCCGAGTGCATCCGGTTCGCGTTGTCGACCCTGTCCGCCACCGACGATCCCTGGCCGGCCTGGGTCACCGACCAGGCCGGCGTGTGCGGGTGGGCGGACGCCTTCACCTTCGTTCACCGCCCCACCACCCCCGCCGAGATCGAGACCGGCCAGAACCGCCTCCGGTTCGACGAGGCCTTCGCCACCCAGCTCACCATGGCCTACCGGCGTGCCGAGAACGCCAAGGCGGCAGCCGGGCCGCGCCGGCGGCGTCCGAACGGGCTCCTGGACGCCTTCGACGCGCGCCTGCCGTTCCCGCTCACCCGGGGGCAGGAGGCCGTCGGTGAGGAGATCTTCGCCGACCTGGCCCGGGTGCAGCCCATGCAGCGCCTCCTGCAGGGCGAGGTCGGCTCGGGCAAGACGCTGGTCGCCCTGCGGGCCATGCTGACGGTCGTGGACGCCGGCGGACAGGCGGTCCTGCTGGCGCCGACCGAGGTGCTCGCCCAGCAACACCACGGCACCATCGCGGGGATGCTCGGCGAGCTCGGCCACGGCCGCGTGCTCGGAGCGCCGGACGAGGCGACCGACGTGGTTCTCCTCACCGGCTCGACGCCCGCCGCGCAGCGGAAGGCGACGCTGCTCAAGATCGCCTCCGGCGAGGCGGGCATCGTCGTCGGCACGCACGCCCTGCTCGCCGACCTGGTGCAGTTCGCCGATCTCGGGCTCGTCGTGATCGACGAACAGCACCGCTTCGGCGTGGAGCAACGGGCCCGGCTCACCGACCGGTCGGCCACCAAACCGCACATCCTCGTGCTCACGGCGACGCCGATCCCGCGGTCGGTAGCGATGACGGTGTTCGGCGACCTGGAGGTCTCCACGCTGGCCGAGCTGCCCGGCGGGCGCGCCGACGTCGCGACCACCGTCGTCAACGCCCTCTTGCAGCCCACCTGGGTGGACCGCGCCTGGCAGCGAGTCGACGAGGAGGTCGCCCAGGGGCGGCAGGTCTTCGTGGTCGCCCCCCACATCGGCGCCGACGGCAGCGACGGTGGCGTCCTCTGGCTCGCCGACCTGCTCGCTCGTGGGCCGCTGCGCGATCGTCGCATCGCCGTGCTGCACGGCCAGCTGGCCGCCGACGCCAAGGAACAGACGATGGCGGCCTTCGCGGCCGGCGAGGTCGACGTGCTCGTCTCGACGACCATCATCGAGGTGGGCGTGGACGTGCCGAACGCGTCGATGATGGTCGTCTGGGACGCCGACCGCTTCGGCATCAGCCAGCTCCACCAGCTGCGAGGGCGCATCGGGCGCGGTCAGCACCCGGGGGTCTGCCTGCTCATCAGCCGCATCGACCCGCACGCGGACGCGTGGAACCGTTTGGAGGCCGTGGCGTCCACCCGCGACGGGTTCACGCTCGCCGAACTGGACCTCGCCCAGCGCCGCGAGGGCGACGTGCTCGGCGCGGATCAGTCGGGGGGACGCTCGACGCTGCGGCTCCTGCGCGTCCTCGACCACGCGGACCTCATCTCCGCAGCACGCGTCGTCGCGGAAGAGGCGGTGCGCCGGGACCCGGACTGCACGACCCCCGGCTTCGCGGACGCCGTCGCGCAGACCAACCTGCTCGCCGGCGGGGAGTGGATCGAGCGCAGCTGAGGGCCTGAGGTCAGCCCAGCTGGGCGAAGTCCTCGGGGGCGTCCCCGAACGTGAAGGTGCGGCCGGTGATCTCAGTGACGGTGAGGCACAGGAAGTGCGCCTTGATGGTGCCCACCCACGGGCGCAGGGGCAGCGCCGCGGCGTACGCGATCTCGTCGGGGTCGTCGAGTTCGCGGAGCGTCCCGTGTGCGACGACGCTGATGCCGGACGCCGCATCCCAGCGGTCCACCTCGAACGCCGCCTTGCCGCCGATCGTGGCGGCCAGGAGTTTGCTGCCTTCGGCAGAGCGGAAAACGAGCGTGTCGGCGTCGACGACGTAGTTGATGGGGAAGATCTCGGGGGCGCCCGCGAACACAACAGCGAGCCGTCCGACCTCGTGACGGGCCAGTTCCTCCCACGAGGCGGCCTCGTCCAAGACGTCGATCGGGTTCGATCCGGCAGGGGTCATGGTTCATCGTGCCTTGCCGGGCACTAGCCTGACCAGAGTGAGCCGCATCATTGCCGGCCGGGCGGGCGGCCAGCGACTGGCCACCCCGGCGCACGACCGCACTCGCCCGACCTCCGATCGGGTGCGCGAGTCGGCGTTCAATCTGATCGCCGACTGGGCGGGCACCACGGGCGAGCCGGCCGACGAGATGCTCGAGCGATTCAGTTTCCTCGACCTCTACGCCGGCACGGCAGGGGTCGCGCTCGAGGCAGCCAGCCGCGGGGCCGGCCCGGTGGTCGCGGTGGAGCGCGACCCAGCGACCGCAGCGCTCGCGCGCACCAACGTGAGGGCGACCGGGCTCGCCGTCCAGGTGGTCGCCGCCGCCGTCGAGGGCTATCTGGTGGGCGGGGGGCGTCCGTTCGACGTGGTGTGGTTCGATCCGCCCTACGACGTGCCGAACCGCGTGGTGGAGCGGCAGGTCGGGCTGGTGGCGGCGTCCTGGCTGGCGCCCGACGGGCTCGTGGTGGTGGAGCGCTCCGCCCGCGACATGCCGTTCGCATGGCCCGATGTGCTGGGGGCGCGGTGGCATCGGCGGTACGGTGAAACAACCTTGTACTTCGCGACGAAGGAGCCGGCATGAGGGCGGTCTGCCCCGGATCGTTCGACCCGGCCACGCACGGCCACCTCGACATCATCGAGCGGACCGCCACGTTGTTCGAGCACGTGCTCGTCGCCGTGGGGCGCAACAGCGCGAAGAACTACCTGTTCGATCCGGACGAGCGGGTGGACATCCTGACCGAGGCCACGGCCCACCTGCGCAACGTGGCGGTGAAGCCGTTGAGCGGCCTCCTGGTCGACTACTGCCGCGACGAGGGCGTCGACGTCGTGGTGAAGGGGCTGCGGTTCGCGAGCGACTTCGAGTTCGAACTGCAGATGGCGCAGATGAACCATGCGTTGAGCGGCATCGAGACGGTGTGCCTGCCCACGGCGGCGCGCTGGGCCCACGTCAGCTCCACGATGGTGCGCGAGATCGCCCTGCTGGGGGGCGACGTCACCTCGTTCGTGCCCGTGGGCGTGGCCGAACGCATCCGTGCCAAGGTGGCCGGACGCAACGAAGGGAGCCAGCGATGACCGCATCCGCCGAGACGATCGCGCAACTCCGCGACATCGTCACCAGCGCGAAGTCCGTGCCGATGAGCGCCTCCTGCATGGTCAACCGGGCCGAGGTGCTCGGCCTGCTCGACCGTCTGGACGCCGCCGTGTCCGCCGAGTTCGCCGATGCGAGTTCGCTGCTGGGCGAACGCGAAGCCACGCTCGATCAGGCGCGCCAGGAGGCCGAGCAGATCCTGGCCGACGCCCGCGCCCGCGCGGAGGGGCTCGTCGCCGAGGAGGCCGTGCACGTCGAAGCCGCCGAGCGAGCCGAACGGTTGACGTCCGAGACCGAGTCCGAAGCCGAGGAGATCAA
>NZ_JARKOT010000118.1 GCF_029977985.1 Propioniciclava sp. | reverse complement strand
GGCGTGGTCGTCACGTGGATGGCGCTGCTCATCGTCGCCTGGCAGCTGCCCGCGGTGCTGTCGCCGTGGCTGCTCGGTAAGGCCATCGACGCCGGCATCCTCGGCGGCGACCCGTGGGCCACGGTGGGCTGGGCGGCGCTGCTGCTGGTCGCGATCATCCTCGGGTCGGCGGGCGGCATCTGGCAGCACACGATCGTCGTCCGCAGCTGGCTGATCGCCCTCTACGGCACCCAGAAGCGGGTCGGCCGCACCACCGGACGCCTCGGGCACGTGTTGGGCCGCCGCGTCCCGACGGGCGAGGTGCTGAGCGTCAGCTCGTCCGACTCCGACACCTTCGGCGCCACCATCGAGGTCGTGGCCCGCGCCCTCGGCTCGCTGCTGGCCTTCGGCCTCGTCTGCGCCCTCATGTTCACCACCTCGCCGCTGCTCGGGTTCGTGGTGCTCGCCGTGTCGCCGCTCATGCTCGCGGCGTCCACCCCCGTCCTGCGCCCACTCAGCGCCGCCCAGCGCGCCGAGCGCACCCAGAACTCCGAGCTGACCTCGCTGGCCACCGACATCGTCGCCGGCCTGCGCATCCTGCGCGGCATCGGGGGCGAGGCCACGTTCGGCGCCAACTACGCGCGCCAGTCGCAGCGCGTCCGGTTCCTCGGCGTGCGGGTGGGCACGTGGCAGGGCGTGGTCGAGGCCATCTCGGTGCTGCTGTCGGGCGGCCTGCTCGTGCTGCTCGCCTGGCTCGGCACGCACGAGCTCCACGCCGGACGCCTCACCGTCGGCCAGCTCATCAGCTTCGTCGGCTACGCCCTCTACATGCTCTGGCCGCTGCAGACGTTCTTCGACTTCGCCCAGAAGTGGATCGCCGGCCTCGTCGCGGCCGCCAAGACCTCCACCCTGTTCTCCCAGCCGGCCCCCTGGCGCGCCGGAGGCGTCCAGCTCGACCGGGTGCCCACGCTGCACGACGAGCGCTCCGGCCTCACCGTCACCCCGGGGCGCTTCCTCGCGGTGGTCTCCGCCGATACGGACGCCGCCGCCGCCCTTGTCGACCGGCTCGGCCGCTACCTGCCGCCCATCGCGACGGCCGAGGCCACGAGCGAGGACGACGATCTGAAGGGCCGCGCCCACCGCCGCGCGCTCGCCGAGCGCCGCGCCCAGCGCGCCGCGCAGGCCGAGGCGGACGCCGCTCGTGCGGCGCAGCCGTGGGGCGTCACGGCGGACGGCCTGGACCTCTCCGAGGTCGACCTGCGTTCGCTGCGGGCCCGGGTCGTCGTCTCGGACACCTCGGCGATGCTCTTCGCCGGCACCCTGCAGGAGACGGTCGACCCGTGGGGCACGCACACCCGGGCCCAGGCCGAGGCCGCCCTCATCACCGCCTGCGCCGAGGATGTCTTCGACGCCCTCCCGGGCGGCTGGCAGGGCCGCATCGACGAGAAGGGCCGGGGCCTCTCCGGCGGGCAGCGGCAGCGGATCGTCCTGGCCCGGGCGCTGCTCAGCGACGCCGACGTGCTCTGCCTCGTCGAGCCCACCTCGGCGGTCGACGCGCACACCGAGGCCGCCATCGCGCCTCGGCTCGCCGCCCACCGGCAGGGGCGGACGACGGTCGTCACGACCGTCTCGCCGCTCGTGCTCAACGCCGTGGACGAGGTGGCCTTCCTCGAGGCCGGCCGCGTCGTGGCGCGCGGGCCGCACGTCGACCTCCTCGCCCGCGACGACTACCGCCGCGTGGTGGCACGCGGCATGGAGGACTCCGATGACTGACCTCCTCGACCAGCGCCTCGCCGGCTCGGCCGAGACCTGGCGCGAGGGCGCCGTGCCGCCCCGCGTGCCCGACTCCCTGCGGGTGGACCGCAGCCTGCCGGCGTCCGAACGCCTCGCGCGCTGGAAGCAGCGGCACCACGAGCGCGCCGAGCATGCTCGCACGGTGTTCGCGGATTCCCGTAGCCCCGAGCGTGGCCTGCCGGTCGCCCGCTCCCGCAAGGCGTTCGTGTTCGTCGGGGAGCTCCTGCGGACGCGGCGCCGCGCGCTGGCCGCGATGATCGGCTTCAACGTGCTGGCCGCCGCGGCGGCGCTCGTCGTGCCGCGGATGATCGGCGACCTCGTCGACGAAGCCACGGCGGGGGCGTCCCTGGCGCAGACCGACACCGTGTTGCTGGTGATCCTCGCCGTGGTGCTCGCCAACGCGCTGTTCACCTTCGCGGCGAAGCGCGCGGGCGCGGTGCTCGGCTACGACCTGCTCGCCGCCGCCCGCGAGCACGTGGTCGAGACCGTCCTGCGCCTGCCGCTCGGGAAGGTGGAGGCGGCCTCCAGTGGCGACCTGATCACGCGCATCACCTCGGACGTGAACAAGATGAGCATCACGGTCCGCTGGTCGCTGCCCTACCTGGTCACGTCGGTCACCATGGTCGTGCTGACGGTCGTGGCGCTGCTGCTCAACTCGTGGCTGCTCACGCTGCCGCTGCTGCTGAGCGCGCTGATGCTCACCCTCGCCGTGCGGGCGTACCTGAAGAGCGCGATCTCGGGGTACATCACCGAGTCGGCCACCTACAGCACGATCAACGCCACCATGACCGAGACGGTCGAAGGCGCCCGCACGGTCGAGGCGCTGGGCCTGGCCGAGCTGCGGCAGCGCCGGCTCGACGACGACATCGAGGAGTCCGCGCAGGCCGAGCGCTACACGATGAGCCTGCGGAACCTGCTGTTCATCTGGCTCGACTTCGCGTTCCAGGTGCCCCTGGTGCTCGTGGTGCTGCTGGGCACGTGGGGCTTCGACGCCGGCCTGGTCACCGTCGGCCAGGTGACGACGGCGGCGATCTACCTGCAGCAGCTCGTCGGCCCGCTCGACCGGCTCATCCAGGTGCTCGACCACCTGCAGGTGGGCGTCGCCGCCACGACGCGCCTCCTCGGCGTCGCCGAGGTGCCCGACGACCGCACCCCCGGCGAGGCGCGACCGGCGGCGTCCGACCTCGTGGGGCGCGACCTGCGCTTCGCCTACCGGGCCGATCACGACGTGCTGCACGGCGTCGACGTGGCGCTGCGCCCGGGGGAGCGGCTGGCCATCGTCGGCCCGTCGGGGTCGGGGAAGTCGACGCTCGGACGCCTCCTGGCCGGCATCAACCGCCCGCGGACCGGCGTGGTGAGCGTCGGCGACGTGGACGTCATGGACCTGCCGCTGCCCGTGCTGCGGACCGAGGTGTGCCTCGTGACGCAGGAGCACCACGTGTTCGTGGGGTCGCTGCGCGACAACGTCGTGCTCGCCCGTGAGGGCGACGCGACGGACGCCGACGTGACGGCCGCCCTGGACGCCGTCGACGCGAGCGACTGGGTGGCCAAGCTGCCCGAGGGGTTGGACACGTTGCTGGGCCACGGGCGCACCGAGCTGACCCCGGCGCAGGCCCAGCAGGTGGCGCTGGCCCGGCTGGTCGTGGCCGACCCGCACACGCTGGTGCTCGACGAGGCGACCTCGCTCATCGACCCGCGGACGGCCCGCCATCTCGAGGGATCCATGGCAGCGCTGCTCGGCGACCGGACGGTCGTGGCCATCGCGCACCGCCTCCACACGGCCCACGACGCCGACCGGATCGCCGTCGTCATCGACGGACGCATCGCCGAACTGGGCTCCCACGACGACCTGCTCGCCGCCGACGGCGAGTACGCCCACCTCTGGCGCACCTGGCGCAGCTGAGGACGGGTGGCAGGATGGAGCCGTGCTGCTGACGGTGACGCTGAGCGGCCCGGACGCCCCCGGGCTCGGCTACCTGCTGCACAAACACCCCGAGCGGGTCCAGACGTTCGAGCTGCCGGTGGGCACGGCGACGGTGTTCTACCCCCACGACGAGCCCGACCGGGCGACCTGCGCGCTGCTGCTCGAGGTCGACCCCGTCGGCCTCGTCCGCGGCCGGGACCGCGCGGGCGCCACGCTCGTCGACTACGTGACCGACCGACCCTACGCCGCGTCCTCGCTGCTCGCCGTGGCACTCGGTCGCGTGTTCAAGTCCGCCCTCAACGGGCGCTGCGACGCGCGGCCCGAGCTGGCGGCGTCCCCCCTTCCGCTGGAGATCCGCGTGCCCGCGCTGTCAGCCCGCCCGTCGCGCACCGACCCGCGCGCGGGAACGGCCCTGGTCAGGGTTCTTTTCGAACCCCTCGGCTGGCAGGTGGACGCCACCCAGCCGCCGCTGCGCGCCGGTTCCGACGGGCCGGACGCGGCGTGGGGGCCGTCTCCCTACGTCGACCTCACTATGCGCGGACGCCTGCGGCTCGCGGACGCCCTGGCCCACCTCTACGTGCTGCTGCCCGTGCTCGACGACGCCAAGCACTACTGGGTCAGCCCCGACGAGGTCGACAAGCTCATCCGCCGCGGCGAGGGGTGGCTGGCCACCCACCCCGAACGGGCGCTCATCACCGAGCGCTTCGTCGGCGTCCAGCGCAGCTACGTCGCCGACGCCCGCGCCCGTCTCGACGCCCTCGACGCGGCGCCCACCGTCCCCGACGAGCCGGACGCCGACACGCCGCCCACGCCCACCACCCGGACGCCGCTGGCGACGCTGCGCCGCGAGGCCGTCCTGGCCGTCCTGGCCGAGGTGGGCGCCCGGCGCGTCGTCGACCTGGGCTGCGGCGAGGGCGTCCTCGTGCGCGCCCTGGCGCTCGACCCGGCGTTCACCGAGGTCGTCGGCGTCGACGTGTCGCCGCGTGAGCTCGCCCGCGCCGAGCGCCGCCTCAACCCCGACCGGCTCTCCGACAGTCAGCGCGCCAAAGTGACCCTGCGGCAGGGTTCGGTCACCTACCGCGACGACGCGCTGGCCGGCTTTGACGCCATCCTCCTCGTCGAGGTCGTCGAGCACCTCGACCCCGACCGCCTCGCCGCGCTCGAGGCGTCCGTCTTCGGGGCGGCGCACCCGACGCACGTGGTCGTCACGACGCCGAACCGTGAGTTCAACGCCGCCTACGGTCTCGGCCCCGACGAGCTGCGGCACCCCGACCACCGCTTCGAGTGGACCCGCGCCGAGTTCGCCGCCTGGGCCGAGGGGGTGGCCGCGCGCCGCGGCTACACCGTGGCCCTGCGCGGGGTCGGTGAGGAGCTGCCCGACCTCGGCACGCCCACCCAGCTCGCGCTGTTCTCCCGGGAGGCTCCGTGACCGCGACCCACGCCGCCGGTGCCCTGCTGGTGCCCGAGCTGTGCCTGATCGCGCTGATCGGCGTCTCCGGCTCGGGCAAGACCACGTTCGGCGCCCGGGCGTTCGCGCCGTTCGAGGTGGTGAGCTCGGACTTCTGCCGCGCCCTGGTGAGCGGCGACGAGAACGACCAGGCGGCCTCCGCTGATGCGTTCGAGGTGCTCTACAGCATCGTCGGCACGCGCCTGCGCCGCGGGCTGCTGACGGTCGTCGACGCGACGAACGTGACGCGCGAGGCGCGGGCCCACCTCGTACAGCTCGCGCGCGACCACGACGTGCTGCCCGTCGCGATCGTGCTCGACGTGCCCACCCAGACAGCCATCGAGCGCAACCGGAGCCGCCCGGAGCGGCCGTTCGGCGACGGCCCGATCAAGCGGCAGGCGAGCCAGTTGCGGCGGTCTCTGCGCGGGCTGGGGCGGGAGGGCTTCCGGCACGTCCACGTGCTCACGACGCAAGACGAGGTGGACGCCGCCACGATCGTGCGCGAGCCCCTGCGCTCCGACCTGCGCCACCTCGCCGGGCCGTTCGACGTCATCGGCGACGTGCACGGGTGCCTCACCGAGCTGGAGGCGCTGCTCGGCCGGCTCGGCTACGCCGTGACCCGCGACGAGCAGGGCCGCCCGAGCGACGCCGCCCACCCGGCCGGCCGGACCGCCGTCTTCGTCGGCGACCTCGTCGACCGCGGGCCCGACAGCGTCGGCGTCCTGCGGCTCGCGATGGGCATGACGGCCTCGGGCCACGCGCTCGCGGTGCCGGGCAACCACGAGGCGAAACTCGTCCGGGCGCTGGCCGGGCGTGACGTGCAGCGCACCCACGGTCTCGCCGAGACCCTGGCCCAGCTGGACGCCGAACCGGCCGGGTTCCGCGAGCAGGTGCGCGCGTGGGCCGACGGTCTCGTGGCGCACCTCGTGCTCGATTCCGGACGCCTCGTCGTGGCCCACGCTGGCCTCAAGGAGGCCTACCACAACCGTGCCTCGGCGCGGGTGCGGTCGTTCGCGCTCTACGGCGACACCACCGGCGAGACCGACGAGTACGGCCTGCCGGTGCGGGTGCCGTGGGCCGAGGAGTACCGCGGCCGGGCGGTCGTCGCCTACGGTCACGTGCCCACGCCGAGCTTGGAGTGGGTCAACAACACGCTCTGCCTCGACACGGGTTGCGTCTTCGGTGGCCGCCTGTCGGCGCTGCGGTGGCCCGAACGGGAGACCGTGAGCGTGGACGCCGTCGCCGTCCACTACGAGCCGGTGAAGCCGTTCGGAGCGGCGTCGGCGGAGCGGGGCGAGGACGAACTGCGGCTGAGCGACGTCATCGGGCAGCGGTCGGTGGAGACGGCCGAGCTGGGCCGGGTCGCGATCTCCGCCGAGAACGCCGCCGGGGCGCTGGAGGTGATGAGCCGGTTCGCCCTCCACCCGCGGCTCGTCGCATACCTGCCGCCGACGATGGCGCCGGTGTCGACGTCGCGGCGCGAGGGCTTCCTCGAGCACCCCGACGAGGCGTTCGCGCAGTACGCCGAGTGGGGCATCGAGGAGGTCATCTGCGAGGAGAAGCACATGGGCTCGCGGGCCGTGCTGCTCGTGGAGCCCGGCGGGGGCGCGGTGTACACGCGGACCGGGCGTGCATTCTTCGACGCCGACCTCACCGCGATGCTGCTCGAGCGGGTGGGCTCGGCGTGGGCGAGCGCGGGGGTGGATCTCGGGGGCGCTGACCGGTTCCTCCTCGACGCCGAGCTGCTGCCGTGGTCGGTGAAGGCCGGCCCGCTGCTGCGCGAGCACTATGCCCCGGTGGGCGCGGCCGCGCTCGCGGCGCTGCCGGTGGCGCTGGACGCCCTCGGCGCGGCCTCGGCGCGGGGGTTGGACGTGGGCGCGTTGGCCGCGCGGACGGCGTCCCGCCTGCAGAACGCGCGGGCCTACGAGGCGGCGTGGCAGCGCTATGCGTGGCCGACGGCGGGGCTGGACGGGGTGCAACTCGCGCCGTTTCAGGTGCTGGCCGCGGGTTCGGCGACCTTCGCGGAGCGCGACCATGCGTGGCACCTCGACGTCGCCGACCGGCTGGTGGCCGCCGACCCGGAGCTGTTCCGGCCGACGCGGCGCTGCCTCGTGCGGACGCGCGAGGAGGCCAGCTGCGCTGACGGCGTCCGGTGGTGGACCGAGCTGACCGACGCCGGCGGGGAGGGCATGGTGGTGAAGCCGCTGGCCAACCTGAGCCGCACGGGCAAGGGCGGGCTGGCGCAGCCGGGGCTGAAGGTGCGCGGCCGGGAGTACCTGTGCATCATCTACGGCCCCGACTACACCGAGCCCGCGAACCTGAGCCGGCTGCGCGAGCGCAACCTCGGCCGGAAGCGGTCGCTGGCGCTGCGCGAGTACGCGCTGGGGTTGGAGTCGGTGCGCCGCTGGGCGGCGGGGGAGCCGTTGTGGCGCATCCACGAGGCGGTGTTCGCCGTGCTGGCCCTGGAATCCGAGCCGGTCGACCCGCGACTGTAGCCCCTGTTCGGGTCAGGGGACCCGGGCTCACACCACCTTGATGCAGTGGATCTTCGCGTCGTAGCCGGCGAACACCATCGTCCCGTTGAACACGCTGGGCGTCGCCTCCACGTTCAGCCCGCCCGACACCTGCAGGCTGGCCACGTCGAGCCCGGTCGTCACGTCGAAGAGGTGCAGTGTGCCGCCCGAATCGGGCAGGACGCCGTACTGCGCCCCGTCCTCGGCCGTCACCATGACGGGCGAGCTCCACGAGTAGTCGGACAGGTGCCGGCGCCACACCACGTTCCCGGACGCCTTCTCGAGCGCCACCAGCGTGCCCTCGCGCGGGGCGGTCGTCCGGGCCAGGTTGAAGAACATGAGGTCGGCGGACGGGCCGGTGCCCGCCATCGGCGTCCCCATCAACCCGCCGTTGATGGCCTCGTAGTAGGCCGGGATGTCGAACTGCCACACGAACTCCCCGGTGAATGCGTTCACCTTGCGCACGTTGCAGATGCGCTCGCCGCCGTTCTGCCCGCGGATGTCGACCTCGTTGCCCGTGTAGAGGTAGACGCCGCCGTCCGGCTCCACGTCGAGGATCAGCGAGGCGTCCGTGTCGTCGTGGACGTGGGTCATCCAGACGATCTCGAGGCTGGTCGCGTCCCAGCAGAACAGGTGGCCGTCGTTGTCGGCGGCGAACATGAGGTTCCCGTAGGCGACCGCCGAGTTCTCGATGCCGTACTTGTGGCTCGAGTCGGCGTTGTAGCGCAGGCGGGTGATCTCGGGCGCGAGCTCGACCCGCGCGGCCCCCGGGTCGTACGACGTGTTCAGCTTCAGCTTGTAGATGAGCCCGTTCTCGGAGGGTTCGATGGCGGTGTCGGTGTTCACCTCGATCAGGACGTTGGAGTCCCACGCCCCCCAGTCGGGCCGGTGGGACGACGGGTCCAGCCCCTGCAGGTGCCACACCTCTTCGTTCGCGATGAGGTCGAACACGCGCCACCGCCACGGACCGATGGTGCCGTTGCGGTCGTTGAGCCCCTGCCCCGCATACAGCAGCGGGTAGCCGCGTGGGTCGACGGACGCCGTCCCCTTGAATCCCCAGATGGCCTCCATCGCCGGGCGGGTCTCGTCGCCAGTGGCCAGATCGAGCCGGTAGATCTTGCCCTCGAAGGTGGGGTAGATCACCTCGACGAAGCCATCGTCGTCGACGAACCGGGCGTCCAGTCCCATCGCGACCTTCGTCTCCCGGGGCCATTGGACGAGCAGCGGCTGGCCGGTCCAGCCGGCGCCGGGCCAGTACGACCCCTCGCCGCGGACGCGCCCGGTCTGCTTCTCCCACACCCGCTCGAGGCGTCGCTCGGTGATGCGGGGGGTGCCGTAGGAGCCGCCGGTGCGCCAGTTGTTGCCCCGGAAGTTGAGCACCCCGGGCAGCTGGTTGTACGTGGCGGGCGGCCCGAAGACGACGTCCTCGGGTGCGGTGTAGTGCGGGATGACGTTGTGGTCGGCGTCGAGGATCTGCCAGCGGACGCGCCCCTGCCCGTCCACGAACTCCCGGGAGTAGGTTCCGCCGCCCTCGTCGGTGGGCGGGGTGTAGCCGGGGAGGGAGGCGAGGTCGATGCGGGGCGGGGCGATGCTGCCCGGGTCGGGGTAGGGCGCGGTCGGGGCGTTCGCCCGGTCGCCGCGCGCGACCACCACGTCGGTCGAGCACCCGGCCAGCGATCCCGCGGCGACGGCGAGGCCTGCGGCCAGGACTTGGCGCCGGCTGGGCTGGATCATGTGCTCCTCCTCGGGGGACGGACGCGGGGCGCGCACCAGCCTACTTGCGTTTACCTTGGGTTCCGTGACCACCGCACCCGCCGCGTCCAGGATGACGCCCGCCGTCCGCATGGGCGTGTCGATCGCCCTCGCGGTGGGGCTGTACGGCATCTCGTTCGGCGCGCTGGGGGTCGCGTCGGGCCTGAGCGTCCTGCAGACGTGCGCGCTGAGCGCCCTGATGTTCACGGGCGGGTCGCAGTTCGCATTCATCGGCGTGGTCTCGGGCGGGGGCACGCTGCCGGCGGCGTTCGCGGCGGCGTCCCTGCTGGGCGTGCGCAACGCGGTCTACGCGGTGCAGTTGAACGCGCTGCTCAAGCCACCGTGGGCGCTGCGGCCGCTGCAGGCGCACCTGACGATCGACGAGTCGACGGCCACCGCCGCGGCCCAGCTCGATCCGGCCGAGCAACGCCGCGGCTTCTGGACCGCCGGCGTCGGCGTCTGGATCCTGTGGAACTCGTTCACCCTTGTCGGGGCGCTGATCGGGTCTGCCCTCGGCGATCCGGCGGCGTGGGGGTTGGATGGGGCGGCGGTGGCCGCGTTCCTCGGGCTGCTGTGGCCCCGGCTGCGCCAGCGCGATCCCGTGGTCGTCGCCGTGGTGGCCGCGTTCGTCACGCTCGTCGCGGTGCCGTTCGTGCCGCCGGGCATCCCGATCATCCTGGCGGCGGCGGCGTCCGCGGTGATCGCCGTCTGGCAGCATCGGAGGGCCCGTGACTGAGCTGTGGGGGTGGGTGCTGGCGGCGTGCCTCCTCGCCTACCTGACGAAGCTGTCGGGCTACCTGCTGCCCGAGGCGTGGCTCGACCAGCCGTGGGTGCGCACCGTGAGCACCGGCATGACGGCCGGACTGCTGGCTTCGCTCGTGGTGGTGAACACGGTCGTCACCGGGCAGGCGCTGGTGCTGGACGCCCGCGTTGCTGCCCTGGGTGCCGCCGCGGTGGCGTTGTGGCTGCGGGCGCCCTACATCGTGGTGGTGCTCGTGGGGGCGCTGGCCGCGGCGCTGGTCAGGCTGGCGGGGGGCTGACGCGGCCCGCCGGCCATTCCCAAACGTCAGGCCGGGTGGTTAGGGTGTGCGCGAGCCCACCGGTGCCCCGACCCCGCCGACCCTTGGAGCCCTGATGACCCCCGTGCCACCTCAGACCGCCGCCGCCTCCCGCATGCCCGCGTTCGAGTCGCCCCGCACCATCCTGGTCAACAGCGTGGTCGCGGCCGTGCTCGGAGCCGGCCTGATGGTCCTCCTGCACGAGGTCGTCCACCTCGTCGCGGGCGTCGCGCTGGGCGGACGCTCCGTCCTGTATCCCTTCGGCGTGACGCACGCCAGCGCGCTCGGCGCGGAGCAGCGGGCGATCGCCGCGCTGGCCGCTCCCGCGTTCAGCCTCGTCTCGGGTTTCGCTCTGGTGGCGTGGCAGCCGCTGGCCCGGCGCGGCGGTTTCGGCCATCTGCTCTGGCTGTGGTTCGCGTTCACCTCGATCATGGAGGGTGTCGGTTACCTGGTCATCACCCCCTTCGGCGCCGGAGACACGGCGACCGCGGCCGAACTGCTCGGCTGGCCATGGGGGGTTGTCCTCGCGATGTGCGCGGTGGGCGTCGGTTTACAGTTCTTCGCGGCGCGTCTCTTCGCGCCCCACCTCCGGAGGCACGCCGGCACCGATGGGGCCCGGCAGTGGGCATTCGCGTTCTGGCCGTGGCTGCTCGCGAGCGCTGTCAACGTCGGCCTCGGGCAGCTGTGGATGGCGCTGGCCGGCATGGACCTGACGGTGGGCGAGCGCATCGCCATCACGGCTGCGGGCCTCGCGGTGCCCGTGTTCGCCCCGATGTCGTTCCTGTTCCTCCGCCTCGCCGCGGAAGAGCCGGACCAGCCGCTCGGTCTGCCCCGGATCCCCGTCGGCGGGCTGCTGGCGTTCGCGGCACTCACGGTCCTCAACCTCCTGCTCCTGCGCGGCTTCTCCCTCGGTTGAGACGGCCGCTCCTCGGTTGAGCAGGGACGGCGAGGATGGGTTCGGCGGTTCGGTCCCGCGGGGGCCAGGGACCCGCTTCACTGGAGAAGAGCGAAAGGAGCCCTGGAATGGGTGAGGTGGTCGTCGTCATCGGAGCGGGACTGATCGGGCAGGCGATCGCTCGGAGGATCGGGGCGGGGAAGAAGGTGATCCTCGCCGACCTGCGCCAGGAGAACGCGGACGCCGCCGCCGAGGTCTTCCTCAACGCTGGCTTCGACGCGGAGGCGACAACGGTGGACGTGTCGTCGCGGGAATCGGTGCGGGCGCTCGCCCAGCGCTCAGCCGGTGCCGGCGACGTGACGGGCGTCATCAACGCGGCCGGCGTCTCCCCGTCGCAGGCGCCGGTGTCGGCCATCCTCAAGGTGGACCTGTACGGCTCGGCGGTCGTTTTCGAGGAGTTCGGCGAGGTGATCGCGCCCGGCGGCTCGGCTCTCGTCATCGCCTCCCAGTCCGGCCACCGGCTCCCGGCGCTCACCGCCGAGCAGGACCGGCTGCTCGCCACCACGCCCGCCGACGCGTTGCTGGCGCTGCCGTTCCTCTCCGAGGACGTGGTGACCGACACGCTGCACGCCTACCAGCTCGCCAAGCGGGGCAACGCCCTGCGGGTGCGGGGCGAGGCGGTGCGGTGGGGCGAACGCGGTGCCACCGTGAACTCCATCAGCCCCGGCATCGTCATCACCCCGTTGGCCCGCGACGAACTCACCGGCCCGCGTGGCGCCGGCTACCGCAGGATGCTCGAGCTCTCGCCCGCCGGCCGGGCGGGCACTCCTGATGAGATCGGGGCCCTCGGGGCGTTCCTGATGGGCGAAACCGGCCGCTGGATCACCGGCAGCGATTTCCTCATCGACGGCGGCGTCACGGCGTCTTGGTACTACGGCCCGCTCCAGCCCGACGCGTAGCGCTCAAGGAAGCGCCGCCCGGCGGCGCTCGAGGTGGTCGCGCTCGGCCGCGTTGTCGCACCGCCTGAGCGCGTCGTCGAAGGCGGCGCGGGCCGCCTCGGGGCGCCCCGCCCGGGCGAGTAGTTCGGCGCGCACCGCTGGCGTCCGGTGGTTGGCGGGCAACTCACCGGCCATGGCCGCCAGGCCGGCCTCCGGCCCGGACGCCTCGCCGACAGCCACCGCGCGGGCAAGACGGGCGGCAGGAGTGGGTGCGACCCGCAGGAGTTGGTCGTAGAGCGCGACGAGGCGGTCCCAGCGGGTGACAGCCGCCGACTCCGCCGCCGCGTGCTCTGCGCCGATCGCGGCCTGGAGTGCGTAGGAGGCTGCCAGGGCTCCCACGGGGGCGCGGAGGGCGGGGTGGGCGAGTAGAGCCCGCGCCTCCGCGATCTCGTCGGCATGCCACCGCGACCGGTCCTGGTCGGCCAGCACAACGAGGTGGCCCTCGGCGTCCACGCGAGCGTCGCGGCGGGAGTGCTGGACGAGCATGAGGGCCACGAGAGCGACCAGCGCCGGCTCGCCGGGGCAGAGCCGCAGGCACACGCGCGCGAGGCGGATCGCCTCGCCGGCGAGGTCGGTGCGCAGTAGATCAGGCCCGCTGCCGGGGGCATACCCGGCCGTGAACGCCAGATAGGCGGTCTCGGCGACGCCGTCGAGCCGGGCGGGCAGGTCGGACGCCCCGACCGAGCCGAACGGGATCCCCGCGGTGATGATCTTCTTCTTGGCCCGTGTGAGGCGGGCAGCCACGGTGGGTTCGGGGACGAGAAAGAGGCGAGCGATGTCGGCCGTGGTCACCCCGAGGACGAGCCTCAGGGCGAGGGCGCTCGCCGACGCTCGGGTCAGGGCGGGGTGCGCGCACAGGATCACGAGCTGCAGCAGTTCCTCCTCGGGGGTCGGCTCGCGGGCGGGCCTCACCTCCTGCTCCCCTGCGGCATCGGTGATCAGGAGCGGCGCTTTGCGGCGGTGGATCGCCTCCGCCCGCAGCCGGTCCACGATGCGACGGCGGGCGGCGGTGAGCAACCACGCCTGCGGGTTCGAGGGGGGGCCGTCGGCCGGCCAGCGCCGGGCGGCCGCCTCGACCGCGTCCGCCAGGGCGTCCTCGACGAGGTCGAGGCGGCGCGACTCCGCGAGGAGCAGGGCGATGAGGCGCCCCCACTCCTCGCGGACCACACGCTCGAGTGTCTCCGCCGGCATGGATCAGAACGGATCGATGACCGGGGAGATCTGCAGGTCGTAGGCGGGCAGGCACCGCAGCAGGTCGACGAGCACGTCGAGGTCGGGCGCCTCAACGAGGTAGAACCCACCCAACTGCTCGACCGACTCGGCATAGGGACCGTCGGTGAGGGTCACCTCGCCCGACCGCGTCCGCATCACCGTGGCCGACCTCGGGCCGCCCAGGGCCTCGCCGGCCAGGATCTCGACGCCTTCCCGGTCGGCGCATGCCGTCCCGAAGTCCTCGAACTTCTGCATCGTTGCGTGTTGCTCCGCCTCGCTCAGGGTCTCCCAGTCGGGCTCGTCGCCGTTGCCGATCAACAAGACCAGGTACTTCATCGTGTCCTCCTCGAGGTTCCGGGCCGCGATCGCGACCTCACCACGATGACGGATGGAAGGCGTGGGAATCGACATGGTCGGCGCCGGAGATGCGGCCAAGTTCACACTCAGGAGGCGCTGACACGTCACCGTGATCGTTTCAGTGCTCCGTGAGTGTGAACATGGCCGCAGTCGGCGGCGCCGAGCGGCCGCCGCCGAAGGAGGCACCGGCCGTACCCGTCAGCGCTCTTCCGCTGCCAGCGCCGACGCGATGGAATGGGACCATGTTCGGAGCAGTCATTCACGCACCCGGCGACGTTCGTTACGAGGAACGCGCAGAACCCACCATCGAGCAGCCCACCGACGCCGTGATCCGCACCGTTGCGGCGTGCGTCTGCGGCTCGGACCTGTGGCGCTACCGCGGCATCAGTGAGGTGCAGGAGCCGACCCCCATCGGGCATGAGTACGTCGGCATCGTCGAAAAGGTCGGCGACGCGGTCACCACAGTGAAGCCCGGCGACTTCGTCGTCGGCGGCTTCACCCACAGCTGCGGGCGGTGCGCGACGTGCCGCAAGGGTGCCACCTGCAACTGTGAGAACGGCGGCGGTTACGCAGGCTGCCAAGCCGAGATGATCCGCATCCCGAACGCCGACGGCACGCTCGTGGTGGTTCCCGGACCGGTCGACGACGACCTCATCCCGAGCCTGCTCGCCCTGTCCGACGTCATGTGCACGGGATGGCACGGCGCCGTGAGCGCCCGCGTCCAGCCGGGCAGCAGCGTGGTCGTCGTCGGCGACGGTGCCGTGGGCCTGTGCGCCGTGCTCGCCGCAGCCACGATGGGCGCCAGCACCGTCATCGCCCTCAGCCGCCACGCCGACCGGCAGGCCGTCGCGCATGAGTTCGGCGCCACCCACATCGTCGCCGAGCGGGGAGACGACGGTATCGCCCGGGTCAAGGAGCTCACCGACGGCATCGGCGCCGACTGCGTCATCGAGTGCGTCGGCACGCAGGACGCCCGCCTCACGGCCGTCCACGCCTGCCGCAAGGGCGGCGACATCGGTCTGCTCGGCATCCCGCACGGCGATCTACCTCTCGGCCAGCTGTTCTGGGACAACAAGGGCATCAAGGGCGGTCCGGCACACGTGCGGGCCTACCTGCCTGCGTTGCTCGACCTCGTTCTCGCGCGGACGATCAACCCAGGCCGCGTCTTCGATCTGGAGTTGCCCCTCTCCGAGATCGCCGAGGCCTATGCGGCCATGGACGAGCGCCGGGCGATCAAGTCCCTCGTCCGCCCGTGACCAGCGACGCGGACGCCGCCGGCGTCCGATCGGCCTATGGCCGCTACCTGGCGGCCATGCGCGCCGGTGACCGGGCGGCGTTGGACGCGCTTCTGGCCGACGACTCCACGTTGACCCACATCTCGGGCTATGAGCAGCCGAAGGCGGGGTGGCTAGCGGAGATGGGGCAGGGGCAGTTCGTCTACCACTCGGTCGACGAGGCGGGCGAGCCCGTGATCGACGTGGCCGGTGACATGGCGACCCTACGGGGCCGCATCGTGACCGACGCGTCCGTGTACGGCGGGCGGAACCGCTGGCGACTGGCGTTCGTCCAGACGTGGCGCCGCACCGGCGATCGGTGGTTGCTGGCGGGGGCGGTCGCGCACACCTGGTGATGCGCGGCCCCTTTGTCGGAGCGCTCTCGTAGACTCCGGGCGAGGAGGCGCTATGACCGAACCCCACGGCCGTCCCGACCAGCAGCCACCCCCGGAGCGTCCGGATGCCTGGGTCCCGCCCGTGTCCTCGGCGGCCCCGCCGCAGCCGCCCGCGCCTGCGGCTGATCCGGGCTTGGGGTCTCCGGCTCCGCAACGGCCACCGTTGTCCCCGTGGTGGCGGAAGGCCCTGACCGGGACTCTGGTGGTACTCCTTGTCTTCGCCGCCCTGCCCCTCGGGGACGCACTCCGCAGGTCGGGCCCGAGCGAGGACGAGGGGCCGGGCCTGCCCACGTTCGCCCCGACCGTGTCCGGCACCCCGTGGACGCCCCTGCCCGTGCTGACGCCCACCGCGACCCCCGGCGCTCCAAGGAGGCACGGGGGCGATGGTCTGGGAGGCGACGGCCGGCTTCCTGCGGCTGGATCTGTGGAAGCCCACGCTGTCTTCGGGTTACGACGGCTCGGTCGAGGCCGGCTTCGTGGTGGACGCGGCCGGCACCCTGGTCGTGCTGACAGCCGACGCCAACGGCTACGACGCGATGGCGATCCACGGGCTCGACCCGGCCACGGGCCGGCAGCGGTGGCGGCTCGACCGGGACCAGCCGCTGTGTGCGCGGCAGCTCCTGCGCGCCCTGCTCGTCTGCGCGAGCGCCACCAAGCGCGACCTCTGGACCCAGCTCGGCACCGAGTGGGTCGTCGAGATGATCGACCCGGGCACCGGCCGGGTGGTTGCCTCTGCCCCTTTCTCCGGTTGGCTGACGCTCATCGCCGTGGCACGCGAGCATGTCGTGCTACTGGAGCAGCGCCGGCCTGCGCCGCACGCGGTCGTGAGTGGCCTCGACGTCACCTTGCGGCCGGCCTGGACGTTCGACCTGGCCGGGGAACCCCACCACGACGAAATGTCACCGAGAACCGGTTGATCGTGCGGAAGTTCCCATCGACCGGGGGGCTGGTCCTCGACCGCCCGCGCATCCGCACGGTCGCCGACGGGCTCACTGCCTTGTGGGTCGGAACCTCACCGTGTTCCTGGACGCCGCGCAGGGGCGTCTCGTCGGCATGCCGCGGTGCCCGCGGCT